>NZ_JAELUG010000068.1 GCF_016429255.1 Rhizobium sp. ASV8
CATTGCCGGTAAACGTCCGCTTGCCGGTCATGAAGTCGTCGTCGGAGATACCGAGCGTCGAGGCGACGAAGGCGCCGGCCTTGACCGTGCCCGTCTTGGTAATGGCAATGCCGTTCGGGTTGATCAGGTAGACCTGTCCATTGGCATTGATCTGGCCTGCTATGGTCGAGGTCGTCTGACCGGTCACGCGATTGAGGATGGCTGCATTGGCATCCGGCTGGACGAAGGTGACGCGGTTGCCCTTGCCGACGTCGAAACTCTGCCAGTTGACGACGGCGCTGCCGCTCGTCTGGTTGATCGTCAGGGACCCGGCCGATGGCGACCCGATCGTCGCACTGCCCGCTGCCACCTGACCACCCGAAGGCAGCGACTGCGCCAATGCAGCCGTGCCCAGAAGCACCGCCGTCGAATGCACCAGTGCCGTCGAGGCAAGCAGTGCCACCAGACGGGTCCTGTGCGAGAGCGTCATGCAGGTCATTTGTTTCGTCATTGCCATTGCCTTCAGCAGGAGGAGGCCGACAACCAAAGCCGCAAGCCACTCCCTTCCATCGTCCATTCGTACGTCATGCCAAGAGCGATGGCTCGGCGGACCACGCCAAGACAATCGATCTCACATTCCCGTTGTCGACGACGTTAGGAACGTTCTGCGAAAGGGCCAACATCCATTTTTGACATGCGATTGGAATTGGATGTTCGAGACGCTGCACGGGCCTGAAATCGACGGGCACGCGGGGACGATTCGCTCGGCCGATGGCGAAGACATATCCCCTCGGAAGAGCCCATTCCGCCGCTAACGCGGCGGCGCCAAGTTCGCTGGCGTCTCTTTGCTCTTGATGGGAATCAAACCGGCGACCCGGTTGTCGCAAGAGCTATCTGCCTGAAATTCCTCAGCAATGGCAATCCATACTGTCCGTATAGGATAACCGATTGGGGCCGGAAGGGGACCGTCGGCTGCAAAGACGGCTACTGCGAAAAGCAGACATTCGTGGCGTCGGCGCGAAGGTCAAGGTCGCCTCGAAGCGGAAATCATATTTGGCGTGAAAGTCAGGCAGGCTGTCTAAAAGCCCGGACTAGTTCGAGTTTCGAAAGAAATCGTACAATACGAGTTCAATCGGCCAATATAGCGCCACGAGGCCGAGCAATATCAGTGCGTGAATGACTACAGCCTTGCGGGCCATCACGAACCGGTTCCCAAGCGTCCTTCAATTGACGGGTCCCCACACCCCCCGAAACGGTGCTTCAGGAGCGACCAAGCGCCATATTTCTCCAGATTCTTTGCAACGATACCATCGCTCCTCTAGTCCAGAGATAAGGTCGATGCTTGGTTTCGTTACTGGAATATGCTCGACAGTGCCCAGATCGACCTGCGCCGATAGCCAAACGCAAAAACGCTTGTATTCTCCCGGCGAATCGAATCCGTGAATTGCTTCCCAATTGCAAGCGTTCATGGCGTTTTTATCCACGAAGAATCGACCCTAACTCCCGGTGGGAACACCACTTGGTTGCCCCCACCTACTAACCCACCTTGGGGAGCGGCCGCGCCCGTGAAGTACCTTGTCCCTGCTGGGATCTCGATCTTTACAACGTTGGTGGCTGTGTTGCCCCATTGAGGCAGGAGAGCGCTATCAATAATAGATTGAACAGGGCCAGCCGATGGAACCTGAGTCCAGTAACCACCCATTTGGTTCGCAGTGCCTCCATAAACACGATACAGCGTGGTCGGTTGCTGCGCGACCATTTCAGCATATGTCCCGCTTCTAAACGTGTTGGCTATTTCAGCTGAAAGCGGACCTGGATTCAAGGGGCTGTATGTTGCGACAACAGTATTCTTTGCGACGCCTGCGCTACCCAACAAACCTGCTTCGCTGTCGCAGGCACTACTGCATGCGCCGAGCCCTGCGCTTGTCGATCTGTTAGGATTCTCGAACCACGCATTCCATATCCTCCCGAACCAGGATTTTTCTGCAGCAGCGTTTTTACCGACCTGCGCGGCGACGTTGGCCTCAGCAGCTGCGGCACCTTCTGCGGCTGCGCCACCCCCTAGCATGAATCCTGCGATCAGATGTTTAGAGCCATCCGGATCGCTCAGCAGATCCAATTCCGTACGCATATACGCGTCAAGGAATGCCTGGTCCTCGAACGATAGTCCGTCCCGACCGCCGACCAATGACGCATAGGCTTCACGTAGACCAGCCAACGCCGCTTGACAACTCGGCGTGCTACTTCCACCCACACATGCGGTCCTGACACTCTCGTCGCTCTGTGTGTCTGTTATGCCGAGGGATTTCTGCAAATTGCAGGCTTCGTCGTTGCCTTTGGCGCAGGCGTCGACCGCATGTCGTAGCGCCACCGCCTGCCTGTCGTTGAGATAGTTGTAATTGAAGTTATCGAGACTTGCGGCGGCGCCGCCGTTGCCGCCGATGGCCGCGCCAATGAAGGCAGCTGCCCATTCGCCGATGGCAACCTTTTGCACGTCGGTCAGATTGGGATTGGCGGCGAGGACTTGCTGCAGAATGCCGTTGGCAAGCTCTTCCGCAGCCGCGCTGGCTGCGGCCTGACCGGCGTTGCCGCCGGCAAGCTGTGCGATGACGGCCGCGGCTGCGGCGTGCAGTGCGACCTTCTCGGGGCTGCCTTCCTCCCAATGCATGTCATTGGCCAACCTGCCGATCGCCATATTGGCGAGTTGCGACAGTGCCGCGGCACTCTGCTGCTGGGCTTTCAGCTTATCGATGTCGAAGGGATCGACGGTGTTGTTGGCCTTGGAAGCATCCGTGTTAAGGTCGGAAAGGTCCTGGCTCTGGCTCGTCAAGTTCCAGTTGCCTGGCGTGACGGTCGCCAACGTTTGGCCATAATCGTCCTGCTTGGCCGGTTGACCAACGACCGGGATCGGGATGCCAGCACCGACCAAGCTGAAGCCGGAACTCTTCGAGGAGGCCGACATAGAGTTTTCGATGTTGGAATAGAGGATCTGATTTGCGGTCAGATCATTGTTGGCGGGATCGGCGGTCGAGCCAATGAAGCCGCCCTTCAGATCGATGGTGCCATTCGTGTTGATGTGATAGCCACCGGTACCAGCGAAGATGCCACTCTGTTGAGAAACGTTGGCATAGTCGCCGTTGATGGTACCCTGATTATAGCCGCCGCTGATGCCGCCGGAACTGATGCCAAGCGCGGCGCTCCTCGACTTCTCGTCATAGGAAGCTGTATCCTGGCGGCTTTCGATGGTGATGCCATTCGCCGCACCGGCAGTCACAGTCTTGCCAGCAACAACGCCACCTGCCAGCGTCAATGTATCACCGGCAACGACCGTTACCGTATTGGTACCGCTGATATTCGAATTGACCTGCGTCACCGAGCTTGCAGCCTGCTTGCCGGAACCATAGGCCGCGTTTGCGGTCGGGCCAGCATTGAAGATGTTGCCGCTGGCATCGATGCTCGCGCCTAAGCCAACGCTGACAGTACCCGCCTTGCTGCTGCTCTTGCTGTCGCTGGTCGCCTGCACGCTTTCAAAATCAACCTTGCCGGCTGCCGAGATCAGCATACTGCCATCGTTGGGATCATCGGAGGCCGCCAGGGTCTTGCCATCCTTGCCCATGCCGGCGCTGACCTGCACGCCGCGACCGACGACATCACCAGATTTGGCGACGATGGTCACCGAGCTGCCGCGAATCTCGGGCGGAACAGGGATTGATGTCGTCGATTCCGACGAACTTTCGCTGAAGCTATAGCCGGCAGTCAGCGAGATTCCAGCGACGGCAGGCTTATGGCCAGTTATGGGATTGGGGTCCGCATTGATGGCCTTCAAGGTCGACGTGATCGCCTGATAACCCTTGACGCCGGCCAGGACCGCGGGAGCGATCCCGTAGATGCCGTTATCCCCAGATAGCAGGCTGCCGGCCTGCATTGCTTGCTGTCCGGCTGCGATCAGCGACGATTGGACCGATAGGCTGACACCAGCAAAACTCTTCTTCTGCATCTCAGAGGCGTTGGTGACGTCGTTGCTCGAGAGCATGTTGACGTTATCGCCTGCGAGCAGGCCAATCTGGCCAGCGGCCAGGATCTTACCAGACTGGTCGTTGATGTTGCGGTTGGCGGCAATGGTGATGCCGCCGTAGCTGTCTAGCGTGCTGACCGCATTGATGTTGGCATCATTTGAACGCTTCTCTTCCGACTTGGCGACACCAATGCCGATCGACAGGCTGCCGTCACCAGACGGGAAGTTGATGCCGAAGCCGGAGCGCTTGGTCAGGTTGGACGACGACTGCTCTTCGGCACCTGGCGCGATGTTGACGTCGCGTGCCGAGGAAATCACCGTACCGTCGCCGGAATGCGAGGACGATCCGAAGATGTTGACGTCGCCCTGGGTGGAGGTGATCGTCGTTGTGCCACCAGACGAAAGCGCCGAACCGATATTGTCGGTCGAGCTCTGGCTGCTTTTCGAGTCCTTCGATCCATAGATCGAGATGAAGCCACCGCCGGAGCCGACGCCAATGCCGGATTTCTTGACCTGCTTGTCGCTCTCATGCTGTTCCTCGGCGCCCATGATCGTAACGGTCGAGCCAGAAAGGGAGAGATTGTTGCCGGCGGCGATGTTGGAGCCGGAGACGACGGTCTCACCGATAGCAGCTACGTTAAGGTTGCCTGAGGCGGAGACGGAGGAGCCGACAGTATCCTCATCATAAGTATGCGTATGGGTCTTCGAAGAAGAGAGGAAGCCGCTCTTCTTACTGTCGGATGTCGTTTCCTTCGTGTCCTTGCCGGAGGCAATGAGGATATTGCCGGCAGCCTGAATATGGGCGTCAGCCGTGTGGGTGGCGTCACCGGCAGTGACGCCGGAGGCCGAAATCGTGACATCGCCGCCAGTGGAATTGATATTGACGCCGGTCTGGCCGTAGATCGAAGAGCCTTCGGCGGTTGCCGTCGTCTCAGTCGCCTTCTTCGAACCGAACTTGCTGGACGACGATGCACCGTTGCTTGCTTCTCCAATGGTGACGTCGCCCTTGGCAACGAGGTTGGCCGCGCCACCCTTGGCAGCGACATCCGAGCCGATGACGCTGATGTTACCGGTATCGGCCTGGACAATGACGTTGCCGTTTTGCGAGGTAATCGACGAGCCATTGCTCGTGACCGCGGTCGAGGACGATTGACCGCCCTTGTAACCGTTGTACGAGCCCGCGGTCGTTTTCGACTGGCTCGCCGTCTGATCCTGAGAAGCTGCGATTGCAATATTGCCATTCGTCGAGACGATGCCGAGATTGCCGCCGGCCATAAGCGATGAGCCGCCGATCAACACGCCCTGATTGCCCGACACCAGCATGGCGCCACCGGCTGTCAGCGATGAGGCTTGCTGCGTCAGGCTGGTGGTCGTCAGAGTCGTGCCGCGGCTAATGTCGACCGTCGTATTCTGAACGCCGGCAGAGATAATGTTGACAGTGCCACTGGACGAGGCGATGGACAGGTCACCGCCGACTTTGGCGGAACTGGCGATGACGTTGACGCCGTTGGTACCGGCAATGCTCAGATTGCCGCCGGTGGCTACGGTGGTGCCGACCAGCGTCTGGACACCGCCATTGTCCTGTTTGACGGCGCCCAATGTTACTGTCTGACCGGAGAGCTGCGCGCCGCCGCCAGCGGCGACCTTCGTGCCGCTGAGCGTCAGGCTGCCTGCGCCGGCATCCATTTTCAGATTGCCGCCGGCAGTGACGCCGCCGTTGGCGGTGACTACAGTCTGCCCGCCGATGTTCATCGTCTGGGCCGCCAGCGTAATGCCATTCTCGGCATTGAGGTTCAGATTGCCGCCAGCGAGGAAAGCGCCGCCATTGGCCTTGATGCTGCCCGCATTGATGGTCATGCCGTCGGCCGCAGCAATCGCGCCGGAATTGTCGACGCTCGAGGCATCGATGCTGACCGTGTTGCCGGCGATCATGGCCGCGGATGTGGTCTTGGCGCGGTCTTCAGCGGAGAGATAGACGACCGGCACCAGCACCGGCGCGCCATCGACGACCTCCGTCTGGTAGATCACCATCGACTGCGTCAGCGACGCAGCCTGCTCCGGCGTCAACGGCTGCCCAAGACCCAGGCCATGCGCCTCGGCATAGGCAACACCATTGTCGAGCAGTGCCTTCATCTGGTCGGTGGCATTGTCGCCGGGGACGAACGAGCCAGCACCGAGACCGTTTCCGACCAGTTGGCGCATCTGCTCATCGATGAGCTGGTTGTCGAAATAGGCATCTCCAAGGAAGGGAACCTTGGTCTCCGGCGTATAGCCGATCCGGTCTATGAAATAGGCTGAGCCATAGAACTTGGAGACATCAAGGAAGGCCGCCCGGGTCTCGAACAGGAAAACCTGGCCCGGAACCGTGCCTCCGACGCCGCCCGATTGCGGCTTCGCAAGGGTTGCGAGCTGAGCGCCATTTGTCTGCAGGATCTGGGTGAGATTGCCGCTATTGCCGATCGCGGTCGTGAGCTTACCCATCAGGCTGTTCGGGCTAACAGAAGCACTGGCAGCCGTCAGGATGTTGCCGCCGATCGCTGGACCTGCTGCTGCCGTAACGCCGCTGCTGTTGACTGAGGCACCGTTAGATGCGGTAACACCACTGCTGCTAACAGAAGCCCCAGCCGCCGCGGCGAGACCGCCACCATTGACCGCAGGACCGGCCGCTGCGGTCATACCATTACCGGTGATCGCAGCGCCGGTAGCCGCCGTCACGCCGCTGCCGCTGATCGCAGCGCTGCTGGTTGCCATTATGCCGGTGTTGCCGATTGAAGTGCTGCCGGCCGCTGTCGGGCTCGTGCCAGCGACGGATGCATTGCCGGCCACTATCGCGTTGCCGCCGTTGATCGAGGCACCGGTTGCGGCATTCAGTTGATTACCGCTTAGCGTGGCGCCCGTGTTTGCGGTCAAACTGGCGCCACTGATCGACGTGCTGCCGCGCGCCTGCAGATTGTTGCTGCTGATCGGCGGTCCCGAACCGATCGCCGGACCGTTTCGTGCAAGCGAGGGGCCACTGCTCGCTGTGGCGCCGCCATTGGTGGCTACGTTGGAAAGCGCTGCATTGACGTTGAACAATGCACCGCCCGCAGTCATGCTACCCAAGGCGCCAAGCGGATTGTTCGTTGTCGCCGCAGCGCCGATCGCAACCTGACCGGCAATGGATCCGTTGGATACAGCATTGTTGACCGCACCGCCGCCATTGATGCCGAGCGCCCCGCGCGCCTGGATAACGCCTGAGATCACGCCGATCGCGGCAACGCCGGTAACTGTGGTGCCGGGATTCAGATCCCGGGAGGGGTCGCGCGTGCCGTTCGGGTTGGGCTGATAAGTTGTCGTGGTATTTTCGATGCAGGGCCGGTTAGGCCCGCTGCAGTTCAGTGTTGTCGTCGTTACCGCCTTGTCAGGGTAATACTGGCAAGACGTCGAGCTATTGCATGTCACCTCGGAAATGCGATTGAGCGTGGCGCCGTCATTGGTGAGTGTACCTGCCACAGTGAGCAGCATGTTGCCGTCGGACTTGATCGAACTGTACGAGTTCCACAAATTGGTCGCGTTGATGGTCAGGTCTCGGCCTGCGCGAATTTGCGCAGAAGCTCCAGCACCGCTGATCAACTGATCCTGCAGCATGAGTTGGCGGACGAGACTGGTGGCGCCACCAGATTGATCGATGAGATCATAGGCATGCAGAATATCGTTGGACAGCAGCACGTTGCGCTGGATTGCCGGTGCCGAGGTGGTGACATTGCTCAGGCCGCTGGTCAGGATCGACATGCTGTCGCCGGACTGAATGAGGCCGGCGGAGTTGACCACGGCGCCGTTACGCTGACCGCCGCCTGGGCCTGCTATGGCAAGACCGTTACGAGCAAGGAGCGCGCCCTGATTGTTGGTCAGCGTGCCGCCAACGAAGAAGTTGGCATTGTTGCCAGCGAAGACGAGACCGGACGGGCTATTGTAGAAATCGCCTGATATGTTGAAGGTGAGGTTGTTGCCGGCCGCCAGCTGCCCGGCATTGCCGAGCGAGGGCAAGTTCAGCGTCAGGTCGTGCGCCGCAAGCAGTGCGGTATTGGCGTTCGTCGTAAGACCTGCAGCGGAGACCGTGATGTCGCCGGAACCACCCGCATTGGTGACGGTGCTGACCTGCGCATTCGAAAGATCAGCGTTACCTGTCAGATTGAGGCTCAGACCGCCGAAAACAAGATTGCTGCCCGAGAGATTGGCGGATGAGGCATTGACGATCAGAGTACCACCGCCCGCCAACCGGCTGCCTTTGCTACCGGACAGATCAAGCGCACCAGTGTTCAGCGTCAGATTCCCGCCGACGCGGGTCGTACTGGTATAGGAAATGGCGCCTGGGCTTGTGAGCGCGGCATTCCCCAGACTTTGCAGACTGCTATAGCTGATATTCTGAGTCGCCGTGGCGGCGAGATTGCCGCCCGAGAGCAATGAGTTAGCGCTGACGCCGCCGTTTGAGGCGGCAAGCGTCGTGGTGCCGGTGCGCCGCAGCATCAGAGTGCCATCGGCTGACGCATTGGTGGCGGAAAAGTCGACGCCTGAGACCAAGCTGTCGACGATGATCGACCGGGCGTTGAGGTTGATGTCACCACCGCCGAGCGATTGGCCGGTGAGAGTGATGGCATTACCGGCGCCAATAGTCAGATCGCCATGAGCGACGACGTTGGCGCTGACATTGTTCGCCGCATTGGCCGTTATGTTGCCGGCCGCTACCAGGCTGTTGAAGGTCGCGTTGCCGGATGTCGCTTTCAGGGTTAGATCGCCCGTCTGCCCAAGGACGATATTGCCGTTGGTCGCTTGGCCGGTTGCAGTGAAATCTGCCCCGGCGACGATGACCTTGCCGCTGATATCGGATCCAATGATCGAAACGTCGCCAGCGCCAAGAAGCTGACCGTTGATGGTAACGACGCCGGGATTGGTCGACGAACCGATCGTCACTGCCCCGTGGCCCGTGATGTTGCCGCCGGCAAAGGCGTTCGCTGCAACATTGATGCCGCCGGCGACGATCAACATGCTGGCTGAAGCACTCTCGGTATTGATGGTCAGATCGCCGTTTGGTCCAAGAGCGATGGCGCCGTTAGCAGAGCGCGCGGTGGCGGCGAAATCGACGCCGGTAACCGCTTGCCCCAGTTGGACAGTCGAACCGGAGAGTAGGACGTCGCCGGCGGCAAGGAGCTGGCCGGTCACGTTGACGCTGTTGCTGCCGGCAAGGGAAATGTCGCTATGCCCGGTAACGGTGTTCGCCGTGATCGTAGCGCCGCTGGCATCGATTGTGCCGGCCGACAACATCGTCTGACCCAGGATGCCGGCAGACGCAGTCAGCGTCATATCGCCAGCAGTTCCGAGCACAATGCCGCCGCCGGCGTTGGTGGCAGCGAAATCGACACCCGAAATCAAGACCGGCGCATTGATGCTGCCGCCGCTAACCGTGAGATTGCGAGCAGCAATGATCTGGTTGCTGACATCGACATCGCCGACAATGGCTGCGTTACCATGAGCGGTGATGCTACCGGCAATGAGATCAGCCGCATGCGCCGTGATGTCGCCAGCAGAAAGGATCGTTGCGGCGGTAATGCTACCGGAGGCCGTCAGGTTCATGGCTCCCGATGACGCCAGCACGATATTGCCACCGGCGCCGTTGGTGGCGGCAAAGTCGATACCGGAGATCAATGTAGGTGCACTGATGCTGCTGCCGCTGATGGTGAGGTCGCCGGCGGCAAGGATCTGGTTATTCACATCGACGTTGCCGACGATGCCGACTTTGCCATGGCTGGTGATGCTGTTCGCCTTCAGATTGCCAGCATTCGCGGTGACATCGCCGGCCGACAGAATAGTGGCGGCCGTCGCGTTGCCAACAACGGTAAGGTTCATGGCGCCAGATGAGGCGAGAGCGATGTTGCCACCACTCCCATTGGTGGACGCGAAATCGACACCGGAGACGAGAAGGCCTGAGCTAAGGCTGGCGCCTTCAATGCGGAGATTGCCGGCGGAGAGTACCTGGCCGCTCACATTCACGTGGCCGTTTGCCGCCGTGCCGTTGGCCGTCAGATTGGTGTTACCATGGCTGGTGATGTTACCTGCGGTCAAATCCATCGCTTGAGCGGTAAGATCCCCGGCCGACAGAAGCGTGCCGACCGTGATATCGCCTGAGGAAGTCAGCGACACATCGCCACTTGATGCCTGGACGATATTGCCGTTGGTGGCGGCCGTTCCAGCAAAATCGACACCGGAGACAATTGCGCCTGCTGCAATGCTCGGGCCTGAGGCGCTAATAGTCCCACCGCCAAGAATTTGGCCACTAACGGTGGTCGCACCGGCGAGAGCGATATCCTTGTGCCCGGAGACGGTATCGGCGGTCACGGTAGCGGCATTGAGGTCGATGGTACCGGCGGCCTGAAGCGTCGACGCGGAGAGCCCACCGCTCAGTTGAGCCGTCACGTCGCCAGTCTCGCCAAGAGCGATATTGCCGCCAGAGGCGTTGGTAGCAGCGAAGTCGATACCGGCGACAATCGTTTGCGCCGACAGGCTCTGGCCAGTAATCAGTACGTTGCCGGCGCCGAGGATTTGACCCGCAACCGTGGTCGCGCCATTGAGAGTAAGGTCGCCGTGCGCTGTCACGGCATCCGCGTTCACGGTTGCGCCGCTGGCAGAAAAAGCACCGGCCGAGAGCAGTGCGCCGGTATTGATAGCACCGGCCGAAGCGAGCGTCAGGCTGCCGCTTGTCGTCTGGACGATGTTCCCATTAGCGGCTGCCGTTGCGGCGAAGTCGACACCGGAGACGATAGTTCCAGCCTTGATGCTTGAGCCGGAGATGCCAATATTGCCGCCACCGAGGATCTGGCGATTAACGGTCGTCGCCCCAGAAAGGGTAATGTCTTTATGACCGGTGGCGGTATCGGCGGTCACGGTCGCGGCATTGACGTTGATGGCTGCGGCTGCCTGCATCGTTGATGCAGAGAACCCACCACTCAATTGAGCTGTCAGGTCCCCCGTCGGGCCAACAACGATATTGCCGCCAGAGGCGTTGGTAGCAGCGAAGTCGATACCGGCGACAACCGTTTGCGCCGACAGGCTCTGGCCGGTAATCGATACGTTGCCGGAGCCCAGGATCTGGCCGGTAATGCTGGTGACGCCATTAAGCGTTACATCGCCGTGCGCTGTGACGGCATCCGCATTCACGGTCAAGCCGCTGGCCGAAAGCGCACCGCCCGAGAGCAGTGTGCCGGTATTGATAGAACCGGTTGAAGCGAGCGTCAGGTTGCCGCTTGTCGTTTGGACGATGGTTCCATTGGCCGCTGCCGTTGCGGCGAAATCGACGCCCGACACTATGGCGCCAGCTTTGATGCTTGAGCCGGAGATGTCAACGTTGCCGCCGCCAAGCACTTGGTTGGCGACATTCACACCCGCGCCTGCCGTGCCGGAAACGCTAATATCCCTGTGGCCGGTGATCGAGGCAGCTGCAACGGACGCGCCATCGACATCGATGGCACCCGCAGCCTGTATGGTCGGCGCCACAACGGCGCCATTGACGTTCACCGTCAAATCGCCGCTTTGGCCAAGGATAATGTTGCCAGCGGCTGCATTTGTCGCGGCAAAATCGATGCCTGCAACAACGGTCTGCGCCGACAGGCTTTGACCGGTGATCGATACATTGCCAGATCCGAGGATCTGGTTTGTAACGCTGATCGCGCCGCCGAGCTTTACGGCACCGTGCGCAGTGATGCCGTCGGCTGCAACGGTCGAGCCTGAGGCGTTCAAATTGCCAGCTGAGAGCAGAGTGCTAGCGTTGACGAGGCCAGTCGCGGCAAGCGCCAGGTCACCACTACTGGCGAGCACAATATTGCCATTTGCGGCAGCAGTTCTGGTGAAATCGACGCCGGAAACCACCGTCCCGACCTTGATGCCTGGACCGGAGATAGCGATGTTGCCACCGCCAAGGACTTGGCTTGTGACGGTGGTGGAACCCGAAACAGTGATGTCCCGACGCCCAGTGATCGCGTTAGCGTTGATGGTCGCGCCGCTGACATCGATGGCGCCGGCCGCCTGCATGGTCAGCGCCGCCACCGCGGCACCGGCCGTTACAGTCAGATCTCCCGACTGACCAAGGACAATGCTACCCCCTGCCCTGTTGGTCGCGTCGAAGTCGATGCCCGCTACGACGGTTTGGGCGGAAAGGTTCTGGCCGGTGATCGATACATTGCCCGACCCGAGGATCTGGTCTGTAACTCTGATCGCGCCGCCGAGTGTCACGGCGCCGTGGGCGGTGATTCCATCTGCAGTGATGGTCGAGCCGGAAGCGTTCAGATTGCCGGCTGAGAGCAACGTGCCGGCGCTGATGGCGCCCGGAGATGTCAAGGTAATATCGCCGCTTGCCGCTTGGATGACATGTCCGTTGGCGGCAGCCGTCCGAGTGAAATCGATGCCGGAGATAATGGCGTTGGCCTTGATGGCAGAACCCGATAGATTGACGTTGCCACCACCCAGCACCTGGTTGGTCACATCAACGGGACCGCTTGCGGCCAAGACGGTGATGTCCTTGTGACCGGTCATCGCGTTGCTGGTGACCGCTGCAGCGCGGATATCGATGATGCCAGCGGCTTGAACTGTCGGCACTGTCACGACGCCGCTCGTTGCCACCTTCAGGTCACCGGTTTGACCCAGGACGATATTGCCGCCGGCGGCGTTGGTTTCACTAAAGTCGATACCAGCCACGACAGTCTGCGCCGACAAGCTCTGGCCGCTGATCAGCACACTGCCTGAGCTTAGGATCTGGCTGTCGACCTTGATTGCTCCCGCAAGCGTCATGTCACCATGTGCTGTCACCGCATTGGCGTTGATGGCGGCTCCTGCGGCGCCGAGAGAACCGGCCGAAAGCAACGCGCCCGCATTGAGGTTGCCGGTCGAAGTAAGCGTCAGAGCGCCGCCGCCGGCGAGTACGATGCCGCCACCAGATGCCGCCGTCGAGGCGAAGTTGACGCCGGAAACGACAGTGCCAACCTTGATACTGGAACCAGAAATGCCGACATTGCCGCCGCCAAGGACTTGGTTCGTTACGGCGGTAGCGCCGGAAAGCGTGATTTCCTTGTGTCCCGTGATCCCGTCGGCGGCAATGGAAGTGCCGCTGATATCGATCATGCCGGCTGCTTGTATCGTCGGCACTGCCACGGCACCATTGGTGGTGACCTTCAGGTCACCGGACTGGCCGAGGACAATATTACCACCGGCGGCATCGGTGGCGCCAAAGTCGATGCCGGCGACGACGGTCTGTGCCGACAAGCTTTGGCCACTGATCAGCACATTTCCGGAACCCAGGATCTGGCTACTTACGTTGATGGCACCGCCAAGCGTCATGTCGTGCCACGCTGTGATGCTGTCCGCAGAGACGCTCAAACCGGAGGCTGTCAGATTGCCTGCCGACTGCAATGTGCCGACGCTGATGCTACCTGGTGATGTCAAGGAAATGTCGCCGCTTGTCGTCTGAACGATGTGCCCGTTAGCGGCAGCCGTCCGAGTGAAATCGATGCCGGAGATAATGGCGTTGGCCTTGATGGCAGAACCCGATAGATTGACGTTGCCACCACCCAGCACCTGGCCGGTCACATCAACGGGACCGCTTACGGCCGAGACGGTGATGTCCTTGTGACCGGTCATCGCGTTGCTGGTGACCGCTGCAGCGCGGATATCGATGGTACCAGCGGCTTGAACTGTCGGCACTGTCACAACGCCGCTGGTTGCGACCTTCAGGTCACCGCCTGGGCCGAGAGTGATTTTACCATTGGCTGCATCGGTGGCACTGAAGTCCAGGCCGGCAACGAGGCTCTGGACGGACAGACCCGAGCCGGTGATCGACACGTTGCCGGCGCCCAGGATCTGGCCACTGACGTCAATGCGACCGCTTGCAGTCGTCGTGTCGATCACGCCGCCAAGTGTCATATCGTGATGGGCAGAGATATTGCCGGCAGTGATCGTTGCGCCGTTCGCAATAAGATCGCTCGCAGACAGCAATGTTCCGGCGTCGATTGCGCCACTTGAGCCAAGAGTCAGATCGCCGCTTGCGGTCTGAACGATATGTCCATTGGCGGCGGCGGTCGCGGCAAAGTCGACGCCGGAGATGACCGCGCCGACCGTGATGGTCGGCCCGGAGATACCGACATTGCCACCGCCGAGAACCTGGTTCGTTACGGTGGTGGCGCCGGAAAGCGTGACATCCTTGTGGCCGGTGATGGCGTCGGCAGCGATAGAGGTGCCGCTGACGTCGACCAGACCCGCAGCTTGTATGGTCGGTGCCATAACGGTGCCATTGACCGTGACCTTAAGATCGCCGGCGTGGCCCAGCGCTATATTGCCACCGGCAGCATTGGTGGCGTCAAAGTCGATGCCAGCGACGAGAGTTTGCGCCGACAAGCTCTGCCCACTGATCAGTACATTGCCGGAACCAAGAATCTGCTGCGCTACGTTGATTGCGCCACCGAGCTTAATATCGCCATGGGCGGTCACGCTGTTCGCAGTGAGGTTCGAAGCGGCCGCACTGAGACTGCCGGCTGACAGGAGTGAGCCGACATTGAGTGCATTTGCGGCCGAGAGCGTCAGGTCGCCACTGCTAGAAAGCACGATGTTGCCATTGGCAGCGGCAGTCTTGGCAAAGTCGACGCCGGAGATAATGGCGCCGGCGTCAATAGCAGAACCCGAGAGGTTGATGTTGCCACCGCCAAGCACCTGGCTAGTCACATGAACGGGACCGCTTACCCCCGAAACGGTAATGTCCTTGCGACCGGTAATCGCATCGCTGGTGACCGTTGCGGCCCGAATATCGACGGTGCCGCCGGCCTGTATGGTCGGCGTCGCTATAGCACCATTGACAGACACTGTCAGATCGCCAATTTGACCAAGGACGATGTTGCCGCCGGCCGCATCCGTGGCACCAAAGTCGAGGCCGCCGACGACGGTCCGCGCTGACAGGCTTTGTCCGCTAATGAGGACATTGCCGGCGCCCAGGATCTGACCGTTGACGTTGATCGCACCCGCGAGTGTCATGGCGCCGCCATGTGCAGTGACGTTGTCGGCCGCGACGGTCGAGCCGGAGGCGCTAAGATTGCCGGCCGCCGATAGTGTACCGGCGTTGATGCTGCCGGGCGAAATTACCGACAAGTCACCACTTGCTGTCTGAACGATATGCCCATTGGCGGCAGCCGTCGCGGTGAAGTCGACGCCGGAAATAACCGCGCCGGCCTTGATGCTCGAACCGGATATGCCAACGTTACCCCCGCCAAGCACCTGATTGGCGACATCAATGCCAGCTGCCGTACCGGAAAGAATAATGTTTTTATGGCCGGTGATCGCATCTGCCGTAACGGATGTGCCGCTGACATTCAACACACCGGCTGCCTGCATGGTGGGTGACGTCACCGCGCCGTTGACCAGCACCGTCAAGTCACCGCTTTGGCCGAGGGTAATTTTGCCGTTTGCCGCGTCAGTGGCACCGAAGTCGAGACCCGCCGCGATAGTCTGCGCAGATAGGCTCTGCCCACTGATCAGCACATTGCCGGCGCCGAGGATCTGACCCGTTACACTGATGGCGCCGCCGAGCATCATGTCACTATGGGCGGTGATGCTGTTCGCCCCAAGGCTCGAAGCGGTCGCACTGAGACCACCCGCCGACAGGAGTGAGCCGACGTTGAGTGCGCTCGCGGCCGAAAGCGTCAGGTCGCCATTGCTGGCGAGGACGATGTTGCCATTGGCGGCAGTCGTTCTGGCGAAGTCGACGCCGGAAACGATACTACCGGCCTTGATGCTCGGCCCGGAGGCACTGACGTTGCTTCCCCCGAGGATCTGATTGGACACAGTGGTGGCGCCGGAAAGCGTAATGTTCTTGTGGCCTGTCATCCCATCGGCGGCAATGGAGGTGCCGCTGACATCGATCACGCCCGCAGCTTGGATTATCGGTGCCGAGATCGTGCCATTGACCGTGACCTTTAGATCGCCAGTCTGGCCCAGCGCGATATTGCCACCGGTGGCATTGGTGGCGCCCAAGTCGATGCCGGCGACGAGAGTTTGCACGGACAAGCTCTGCCCACTGATCAGTACATTGCCGGAACCAAGAATCTGCTGCGCTACGTTGATTGCGCCACCGAGTGTCATGTTACCATGGGCGGTCACGCTGTTTGCCGTGAGATTCGAAGCTGCCGCATTGAGGCCGCCAGCTGACAACAGTGAGCCGACATTGAGCGCGTTTGCGGTCGAGAGCGTCAGGTCACCACTGCTGGCGAGCACAATGTTGCCGTTGGCGGCAGCCGTCCTGGCAAAGTCGACGCCGGAAACGAGACTACCAGCCTTGATGCTTGGCCCGGAGACGCTGACGTCGCTTCCCCCGAGGATCTGATTGTTAACGGTGGTGGCACCGGCAAGGGTGACGTTCTCGTGGCCGATAATCGAATCCGCCGTGACGGTCGCGCCGCTGATATCAATTACGCCCGCGGCTTGAATCGTGGGCGCCGTGACGGCGCCATTGACCGATACCGTCAGATCACCAGCGCGATTGCCGGCAATCGTCGCGCTTTGGCCGAGGGTAATTTTGCCATTGGCAGCATCGGTGGCAGAAAAATCGAGGCCGGCAACAAGGCTTTGAGCGGACAGGCTTGGGCCAGTGATCGATACGTTGCCCGCGCCCAGGATCTGGCCACTGACGCTGATAACGCCGCCAAGCGCCATGTCGTGATGGGCGGAGATATTGCCGGCGGTGATCATTCCACCGTTCGCGGTTAGATCGCCCGCTGAGAGCAGCGTTCCGGCGCCGATCGCACCTGCGGCCGTCAATGTCAGATTGCCGGTTCCCGTTATCGTTGGGCCGGGGGTAATGCGCCCACCCGCCGCATCGGTGGCGGCAATATCGACGCCAGAGACGATGGCATCGGCCGCAATACTCGACCCGGCAATGCCGACATTTCCGCCGCCGAGGACCTGGCCCGTGATGTCAACGCGACCGCTTGTGGTCGTCGTGGCCACGCTACCGCTTCCGGCGGCTGCACTGCTGGTGCCGGAAAGCGTGATGTTCTTGTGGCCGGTGATCGTGTCGGCGGTAATGGTCTGACCGGTGGCGTTGATCGTACCGGCAGCAAACACTGCGCCTGCCCGGATGGCGCCGGCGCTGTCGTTAATTGTCAGATCGCCGCTTTTCGTCAGTACGATATTGCCGGCCGCCGCTTTGGTGGCGGCAAAATCGACACCAGAAGCGAGAAGAGCGACGCTGACACCACTAGCGTTGCCGTTGATGGTGATATTGCCAGCGCTGAGCAATTGATTGGCGACGTTGACACCGCCGCCGATGCCGACGGCGCCGTGGCTGGTAATGTTATTGGCCTGCAGCAGACTGGCCTCAGCGGTCAGGTCGCCGGCCGATAGCAGTTTGTCGGCAACGATATTACCCGCTGTGGCGGTTAGCCCGAGAGTGCCTGACGAACCTAGAACAATGCCGCCGCCGTTCGCATTGGTGGCGCCAAAGTCGACGCCGGCGGCAACGGCGCCCGCCTGAATGGCAGAACCCGAGATCTGGACACTCCCAGCAGCCAGGACCTGGCCGCTGACGTCAACTCGACCGCCGGCGGCATTGACCTCAAGCGCGCCATGAGAGGTGATGCTGCTTGCCGCAAGGGATGCCGCCGTTATTGCCAGACCGTTGGTCGACTGGATACTCCCAGCCGCGACATTGCCTGTCGCGCTCATATTGAAGCTTCCGGCCGACACGAGATTTCCGGTCGCGATATTACCGCCAGTCGCGGTCAGGCCGAGATCACCGCCGAATGTACCAAGTACCACATTGCCATTTGGATCGGCGCTGGTGGCGGCTATATTGATGCCGGAGAGCACCTTTCCAGCTGTGATCGACCGGCCTACGGCATTGAGATTACCTTGCGCCTGCATATAGCCGACAACGGCAATGTCGAGAGCTGCGTTCAATGCGATGTTCCGGCTGCCTTGCAACGAGGAGGCCGAGATCGCACCGGAGGTAGCCGTCAGGCTAAGGTCACCGGTGCTATTGGCCGCACCGGCAATCGCAATATCGCCGGAGGCCGTCGAGAGCATTGCCGCACCGTTGCCAGCAGTCACGCTGCCGACATTAATCCCGCCGTCCGAGCTCAGCTGTAGGGTTGTGCCGCCATTGACATCGCCGGATACGCTCAAGAGACCCGCGCCATTGGCCAGAATAATGTCGCCATCGGCTGCGACGGTCTGCAGGTTAACACCCTGGTTTGCCTGGATAGAGAGCTTTTGCTTCGAGGTAATTTTGGCTGCCGTAACTTGTCTCTTCGACGTGATGCTGATGCCCTGGCTTCCTGAGGCGTTGCCGATCGAGATCTTGCCGTCGGCCGATAGCGACAGCTCGCCTGCATTCGCGGCCATGTCGCCGCTCATTTTGACGCCGGCACCTTTTTCGGTAACGACCACCTTGATGCGGTCGGCCTGCATGGCGCCGAGCGCGGTGCCATCGATGGCGTATTCCGGCGTGCCTGATGCTGCCGTCAGCGCAGTGGAATCGCCAGTTTTATAGTCATATTTGCTGGCGCCACCCGTCAGCCTGATGCTCTTGCCGTATAATGGCGCATTGACGTGGATATTGCGCGCAACGACATCGAACATATCCACGGAACCGGGAGCAGCTGCAAAGTTTCCGCCTGCCCCCTCGAAGGTGACATCGCCGCCATTGACCGTGAAACCGGTAAGGCTTCCGTCCGCACCGATGTTGGGTATGCCTGTCGTCAGCGTGGCCCGCGGCGTATTGATGAAACCACAGCCGTTGCAGGTAATGCCGTTCGGATTGGCGATGATGACATCTGCCCTGCCGCCATAGACTTCCGTCGGACCGTTCAGCGCCGAGCGATTGCCCGAGGTAACCTCGTTGAGAATGACGGAGGCCGGACCGGAATTCTTCAGGTTGGGGTTACCGGGAGTTACACCACCGAGGTTGGAGGTGCCTTGCTCGCCGTTGAAATTATTGAGGATGAGGCCTTTCGTGCCGACGTTAAAATTGTCGTACTTATTGTGGGAGAGACCGGCGCCGTTCGGGGTCACGATATCGACGAGCGGGACACCATTGGGTGCGGCGCCGACGCCCGGCTGATTGGCAACGGGTGCCGATCCGGCCGCCGAGACCGACTGTGCATTGGCAATCGCTGGCTGCAGAAACAGAAGAACACTGAGCGTCAGGGCAAGCGACCCGTGGGCAAAACGCGCAGCTCGCCCAATCAGGCCGTTTGCGGTCCTTTGATCCAAAGTTGTAAGCTTCGATCCAACCAACGCGATCTTCCTGCTCATTTTAAGCCTTTGCAGCAATCGATGCGGACGGAACGCGTTCCGCAATTTTAAGTAGTATGTCGAACATGACACCTCGGCAATGACGCCAGGCAATCACGGCCTGTGGGCAAGACGGCTCTATTGCCGCGTCGAGAGACCTCTCCGGCGACAGGCCGAATTCAACCGCTTCTCGCCGCGGGCGCCGTCTTCACCCCGTCGTCAAGCTTCTTGTAGAGATCACCCAGTTGCGACTTTGGCGCTGGGCACTTTCTCGCACGAGCAAGGTCGGTCAACACCTGGTTGCGATTGCGCAACGCGTCGATCTCGATCTTTTCGGGGGATTTGGGATCCATGAAGAATAGCGCCGGGAAGAAGAGCAGGACGCCCGTCGCACCAAGAATGACATTCTTCCCCTGTGCCTGGGATCGTTCTTTTACGGTAGAGAGAATCTGACGTTCATTGGCCGAAAATTCGCGTGATATCCCGGCACACTCCAATCCGCGGTCGCCAGCCCCGGTCGATGCGATCGGATGCGCTTCGCGTCCACCGCAGCCTGTTAGGAGGATTGCGCAGTTGACCAGCGCAACGACTGGCAGCAAGAGGGCTCTGTTTTTTTTCACTGCTAAACTCATGTAGCTACCCGATACAATTTACCAACGAATTGAGGCATTTACGAAGACAAGGCCTGCTTTGACGCGATTAACCGTGCCGCCGAGGACGTCCGAATAACCGATGTCGAAATTCATATTGCCGCCTGCAAGCTTGGCTCCGACAGTCCAGCCAAACATATCGCCGCCATCGATGTGATAGCGCCGCTGCGATGCGATCCGCCCATAGTCGAGCCCGAGATAGGGGCGGAATTCCCCAAGCGCCTTGGCAAGCGCGGCGTTGTCCCCAAAGGGCTGCGTGCGCCAGACAAGATCGTTGCGAATGAAAAAGCCGTTATTGCCGAAGACCATGGACTCGCGCGTGCCGCGCACGGAAGAATAGCCGCCGATCGATATCTGCTCGGCTCCGAACAGATTGTCCGGAGAATATTGACCCGTCACGATGGAGTTGAGCTCGAAATGCTGGTCCGCGAGCTCAAGCGGGCGCGTCATCGTGATCGTGCCTGACAATTTCGAGAAGCGTGGGTCCGCATCTCCAGCCCCGGGAGCGTCCGGCGCAACGGCGTCAAAGATGCTCAATCCCTGGCTGACGGAAAGATCGAAAACCCACAGGCCACCCAACATCCGACGCGAATGGGACAGCCCGACATCGCCCACCGTATATTTGCGACTGCCAACCTCGATCTTGCTCCCAAGCAAGAAGTTGTTGCTTTCCTTATAAGTGAGACCGCTATTGAATGTCGTGATCGAGTCCTTGTCGCGGAAAATTACGCGATTGGCGCCAACGCCTGCCTGTCTGGAATTGCCTGAGGTGTTCAGAGCCCCGAAATTGCCCGGTATCGAGCTATTGTATTCATACCAGGAGCCATTCGCCGAAAACGTCCAGTAGCCGTAGGGAAGACTGACATTACCGGAATAGCTGTTGCTTTTACCGACACCGTCATTGCGCCAGGGATAATCCGGACCTGTGTGCTCATAGGCAAAGTTCCATTGGTCGTTGAGGCCGAGGAGGCTGTCATAGCCGGCTGAAACCGACGTCTTCGCATAGCCTGTCTGCCATTGCCCGAGATTGCTGTTGCCAAACGAGAGATGCCAGGGATGGGTTGGCTTGTTTTCGATATTGAGGATAGATGTGCCATCCTTCTCTCCCGGCAGCATGGCGGTCTTCGCATTGTTGGAGCTCATGCGGTTGATCTGATCGAGCCCCTGCTCGATATCGCGAAGATTGGTAATTTCGCCGCGCATGCCGGGAAATGCGGTGGCAATTACGCCGGAACGAGGTGCGGGCTTGCCGTTGATGAAGATATCGGCGAGCGTGCCCTCGACGGCGATCAGCCGCAACGTCCGGGTCTTGGCTATATTTTGCGCGGGCACGTAAACGCGAGAGCCGACCAGGCCCTTGTCGAGGTAAAGATGCGTGAGATCGCGCAGGAGCACATTGATATCGCCGACGCCGATGCAGCGCTTGGCGTAAGCTGCTGTAGTCTTGCCGATCGCGGCGGGCGAAAGTTGCGTCGCCCCTTCCACGAGGATTCTAGTGACCTCGAAGTAAGGGCCGCCTTTTGTAGCAGCGGGTGTTTGCTTCTCATGCACAGCCTTCGCCAGAGGTTTCGGCGTCGCATCACGTAGCGCATCAAGTCGCTGCTGCTCGGCCTGCTGGGCCTGCCGCCGCGCGAAATCATCGCTCGGCGATTGCGCAGCAGCCTGGGAAGCAAGCAGGACTGTCGGCAGCAATACCGCAACAATGCGCGCGACGGAGCACGACTTCAAGAAGCCGCGGTCGATCCGTGAACGGATCGCCCCCAAAGCCAGGGTCATGGATTGTTCCTAGCGCGGGTTACTTCGAGGCAGGCTTCTGCAGAGCTTCGAGCGCCGCGGCGAGGCCCTTGAGCGAGAATTTGATGTTGACCTTCTGGCCATTCATCATCTGCACGTGGCCGATGCCATCCGTTGCCTTGGCTAGAGCCGCGACCATCTTAGTGTCCAACTTCTGTTGCGCCCAGCAGCCCGCCTGATTGCAATTGCGGTAGGCGAGTTGCACGACTGGCTTGTCACTGGCGTCAATACCGATGCCTGCGGGCAGATACATGTTAAGCGGCACGAGCGTCGTCAGGATCAGCTCGTTTGCGAGCTGTTTGCCACCTTTTGGGCTGGTGCTTGGTGGTGCCGATGGGGCCTTGGCGACGGCAAGCGTCAGGATGTTGACGTCCTGGTCACCTTGCTTGACAGTCGCAATCTGTGCGACTTCGCAGCTTGTCGCCGCTGAACCGTCTGCCGCCTTGCCGTCTATGCAACGGTAATACCAGTCATCAAACTTCTGAACACGCGCCTGCGGTGCTGGTTGCTGTTCGCCTGTCTGAGGGGCGGCACCTTGAGCGGCGTCGCTGCTCGCAGCCGTGTTAGCCGCGGGCGCAGGCTGCTGCTGCGCCATTGTCGGGAAAGCAAGAAGCGCCGAAGAAAGAAAAGCTGCAGATGTCAGGATCTTGAAGGAAAGGGTCTTATTGGCGGGGGACATACAAAATACCCAAAGTCAAAGCCATCCGTTTGCGCAAGGCGTACCTTGCTCAAGCGGCATGTCGGTCAAAATTCATGAAATTTCACCTGGAGGCGGTGTAGCCGATCATGGGCCTACCGTGATCAATATCAGTTCTCTAAAAAAGTACAGCGAAAAGTAGCGCCGTCGCCTCGCGCCACACGCTCGTTTTCAGATAGTCGTGTAAAATCTGCAACACGCACGTTCAGCAATTGACTAAAATTTTTGCTGCTTTTGAAAGGATCTGAATCTGCGCCGCCCACTCGGGTACCGGAGATGGCTGTTATATGAGGCGCCGGGTACAAGACGGTACCTGCTGCGGTTGTGTGGATCGCGACCGGCTCTTTTACAGCGGCTCCCGCATCGGTATGACAGTGGTGTCACGAACCAAGAGAAAAATCTGAATGTCCCATGACTTTCTCGTTATCGGCCCTGAAGACGCCAAGATCACGATCGTCCTTGCCCATGGAGCGGGCGGTGCAATGGATACGACATGGATGGAAAACATGTCTTGCGCACTTGCCGATAAGGGCCTGCGGGTCGTCCGGTTCGAGTTCGATTACATGGCAGCACGACGTTCCACCGGAAAACGGTCGCCGCCCCCGCGCGCCGAACTTCTCAAGCAGGAATATAAAGCGGTGATCGATGAACTCGGTGCGCCAGGAACGCTTGTCATCGCGGGAAAATCCATGGGCGGACGCGTGGCCAGCACGGTCGCGGATGAACTTCGCGATACGGGCAAGATCTCCGGACTGCTGTGCTTCGGCTATCCGTTCCACCCGATCGGAAAACCGCAGAGCTTGCGGACCGCTCATCTTGAGGAAATGAAGACACCTACCCTCATCTGCCAAGGAACGCGCGACCTGTTCGGATCGCGAGAGGAGGTCTCTGGCTTCAAGCTCTCCAGCATGATCGAAATTCTATGGGTCGAAGATGGAGATCACGACTTCCAGCCGAGAAAAGCCATCTCCGGTTTCACGATCGCCGAACATGTCAACACCGTCGTCAATCACGTCAGCACATGGACAGCGGCGCTGCGTAAGGCGCCGCCACCATGAGGAGAGCACGGTAAATCCCGCAGACCGGCTGGCTCGAAGTCATTCCGTTAAGCTGTGGGCGCAGCCAAAAATGATTGATATGAAGCGATTGGAACCGTCGACCCTGTCATTGCAAATGTGCTTCCATTTGAATTTCCTCGGCACCGGACCTTGGCTTTGCCTAGATAGAATGACCGATTTGGGGCCGATTCCCGACAATCTGCTTTCTGACAAGTCTTACGGCGAGCCGTCGTTCTGCACCGCCCTTGATCGCGGTCAGCGCTGATGTCCTGTCGTTCAGAAGCGGCCATTTGCTCGGCTTCAGTGACAGGGCACATCCGCGGCCTCCGCCTCTAACCATTGCACGGTGGCAGCAATCTCGGATGCCGGCTCACCCAGCCGTGTCAGAACGTGATGACGGAAGCCGGCGATTAATGGGCCGAACGGTTGCACCAGCTGGCCAGCCGCGAGTTCATCTCTCACCAACGCCAGGCTAGCCAACGCGATGCCTTGCCCGGCGACCGCAGCCTGGATTGCGTGGCTCTCGTCGGAGAATCGGAGTTGGGCGGACTCCATAGGTTCAGTCAAGCCAGCTTCGGCGAACCAGCGCGACCATGTCGGATTGTCGGGATGCCGCCGACGCCATTGAAAGTCGATCAGCGGCCGCTGAGCGAAATCGGAAACACTCGCGACCTTCAGCATCGGGTTGAAGACCGGCGCAAAGCGATCCGCGAACAAGGGCGTCACAGAAAAGCTCGGATAAGGACCCCGACCATAACGGATGGCGATATCGATCCCGGGGGAGTCGAGATTGACCACCTCGTCGGACGCCTGAAGTTGCAGGTCAATATCCGGATGCCGCGCGCGGAACGCGGTCAGGCGCGGAACGATCCAACGCGCCGTGAAGGCGATTGTCGCGGAAATCGTCACCTGTGCGCGGCTCCGGCGACGCATAACGCGCCCGATTACTTCCGCAAACGCATCGAAGCCGTCCCGCAACACCGGATAGAGCTGCGCCCCTGCATCTGTCAGCACGACCTGCCGGGTACGCCGCTCGAACAAGACGATCCCGACATGTTCCTCCAGTGCGCGAATCTGATGGCTGACCGCAGTGGGCGTCACCGCAAGCTCGCTCGCCGCCCGCTTGAAGCTGCCGTGGCGCGCCGCGGCCTCGAAGGCACGAAGCGCGGACAAGGGCGGAAGCTGTCGAATCATAGATGAATTTTCCTAATCTATCGGATGACAATATGGAGTTTGTCATGCTGGATTTACCGAGCAATATTCCGGGCACCAACCTGGGCATCAATGTATTTTTTCTCACCATAGCCCTAAATGCGAAGGAGTAAACGATGAAGCTGGAACGTGTGGTCACCAAGCCGGACAATTATGCGCCCTTCCTGCTGTCGCAGGGGATCAGATTCGGCAATTTGCTCTTTGTCTCCGGTCAGGCTGGCGCGGACGAGGACGGAAGGATTGTCGAAGGCGGTTTCAGCGCGCAGGGCGAACAGGCATTCGCCAATCTGCGCCGCGCGCTGACGGCCGGAGGATCGAGCCTCAAAGACGTCATCAAGGTGACGATTTTCGTTACAGACATGGGCAATTTCCAGGAGGTGGTCGAGCTGCGCCGGAAATTCTTCTCCGAACCCTATCCGGCCGACACGATCGCTGAGGTCAAGGCGCTCTATGATCCCGAAGTGATGATCGAGATCGAGGCAATTGCCGCGATCCGCGATGCGGAGGGCAAGTGATATGGCCGCGTACGGCCGCTTGATCAGAGTGAAATCGAGATATTACTAGCCTTCCTGCGCTCTTGCCCGGAAATCCAACCGAATTCACCTCCAAGGCTCCCCGAGTGCATAGCGAGAGGAATTTCACCATATGTATCAGGCATTGTGCCCGGCAGGCCGCAAGCCTGCTGGAAGTAGCGTCTGAAAGCCAGCACTGGTGGCGTGAACTCGATATTGGCACGCCACCCGAGGCCAATATCCATCGGTGGCACTGGGTCCTGATGTTGACGGTTTCGATGCGCCGTCCTTCGAGCGACCAGGGGCGATGCACCATGTCGGAGAGGATCGCGACGCCGAAGCTATTGGCGACCATCGATCGCACCGCCTCGATCGAGCTCGTCCGCATGTGCATCGGCGCAGTGATTGGGGGCAGATCGGCGTTACAAGGTGTTGATTTTCCAAAGATCGGCGGGGTCATTGCGCGACGCCGATTCACAAACCAGGACGATGCGCAGGCCGTCATCTGGTTTCGAAAGGCCGCACTGCAGGGCCACCCTAAAGCGCAGAATAATCTCGGCCTAATGTACGAGCATGGTCGCGGGACGGTTCAAGACTATGCCCAGGCCATCGTTTGGCTCCGTAAGGCTGCCGAGCAGGGCGACGCTGCCGCAGAAAACAATATAGGTCTGATGTTTGAACATGGCCTTGGTGTACCGCGAGACATCAGGCAAGCCGTTGCTTGGTACCGCAAGGCAGATGAACACGGAAATCCCGCTGCGAAACTCAATTTGCAAAGGCTCTTTCCCATCGAGAGAGCGTAACTCTGGATCCGATTCCAGCGCCGGCGTTTAGTTTGGCCGACGCAATCAACTCGTTTAGTTCGAAGTGAATTCGACTGCACTGATCTTGCCGAACAACGTTTTTGAGACGTGCAAGCCAACTACGCGGCTGCTCCAACATATCCATCGGGAACAAGCTTGGGCCTGCCTACTGCCGCAAACCATTGGTCATGGTGGATGCGCCGGTTCTATATAGCGCTGCAACCCTGGCGATGAAGGCATAGACCGTGCCAGTGTCCGGTACGTCGCGAGTGTAGTCGCTCTCTTCGTGATACCACTCCGGCTTTGACATGACATCGGCGCCGCCGATTGAGAATGACCAATATCCGTCACGTTGGCGGAGGTAAAAATCCTTCCCGTCGATCAAGCCCTTAGCCTCGAGAGGGTGTTCACCGCGCGGCCGCTCGATCAATATGCCCGGCATAAGAGGGCCAAGCTCAATAGGAATGACGATATCCGGATTGGAAGTGACAACATAGTAGGTATCGTGGACATGATCGGAGGCCGGGATCTGAACAGTTTCAGGCCTAAAGCGCCAGAGATTGGAGATTTCCGGTAACGTGATCCGCTTGCCCGCTGCGTCGATGCCAAAATAGTAAACCTTCGTGCTGGCAATGCTACCCCAGGGGCCTTCGACCACCGGTGTGACATTGGCCAAAGCCCAAGAGCGATCCTCGTCACTCTGCTTGGCCTGGGCGGCCAAATGTTCTCCCCAATTCTGATAGGTCGTCGGCCCCAGAGGTTTCCGATCACCCGCCAAGGTGAATTGATGAGTAAAGATACCATCGAGATGCCCAGCCGGATGATTGCCAACGAAAGCGGTCGCCGGGGCTGCCTGCGCTGCCAGTCCACACGTGAGCGCGATAAGGAGAGCTCGAAGGCACATGGGTGTCAGCGTGGATTTTCGCCTTGAATTGAGCCGTATTTCCATTTTGACCTCGATCCGGCCTGCCTTCAGAAGTGATTTGAAACGGTTGGCTACTTCAAGGACCATTGTGGGGCGACAAATCTGCTTAATCTTGAGCAGAAATCGACACCCGGGATTCTGCAGTCGCAGGGAGCAAGTCCAGATGAGGCTCGTAACTCCCCTCTGGCACGACCTCCAAGCCACTCTTAACGCGCTCAGCTTAATCAGCTTTGCGCCCTTTATCGACCCTCTGCCGCGCCACCTTTCAAAGAGTGAACAGTCGTCTTCATTCAGCGCTTGCAATTCCACATCAAAGTGGCGCCCCGGCGCTCATAGAAATTATGTTTCCGCCGGGGCGCTTAGATATTAGACCCTAGAAACTGTGCTCGTGTCCGAATGTTATCATAGTTAGTATGATTGATTTGCCCAGTCCGATCCTCGCGCGCCGAGTGCAGATGACAGCAAGAACCAGAAAATCGATCTTGGAACCTACGATGCTATATTGGCCGGAGAGATTGGCGTAGATCATACCGCTGTCGCCACTGTCATGATTTGGGACGGTTGTGCAGCAAGGGCCTTGTCTCATCACACCTGGGGTTAGGCAAATGGATTGCCAGCGGCGCTTTCATCGATAAAGTCGGTCGAAAGCGTCACCTCCTTCCAGGCGGCATATTCGGCGCGAAGGTTCTCCAATTTCTGCTCGACCAGCTTGATCGCATCCGATCCCAGCAGCAGGTGCGCAGGTGGGTTTTCGCTGTTTACGAGCTTAACCACGGCCTCGCCAAGCTTCTTAGGGTTACCAAGCTGTTTGCCGCTCATCGCAATCCGTCTCTCGCGGATCGGATTCATCAGCGTGTCATAATCCTCAACTCCACGCGGCGCGCGGTTCATAGATCGCCCGGCCCAGTCGGTGCGAAACGAACCGGGCTCGACTGCCGTGACATGGATGCCGAAGTCTTTCACTTCCTTGCCGAGTGCTTCTGACAAGCCTTCAAGCGCGAACTTTGAGCCGTGATAGAAACTCAAGCTTGGCATGGTGATGAGGCCGCCCATCGAGGTGACGTTGATCACGTGGCCCGAACGACGCTTGCGCATTTTTGGCAGCACGGCCTTCGTTACGGCGACGGCGCCGAAAACGTTGACTTCGAATTGCCGCCGTAAATCTTCTAGCGTCGATTCTTCAAATGTCCCCTCATGCCCGTAACCGGCATTGTTGACGAGCACATCGATAGGCCCAACCTCTCGCTCGATGCGATCGATACTCGGCTGGACATCCGAATAATCTGTCACGTCGAGGACAACGGCAAAGGAACGTCCTGCGGACAGCGCCGCGAATGCGCTTAGATGCTTTTCGTTTCGCAGCGTGCCGACGACGCGGTCGCCCGCCGCCAATGCTGCTTCGGCGATGGCCTGGCCTAAACCAGAACTCACGCCCGTGATAAACCAAGTCTTCATCGGGTTGTCTCCTTACTTGTTGCCTGCGGTCCTGCCGGGCTCCAATGACCTAGTTCATTTGCGGTGCTGAGATTAGCCTCTAGATTTTCCATGCGGTATTGAGCATGATTCAGCAATGAAGCGCATCGAACCCAACCACCTGGCCATTTTCCTCACCATTGCGCGGCACGGGAGCTTTCGCCGAGCGGCGGACGAGATCGGCGTCACACCTTCAGCTCTCAGCCATGTTCTTCGCGCGCTGGAGGAACATCTCGGGGTTCGGCTTCTCAATCGGACAACGCGCAGCGTCGCGCTGACGGAGGCCGGCGAGCGGCTGCGAGCGCGCGTGGCGCCGGCTTTTCGCGACATTGACGACGCTCTGGACGACCTCAACACCTTTCGCGATACGCCAACTGGTAGGTTACGCATCAACGCCGCAAGGCCCTCGACCCAGATGGTACTTCTACCGATTGTCACCCGTTTTCTAGCTGCCTTTCCCGGAGTGAATGTCGATATCGTCGTTAACAATGCCCTCGTGGACATGGTGTCATCGGGATTTGACGCTGGCGTCCGCTTCGGAGATGTCGTTGCGCAGGACATGATCACCGTTCCGCTCGGCCCTCCCCAACGCTCAGCCTATGTTGCCTCTCCAGAGTTCTTCAGGCGCTACCCGACACCGAGCACTCCGGACGAACTGAAGAACATACCTTGCATTAAGTTCCGTTTCGAAAGCGGCCGCTTTTTTGCGTGGGAGTTCGAGCGTGACGGCGTGGAGCTTTCCGTGGAGGTCTCTGGACAGCTCACCCTTGGCGAACAGGATTTAGCCGTGCAGGCGGCTCTCGACGGTGCAGGCGTCGCCTTTGCATTCGAGGGCCAGGTCGCGGAACTAATTGACCAGGGGCGGCTTGTGCGGGTTCTCGAGGAATGGTGCCCGTACTATCCAGGCTTCCATCTCTACTATCCAAGCCGTAGACAATTGCCGACCACATTACGGGCCTTCGTCGACTTCGCCAGATCGTCGGCAACCCCAAGCGCACTTTCAACACGCTCCGGGAGGGATCAAAGCGCCTGAACGACCGCGTAGCCGTTGACTTGGACTTAACCACAAATACCTTGCACACACTTTGCCTAAGGAAGCGTCGCGCACCGGACAGCGATTGCGCGACTGGCGAACCCCCTTGGCGGCAGTCCTCCCGCATAGCGAACACTTCCGCGTACATGGGAACAGGCCCCAAAACGAGCGTCGCGCTTAGTCGAAACTCGACGCCACACTTTTAAATCGATTTTAAAAAATCAAGATTCTGAGCTAATCGATTTTAATTTGTTCATTGAAAAATTCTTGTTGCTGCGCGAAGAAAATCGCTCCTAACTCCCTTGTGTTATTTTCCCCGCTGCAGGAAACGCGCAATGACAACTTCATTTCCGCTTACAGACAAACGCACCATTGATGAGCTGCTGAAGCATCTCAAGGCACATAAGCTATTCTGTCCTGGAAACTGCGCCATCACGGTCAGTCCACTCGCCGTGAAAGTATCGTCGTGTCTTTCATATGCCCTCAGCACCGCGCGGACGGCCTGGTAGGAGCAAGGCTGCTCGGTTGAAATCATTTGTTGCCACGAATTGTACATTGGAGGCTTTGGCCTTCCACACAGTCATCTTCGAATATCCATCAAACGCGGCGACCATTTGAATTTTTCTGATCCGCGATTGTCGAAAAGGCGAGCCTCCGGTCGTCTACTGCGATGAGGACACCGGAGACAAATCCAAATGAAGTTGTATTTCAGCAGAAACCCCAATCTGTGTATCGGCGCAGTGATTGGGGGCAGATCGGCGTTAAAAGGTGTTGATTTTCCAAAGATCGGCGGGGTCATTGCGCGACGCCGATTCACAATCTGGCCGACAGACCATCCCATCGATCAATATGGGTGATTGCAAGACGTGACAGCGACCTATGGTGCCCAAGATCATTTTTCGACTTGCATGCGCCAGCGTCGACCGGGAAATGATGCGCTTTGTCATCGTCCATCGATCTCCAGGACACGAACATAACTCTCGAGGAGCAGTGCCCTGTCCCGCGTCAGATCGCTTTCGGCATCGGCTTGCATTGGTGCGTACATGCTCCCTTGCGTGGTGGCAAACAGGCCTCCACGAGCCCGGGCCTCCATTTCCCGATACGCGATCCAACCGCGCTGAGCGGCCCGCAGGTCTTGCCCTGCCTGCGTCGGAAGCTCCTTCAGGAGCTTCGAATAAGCCACATTCATCCGCCTGTCGTACGACGCCAGTGCTTTCGTTTCACACGCTATTTGGTCACCGGTGGAACCATTTTTCGGATCCTGCAGGCAAGAATCAAGGCTTTGCCCAGTTGGATCCTTCAAAGGTCCGGCGACTGCCGGCAGAAAGAGGCATTGGGACGACAAAAGGATGATAAGGCACTTGATCGTATAATTCATGATCATGCATCCGTGTTGGTTTCTTTAGGGCAACTCTTGAATGCCATTTCAGATCTCCAACTGAAATCATTTCCGTAGAGCTGAGGCCGAATGACGACAAACTGCTAGATTAGCGTGCTCACGAGTGTCAACTTGCCCGGCTTGAGCAATTGAGAGCTCCGTTGCAATGGGGGATGACAGATGAACGCCACCGAAGTCAATGTGATCGTCGTCGGCGCAGGCCTTGCCGGTCTCGTAGCGACCTACGAGTTGGTGAAAGCCGGGCGGATGGTCCTGATCATCGACCAGGAAAACCGCAACAACCTCGGCGGCCAGGCATTTTGGTCGCTTGGCGGACTGTTCCTCGTCGACAGCCCTGAGCAACGGCTTATGCGGATCAAGGACTCCTTCGAGCTGGCGCTGCAGGACTGGATGGGTTCGGCACAGTTCGACCGCGCCGAGGATTACTGGCCCCGCAAGTGGGCCGAGGCCTACATCCGGTTCGCGACCGGTGAGAAACGCAACTACCTGCATGACCTCGGATTACGGTTCCTCCCGACCGTCGGCTGGGCCGAGCGCGGCGATGGCAACGCACTCGGGCACGGCAATTCGGTGCCTCGATTCCACCTGACATGGGGAACGGGGCCGGAACTGGTGCGTATCTTCCGCGAGCCTGTGCTTGAGGGCGAGCAGCAGGGTCTGGTGCGCTTCGCGTTCCGCCACCAGGTGGATGAGCTGATCGTCGATCAAGGCGCCGTCGTCGGGGTGCGCGGCACGATTCTCGAGCCATGCGATGATCTCAAGCGCGGTCAGAAGTCGCCACGCACCGGTATCGGTTCCTTCGAGCATCGTGCCCGGACCGTCCTGTTGAGCACCGGCGGGATCGGCCATAACCTTGACCTGATCCGCCGAAATTGGCCGACCGATCGACTGGGTAAGGCTCCCAATCACATGATCCCCGGCGTGCCGTCACATGTGGACGGGCGAATGCTCGAGATTGCCGAAACGGCGGGCGCCCACATCGTCAATCGCGACCGGATGTGGCACTATGTTGAGGGAATCCATAACTGGGATCCGATCTGGCCCGACCACGCGATCCGGATCATTCCGGGACCATCCGCGGTGTGGCTCGACGCCAATGGCGAGCGTTTGGAAGCGCCGAACTTTCCCGGATTCAATACGCTCGGAACGCTCAGGCGGATCCTCTCCACCGGCTACGACTATTCGTGGTTCATTCTCAACCAGTCGATCATTGGCAAGGAATTCGTACTGTCGGGCTCTGAGCAGAATCCCGATATCACAAGCAAGGACATCATGCTCATGCTCCGTAGCCGGCTTTCGAGGGACGCACCCGAGCCGATCGAAGCATTCAAGCGCAGCGGCGTCGACTTCGTTGTGCGTGACAACCTGCAGGATCTTGTCGCCGGCATGAACGAGCTCGCCCGTGGGCCGAAGCTGGAATACGATCATGTCGAGCGCCAGTTGCAAGCACGCGACCGGGAATGCGACAACAAATACAGCAAGGACGCTCAGCTCATGGCCATTGCGAATGCGCGGCGTTATCTAAGCGATCGGTTGCGCATCATCAAACCACATCGGCTGCTTGATCTCAGGCACGGGCCGCTCATCGCCGTTCGTCTCAACATTCTCACGCGCAAGACGCTTGGCGGGATCGAAACTAACCTTCATTCGCAGGTGATGCGACCGGACGGCAACCCTTTCCCCGGGCTCTACGCCGCCGGCGAAGTTGCCGGGTTCGGTGGCGGCGGCGTACATGGCTACAACGCGCTTGAAGGCACATTCTTGGGGGGCTGCATTTTCTCCGGCCGCGCCGCTGGACGAGCGCTGGCCGGGCAATATGCGCACGCAAGATAGGACGGAAGGCGACCACCGAGTCGATCGCTTGCCCTTACCAAGATACCTCAAGGCCGTGGTGGCACCTCTCGTCGGACAAGGGCCGTGTTTCAATTCCTGGCGACAAGCAAAAGACCGACAGCCGGATTGACGACGAGATGGAAATTGCGACAAGGTGCGATTTCGTCGTCCTTCCCATCAAATCATCCGACAGCGGAAGAGGCATCGACCCGATCCCATGGTGAGTGAGACATAATAGGCATGCCCAAGATTTCCGATATGACCAAGCACCGTGGTTTCCCATCCGGCATGCCGGGAACGGGCGTTCAGTTCACCATTCGCCGCGCCAATCACAAGGCCGTCACTCCGATCAAGATCCTACCCCGTCGCGCCCGGCCAGGCACGGCCGAACATCGGATCGACGCGGCATTCCTGCATGCCCTCTGGCACTATTTCGGCCCCGGCCCTTTCGAGCGTGGCAATTTGGATGCCGCTCGCTTGAACCTGCTCTTTGGGCGTGAGGTGCTGCCGGCAGACAAGGATTTCGATCCTCTCTCCTATGAAGCGATGCTGATCATCAACGAAAAGGTGGCGCGGGAAAGTTTTCCGGAAGCGTTCGACGATGTCATGGAAGTCTAGCACCGTATTGGGGCAATCGCGTGAAAAATTGGCCCAGCTGTACTTTCCGAATGGGCCACACCATTCGTTGCTATCGCATCATCGATTGACAAAACTCGCTCCGCGAACTCAGGGCGGACACGGCTGTCCATGATCGGCTGGGAGTTGGTATTTGCAAACAGTCTATCCCGCCCCTGGCCGGCGCCATCCTTGCGCATGGCTGAACCCGGATCAGCCCGATGAGGTCAGGGTATTGCCAAGTTGTTTGAGTTTGGTGTTGCGGGTATCGAGGTGCCATGAAATTACCGAGCGCCTTTCCCCGTCTGAAGGGGTTTCGCTTTCCGCGTGACATTGTTGCCTATGCGGTGTGGGCCTATCACCGATTTGCCCTAAGCGCGGCGGATGTGGAAGACCTGCTTGCCGAGCGCGGAGTGATCGTCAGCCGTGAAACCGTTCGCCTCTGGATCAATCGCTTTGGCCGCCATTTGCTAGCTGCATTCGTAGGGACCGGCCCAAGCCAAACGACAAGCGGAACTGCGATCGCGGCCCCACGCCAGGCGATCCATTCCACCGAATGTTGTTCATTGAACACCGAAGCGATCGGCAGGCATGCTGGGCCAGCCGATTACCCGGTTCATACAAGTGAAGGAGACGCTAGGTGGATTCTTGGCCGTGTACGGCGTGAGACTCTAGATGTGTATCGGCGCAGTGATTGGGGGCAGATCGGCGTTACAAGGTGTTGATTTTCCAAAGATCGGCGGGGTCATTGCGCGACGCCGATTCACAGCCGATATCTAGCTCGCCGGCCGAAAGTGCAGCCAACAGCCTCGTCAATGCCCGCATAAACAAGAAACCTCAGATGCTCTGGTCGCCGATTGGCGCTAATCGGGTCTTGCAGGTCCGAGCCGCCGTCGTGGACGGTCGTCTCAAGCAGGCAAAGCTCAGTCTTGCAGCGTAACCCTCATCTCCTTTCCACTCCTAAGCGAAATAAGCACATGGAGGTCGATAATTTTCGAGTGACTTTCCAACGAGTTAGAAATCAAGGTATCCAAAGCGTGACACATGCCCGAAGCCATACGCTTCGGATGCATCGTTGTGGGACACTAGCTCGTTTGTTTTCCAAATGTAAGCTCGTCTGGAGCGCTCCCTCTGGCCTTTTCAACCAGGTACACCAAACCAAGAAGTCTCTGGGAAGGAAGGCTTTGGATATAAACGAAGTGCAAAATCCTGATAACGATATGCAAATCCACCATACTTCCGATGAACCTGAATCATCCCGAGATTTGTCGACGGCTTCTTTCTTGTCCGAAGCTACACCAACAACAGAGCGGCGCGACAGGTTTTCACCGACGCGCCGCATGATCCGATGCGTCAGCGAGCAGGCTTGAAGGCAACACGCAGCTCTTCGGCAAACAGCTGGGGCTGTTCCCAGGCCGCAAAATGTCCGCCCTTGGCGACCCGATGGTAGTAGTTGAGCGTCGGGTAGGCCTGCTTGCTCCAGCTTTCGGGCGCCTGGTAGATCTCTTTCGGAAAGACGGAGATACCGACCGGAACCTTGATGTCCATCGTCTTCTGCGCTTCGGCGCTGAAATTGTTGTTGTTGTTTTCCCAATAGAAGCGCGATGAGGATGCACTGCTGTTCGTCAGCCAGTAAAGCGTGATGTCGTTGAGCATCTCGTCCCGGGACAGGACGCGCTCTGGAACACCGTCGCTGTCGCTCCACTGGGCAAACTTTTCGTACATCCAGGCAGCTAGGCCGGCCGGCGAATCCGACAGCGAATAGCCGATCGTCTGTGGTCGCGTCACCATCAGCGCGCCATAGGCGGCGTTTCGCCCAAAGAATGTGCTCAGAGACTGGAAGGCCTCACGCTCCTCGGGAGCCAGGCTCGCTGGGGCGGAGTCGCCGCTGTTGATTGGCTTGACCAGGTTGCCGGGGATGGTGGCCGGCATATTGAGGTGAATGGCGAGTAGGCCCTTGGGCGCCAGGCGTCCCAGCGCATCGGAAATGACCGAGCCGTGGTCGCCACCCTGGGAGACGTAGTGGTCATAGCCGAGCCGCTTCATCAGGACATCCCAGGCTCCCGCCGTGCGCTCCGGCCCCCAGCCGAGCTCGGTCGGTTTTCCCGAGAAGCCATAGCCGGGGATCGAAGGGATGACGACGTCAAATGCGTCCTCGGCACGGCCGCCGTAAGCCTCGGGATCGGTGAGAGGGCCGATCGCCTTCAGGAATTCGAATGTCGAGCCCGGCCAGCCATGGGTGAGGATAAGCGGCAGCGCATTGGGGTGTTTCGAGCGGACGTGAATGAACTGGATATCGACGCCGTCGATCGTGGTGATGAATTCGGGCAGGGCATTCAACTGCGCTTCGGCCTTGCGCCAATCGTAATCGGTCCCCCAATATCGTACCAAATCCTGAACCTGCGCCAATTGAATGCCCTGCGATTGATCGCCAACCGTTTCCTTGTCGGGCCAGCGTGTCTCGGCGATACGTCGGCGCAAATCGTCGAGCTGCGACTGTGGAACATGCACTTCAAAGGGACGGATCGTCTCATCGACCTTCGGCGCGCCCGCCGAAGCGATCGTTACGGCATCGGCAGCGCTCGCGGTCTGAAGATACCCAGCCGGAGCGAGCATAATCGCGCCGATCGTAAGGAAGACGAGTGAACCTGCGTGATGTACGGACGGCAATATCTTTGCATTTCTAGTCATGGAAAACTCCGTTGTTCCTGCCAATGCGGCGACAAACGAAGACTAGAAATCCAATGTATCGGAGATGTTTGGGAAACCGGCGAAATTGTATCGAAACGTAGGGATCAAGAACGAGAGACAGCACCATTCTATCGCTGACCAACTCAGACTACATGAAAATCTTGACATCACGTCGTCTGACAAAGACGAACGTGTGTGTTGTTTCCGCAGTCTCAATTAGCGCAATCTGTGTTTCGTCACGCTCACGCCCCTCGCTTCTCGGAAAGATAACGCTCGAGGTAGCCTTCAAAACGCTTGTCAAGCAGATTGCCGGACAGCCGGTAAGGAGGAGCGTACGAATAATCAAACTTATAGCGCCCGTCATGCTCTATCGCCACGTCGCAGAAAGTCCAGTACGCGCCACCTTTCACATGCATGTCTTGTTTGATGTGCTCCAGGTAGGTCTGCGCCTCATCGGACAAGCGGAAGTCAACTCTCTCCCACTGGCCCCCTGTTCGGCGTACAATTGAAAATGCGATTGTGCTGGTCGTTTCATCCGGCGTATGGGTCAGGGATTCGTAATTCACAACGATCCGGTCCCAGGTACATCCTATTTCCAAGTGCAACATGCCAGTGATTTCAATAAGCTCTCCGTTGGCAGCGCCGCCTGCCCCTGCAATGGCGCATCCATTTCTCGTGCGATCCGCCGGCTCCCGTTAATGCAGCCACTCGGTTGCAGTATACGGCCTGGGGAAAAATTTAGGCTTTTCAGCGTCGATATAGATTTCATGTCATCAGCCGCTCTTCTTAAAGCTCATCAGATCGGGGAAATTTAGCCTTTAGAATAGTTGCACATTTGTAGCTTTACCGACGGTGAAGTTGAGGTATGATGCGGCGGTATTCAGGGGGGCGTACATTTCCTGTATTGAATTAGCACCTTCCAGCCTACGCATTTGATCTTCAAGTTACATCCATCTCGCAAGCAACGTCGGCGCATGCCGGTTTGCTCGTTGTGGCTGAGAGCCAGTTTCGACTATGGGGAAGACAATGAGATATCATGGTATGGCGCTGAAACTGGCCGTGGTATGCGGCCTGTCCGTCTTTGCGGCTCACCCTATCGGAGCCGA
>NZ_JAELUG010000652.1 GCF_016429255.1 Rhizobium sp. ASV8
CCCATTCTCTTTGGCTAATGTACGAAATAACGCAAGGTATGAAACACGAAATAATGACAAAATGAAAAAACAAAAAATATCAGTCCCCAGTAATGACTACCGAAAATCTATAAACATGCATTTCACTCTCATCGTCTACTGACCAATAGGTCTCATCTCGTACAGCGTGCTCTGGATATACTTGATCTGTTCATTCGCCCATTTCTCCACCTCGGCCACATCAACCGTCTCAACGCGGCACATGCCCCCCTTATTATCGGCATCAGTCGCCTCGACATTCTCCGCATAGCGCTTGCGGAGAGCATTGGCGGCACTGGTGGCGCGCTGGGCGAGCACTTCGAGACGGTAAGTTGTCCACTGGTAGTAGAGCTCTGAAAGCTGCGACTTGTTGCGGACGTTGGCGTTGGT
>NZ_JAELUG010000653.1 GCF_016429255.1 Rhizobium sp. ASV8
CCCCCCCCCCCCCCCTCCTTCCCTCCCCCCCCCCCACCCCCACATACACCCACGACACGTCGTCGGCAGCGTCAGATGTGTATAAGAGACAGGTTTAGGTGACCGAATTGCTGGGACCATATTACTCCATAGTATTTGCCGCAAACCGACTTTTGAGAACCGCGGACTGGGTGGGCGTCAGAGTTGGATGCAACGCTGCATTGTGTGTCGTTGCACATATTACTCTCGCCAAGGCCATACATTCCTACAACTGTGAAACGAAACAGAAAAACTAAAAACAAAAATAAAAATAAAAAGGGACACAAAATCCCGTCATACATCGTCCCAGAACACTGTAGGAGTTATCTAAAAATACGCCTCTCCAGCTCAACTCCTGTCTCTTATACACATCTCCGAGCCCACGAGAC
>NZ_JAELUG010000654.1 GCF_016429255.1 Rhizobium sp. ASV8
CCCCCCCCCCCCCCCCCCCCCCCCCCCCCCCCCCCCCCCCCTTTTTCAAGCATAAGACGCAATACGAGATTTAATAGACCGTCTCGTGGGCTCGGAGATGTGTATAAGAGACAGGATTAAGCCATGCATGTCTAAGTATAAGCAATTATACAGCGAAACTGCGAATGGCTCATTATATAAGTTATCGTTTATTTGATAGTACCTTACTACTTGGATAACCGTGGTAATTCTAGAGCTAATACATGCTAAAAATCCCGACTTCGGAAGGGATGTATTTATTAGATTAAAAACCAATGCCCTCTGGGCTCTTTGGTGATTCATGATAACTTCTCGAATCGCACGGCCTTGCGCCGGCGATGGTTCATTCAAATTTCTTCCCTATCAACTTTCGATGTTTGGGTATTGGC
>NZ_JAELUG010000655.1 GCF_016429255.1 Rhizobium sp. ASV8
TTTCTACACAAGACCGTTATTAGTCTGTCATTTCGCGCAAAGCCTGGCCAAATTATTTGTAACCATTTATGTATTACCTAAAGAAAAGAAAGGCCGAGTGTTTGCAACTGCCCAAAATACGTGGTGTTGCCAAATCGTAAGCTGCTATCTCACTTTGCGCTGCAAAGAAACGGCCTCATTCGGAGATTTGTAACGGGACGGTAGATTTAAACCATGCCTAAATTGAATTGGATTAATGTATCGTCAAGTACCCTCCACGCTTAATTTGACATACAGTATAAAACAATACTGAAATGGGACTTCATGTCACAGTAAGCTTTTGTAAGCTGGGTTCACTGCGGCAGCCTTTGGCCGTTCAGGCGCTAAAACAAAATTCGACACTTTCAAACTTCTACTCAGGCTTGCTA
>NZ_JAELUG010000656.1 GCF_016429255.1 Rhizobium sp. ASV8
CCTTTTATATGCGATTCTGGCCGTAACATCCAGCTCATACCCGAACAAACGTGTCAGGCAGAATTCGGATTACTGGTATACCGCCGCAAAGACAGAGCTATCCAAAGTAATGGCGTCATCGCAACACCCGCATCAAACACTTCAGGCTGCTCTGCTAGTCGTTTTTGAATCGATGATGAAGGGCGAGTTTAATCACACATGGCTCACACTCGGAGAGGCGTGGCGAAAGGCTGTGGCTATTGGATATGGCCAGGTTGTTGGAATGAATCATAAAGTCATGTTTATGCTTGGCACCAAGACAGAAAAGACATGGATTGAGCTGGAAGAATGTCGAAGAATTGTGTGGACGCTGTTTATGTTTGATCGAGGCGCGTGTTTCCCAATCGGCATTGTCCATGCAATTGATG
>NZ_JAELUG010000657.1 GCF_016429255.1 Rhizobium sp. ASV8
GCAAAACTTGGCGTAAAGCTCTTTGTTATGGATGATGGCTGGTTCGGCATCAAGTATCCCCGCGTCAACGATCATGCCGGCCTCGGCGACTGGAAGCCCAACCCGGATCGGTTCCCTAAGGGTCTCGGCCCAGTGGTTGAGAAAGCCACCCAGATTCCTGTTGCAGGGTCAAACGAGAAGCTCAAGTTTGGTATCTGGGTTGAGCCCGAGATGGTCAACGCCAAGTCCGAGTTGTTCGAACAGCATCCTGATTGGGTTCTTCAGGCGGGCACATACGCGCGAAGTGAACAGCGAAACCAGTTGGTTTTGAACGTGGCTCTGCCTGCTGTACAGGACTACATTATCGACAGCATGTCAACCATTCTGCGCGACGCGCCAATCTCCTATGTCAAGTGGGATAACAACCG
>NZ_JAELUG010000658.1 GCF_016429255.1 Rhizobium sp. ASV8
TCGGCAGCGTCAGATGTGTATAAGAGACAGGGACGCCCCTGTTCTATGGTCCAGTGAGCTCTACAGGAGAGACCAACTTTTGTACGATCGGATCAAGGCTCGTGAACGGGATAATTTACTGTCTGGGGATGATGCTTCTAGCATTATCAGTGACAGTGGAAAGTATCCCATGCATGGCTCTCGACCTGGCACATTCGGAAAAGATTTGCGCAATATAAGCACACAGAATACAAGCCAGCAGTCGCTAGACTCGGCTCGCCAAGGCTTTGCCCGGCATAGCGCTGTCTCTTATACACATCTCCGAGCCCACGAGACGGTCTATTAAATCTCGGATTCCGGCGTCTGCGGGAAAAAGGGGGGGGGGGGGGGGGGGGGGGGGGGGGGGGGGGGGGGGGGGGGGGGGGGG
>NZ_JAELUG010000659.1 GCF_016429255.1 Rhizobium sp. ASV8
TCCCCCACCGACACCCACACCCACGACACGTCGTCGGCAGCGTCAGATGTGTATAAGAGACAGGCAGAGGCGATGGGGCTTAGGAAGAGCAAGGTCAGGCAAAGGCCGGCGTATATTTTTCGTTGGTAAGTCAATGACTCCCTCATTGGTGAACTCCGGCAGGTGCACTGTACCCGCCGGATTCTTGCCAATTGGTTTAGAAAATCTGCAGATACCGCCAGCTGGATTCTATGCTTCAGGCGGCTCAGGAGCTGTCTCTTATACACATCTGACGCTGCCGACGACGTGTCGTGGGGGTAGATGTCGGTGGTGGGCGGAGGAGTAATGTGTGGGGGGGGGGGGGGGGGGGGGGGGGGGGGGGGGGGGGGGGGGGGGGGGGGGGGGGGGGGGGGGGGGGGGGGGGGGG
>NZ_JAELUG010000660.1 GCF_016429255.1 Rhizobium sp. ASV8
CCCCCCCCCCCCCCCCCCCCCCCCCCCCCCTTTTAACCACCCGGCCACCACCGAGATCTACACCCACGACACGTCGTCGGCAGCGTCAGATGTGTATAAGAGACAGCACGTCGATAGGCTGATTCTTCAAAACCTGTCGCTTACTATTCCGGCTGGTAAGAAGGTTGCTATCGTTGGACCCAGTGGTTGCGGCAAGTCAACACTGCTGCGTCTGCTGTTCCGGTCATACGATGTCCAAGGCGGCCGCATCCCTGTCTCTTATACACATCTCCGAGCCCACGAGACGGTCTATTAAATCTCGGATGGCGTATTATGCATTAAAAAGGGGGGGGGGGGGGGGGGGGGGGGGGGGGGGGGGGGGGGGGGGGGGGGGGGGGGGGGGGGGGGGGGGGGGGGGGGGGGGGGG
>NZ_JAELUG010000661.1 GCF_016429255.1 Rhizobium sp. ASV8
CCCCCCCCCCCCCCCCCCCCCCCCCCCCCCCCCCCCCCCCCCCCCCCCCCCCCCCCCCCCTTCACCCCCCCCCCCCCCCCCCCCCCACTACCCCCACGACACGTCGTCGGCAGCGTCAGATGTGTATAAGAGACAGAGGGTACCCTTCAAGATTCTACGAGTCCATTGACGCCATTCTACGCCTCTGATGACGGGACCTTTTGGACGTCAGACATGGCACGCAACCTTGAAGTCTTTGGCTACACATATGCCTGTCTCTTATACACATCTCCGAGCCCACGAGACGGTCTATTAAATCTCGTATTCCGTGTTATGGGTTTAAAAGGGGGGGGGGGGGGGGGGGGGGGGGGGGGGGGGGGGGGGGGGGGGGGGGGGGGGGGGGGGGGGGGGGGGGGGGGGGGGGGGG
>NZ_JAELUG010000069.1 GCF_016429255.1 Rhizobium sp. ASV8
ATCAAGCTCAATCGCAGCGTGACGACCCTGATCCTCACCGCATTTCCCGCCACCTTGTTGCTGGCGGCCTGTGCTGCCGTCGTCTCGTGGATCATCGGCATTCCGGCCGGTATTCTCTCTGCAGTACGGCGCGACAGTCTGCTCGATCATTTCTTCATGGGGTTTTCCCTTCTTGGCGTCTCGATGCCGATCTTCTGGTCGGCGCTGCTTCTTCAGTATATCTTTGCCCTGAAGCTGAAATGGCTGCCCGTTTCCGGCTTCTACGGCTGGAAATATCTGATCCTGCCGGCCATCGTGCTTGGCTGGAGCTCGGCTGGCGTCATTGCACGTCTTACGCGCTCGAGTCTTCTCGAAGTCATGCGCCATGATTACATCCGCACGGCCCGCGCCAAGGGTCTGCGCGAGCTTCGTGTCATCTCGCGCCACGCGCTGAAGAATGCACTGATCCCCGTGGTGACGATCATGGCAATTCAGGTGGCAACGCTGTTGTCGGGCGCTGTCATCACCGAAGCGATCTTCGGCATCCCCGGTGTCGGCCGTATCTCCGTCAACGCAATCCAGTCGCGCGATATGCCGTTGCTGCAGGGTTCGGTGCTGTTTGCGACCGCATTGGTGATCCTTGGAAATCTGATCGCCGACATTCTCTATTCCGTCCTGGATCCCCGTATTCGCTCCGAGATGAAGAAGGACGCCTGATGAGTCTCCCTGCCGAAGTCATCACTGGGGAGAACGCTCCCGAAACCATCGAGGAAGCGAGCTTCCTTGGCGACAGCCTGCGCGCCTTCCGCAAGAACCGCATGGCCATGGCCGGACTAGCCTTCGTCCTGCTGCTGATTGTGCTGACAATCTTCGCACCATGGATCAGCCCTCACGATCCCTATCGCGTGGCGCTGAACGAGCAATTGTTGCCCTCTTCCACGACGTATTGGCTCGGAACCGACAATTTCGGCCGGGATGTGCTGACACGCATTCTCTATGGCGCGCGCATTTCGCTTGTGGTCGGTATCGTGCCGAGCTTGATCTCGCTGATCATCGGCACGGTGCTCGGCATCCTCAGCGGCTATTTCGGCAATCGCACGGATTTCGTGGTGATGCGGCTTGCCGATATGATGATCGCCTTTCCCTCGCTGCTGCTGGCGATGGTGGTGATGTATACGCTCGGCGCCAATCTGCTCAACATCTTCCTCGCCCTGGCGCTGGTGGGCTGGGCCGGAGTGGCGCGCGTCGTGCGTGCGCAGACGCTGGCCCTGAAGCAGAAGGAATTTATCGAAGCGGCGCGGGCGGGCGGCACCGGCCGTGCGACCATTATGTTCCGTCATATCTTTCCGAACGTGATTCCGACCCTGATCGTGCTGTTTTCCCTGTCGATTCCGGAAGCGATCATGTGGGAATCGAGCCTCAGCTTTCTGGGCGTCGGCGTGCAGCCGCCGGAGGCAAGCTGGGGTCTGCTGGTCGCCAAGGGCAAGGAATATCTGTTTCAGGCGCCGCTCGTGGCGATCTCGCCCGGGGTGGCGATCCTGCTGACCGTGCTTGCCTTCAACTTTATCGGCGACGGGCTGCGCGACGCGCTCGATCCCTCCATGAAGGACTGAACCGATGGCATCCGCATCCGATACTGTGCTCAGCGTGCGTGAACTGCGCACCGAATTCCGTGGCGACCGCGGCAATGTCCGTGTGCTCGACGATATCTCCTTCGATGTGGGGCGGGGACGCATCGTTGGGCTCGTGGGTGAATCCGGTTCCGGCAAGAGCATGACCGCGCTCTCCCTGATGGGGCTGGTGCCCAAGCCGCAAGGACATGTCAGCGCAAAAAGCATCAAGCTCGACGGCACCGATCTTGCGACGCTGACGCCGGACGGAATGCGCCGTATCCGGGGCAGCGAAATCTCAATGGTGTTTCAGGAGCCGATGACGTCGCTCAATCCGGTTCGCAAGATCTGGGATCAGGTGGGCGAGCCGCTGGCGATCCATCACGGGCTCAAGCGCAGAGAGATCCGCGACCGAGTTCTGGAGATGTTCGAGCTGGTGGGTATTCCCGAGCCGAAGGCGCGGCTGGATGCCTATCCTCACGAGCTTTCGGGAGGGCTTCGCCAGCGTGCCATGATCGCCATGGGGCTGATCTGCGAGCCGAAGCTGCTGATCGCCGACGAGCCGACGACGGCTCTCGATGTGACGACGCAGTCGCAGATCCTGAAGCTGATGCTGGATCTGCGCGACCGGGTCGGCACGGCGATTATCATGATCACGCATGATCTCGGCATCATCGCCGAAATGTGCGACGAGGTGAATGTCATGTATGCCGGGCAGATCGTCGAACAGGCCGATGTCTTCGATCTGTTCGAGCGTCCTTCTCATCCCTACACGCGCGGGCTTCTGGCCTCCATCCCCAGGGCAGGTGCCGCGCGGATCACCAAACGGATGCCTAGCATTCCGGGCATGGTGCCCAATCTCGCCAAATTGCCGCCAGGCTGTCGTTTCAGCCCGCGCTGCGGCGACACCATGGCGATCTGTCAGCAGTCGCCTGCGCTTGAAGGCGTGAAGCAGGGGCACGTCGCGCGCTGTTGGCTGCATGCGCAACAGGAAACGAGCGGGCAAGGAGCGTCATCGTGAACGACATCGTACTTTCAGCTCGTGATCTCAATAAGCACTATCCGGTGGGTGGTGGATTCTTCGGCAGCGGCTCTCGTTCGGTGCGTGCCGTCGACGGCGTCTCTCTCGACATATACGAGCGGGAGACTTTCGCTCTCGTCGGCGAATCCGGTTGCGGCAAGAGCACGCTCGGCCGGGTGATGTTGCGCCTGATCGAGGCGACCTCGGGTACGATCCGCTATCGCGGGCAGGAATTGACCGAGCTCGACGAGGGCGGCATGCGCAGCCTGCGCAAGAAGCTGCAGATCGTGTTCCAGGACCCTTACGCCTCTCTCAACCCGCGTATGCGCATCGAGGAAATCCTGAGCGAGCCGCTGCGCACCCATGGCTATGGTTCCGCCGAGGCGATCCGCGAACGCTGCGCCGAGCTTCTCGACATGGTGGGGCTGCGGCGGCAGTATCTGCGCAACTATCCGCATCAGTTTTCCGGCGGGCAGCGCCAGCGCATCGGCATTGCCCGCGCCCTTGCCAACAGTCCGGATTTCGTAGTGTGCGACGAGTCCGTTTCGGCGCTCGACGTTTCAATCCAGGCGCAGGTGCTGAACCTGCTCTCCGACCTTCAAGAAGAGTTGGGTCTGACCTATTTCTTCATCACGCACGATCTGAGCGTCGTGCGGCAATTTGCCGACCGCGTGGGCGTGATGTTTCTCGGTCGTCTCGTGGAGGTCGGACGGACGGAGGAAATCTTCGCCAAGCCTCTGCATCCCTATACGATGTTTCTGATCTCGGCGGTGCCGCTTGCCGACCCGCGCCAGCGCGGCCGGGAAAAGCTCATATTGAAGGGCGAAATTCCAAGCCCGATGAATCTGCCTTCGGGCTGTCGCTTTCACACACGCTGTCCTTTTGCCAAGGACATTTGTCGGGTAGAAGACCCTGCCCCACAGCAGCGGGACGGCCGGATGGTCGCCTGTCATTTTCCGTTAGAGGCTTGAAGGAGATGGACTTGGATCTGATCGTGAAACGCGCCGGCGAAGGCTGGCAGGCGAGCTACGGCGATAAGGTCTGGCGCGCGGCGGTGGGCAAGGGCGGCATCCAGGCAGAGAAGACCGAGGGCGATGGCGTGAGCCCGATTGGTTGCTGGCCGATCCGCCGGGTGCTCTATCGCGCCGACAAGCTGAAGACGGCTCCCATCTCGGTATTCGAAACCGCCGCCATCGATCAGCAGGACGGCTGGTGCGATGCCGCCGACCACCCCGACTACAATCGTCCGGTGCGCTTACCCTTTGCCGCCAGCCACGAAGAGATGTGGCGCAAGGACGATCTCTACGACATCGTTGTCGTGCTGGGTCAGAACGACGATCCGATCGTTCCGGGCGGCGGAAGCGCCATTTTTCTGCATGTCGCCAGCGAAGGCTACGGCCCGACCGCCGGTTGTGCCGCACTGACGCTTGAGGACCTCCAGGAGTTTCTGGCGATGGCTGCACCCGGCACGCGGCTCTGCTTTCAGGGATAAGCCATGACGAAGATTGATCATGCAGCGCTGGAGCAGGCGCTGAACGTGCTGCCGGATCGCTATCGCGGCCCGGCCGGTGTTGTCGGCGTGGTTAAAGATGGCGAAGTCATCGCCCGCCGCGCCTGGGGATTTGCCGATATGGAGCGCCGCCTGCCGATGACCACGGCAAGCCGCCTGCCGATTTGCTCGATCTCGAAACATATGACCTGCGCATTGCTGCTGGATATGTTCAACGGTCCGGAGGCGCTCGATCCGCTGTTGCCGGAGCTTCTGCCGAATTTCCAAGGTCCGTTGCCGAAGGTGGCCGAACTCTGCCACAACCAGTCCGGCCTGCGTGACTATTGGGCCTTGACCGTGCTGCAAGGAGCGGTGCCTGAGGCAGAATTCACCGAGGAGGATGGCTTGCGCCTGCTCTCGCAGGCACGATCGGGACATTTCGCGCCGGGCATGAATTACTCCTACAGCAACGGAAATTTCCGCCTGCTGGCAGAGTTGATCCGTCGCGCGAGCGGTCGCGATTTCGGCGAGTTGCTGCGCGAGCGCATCTTCGGTCCGGCTGGCATGACCGGCGCAGTCCTTGCGCCCGACACGCGTGAGAGACTGGATGGCGTCATCGGCTATGAGGGCAATGATAGCGTTGGCTTCTTGCCCGCCAAAAGCGGCATCTTCTGGTTCGGAGATGCCGGCATCTCCGCTTCGCTGGACGACATGCTGGCATGGGAGCGCCATATCGACGCGACGCGCAATGATCCGAAGAGCCTCTATGGTCGCATCAGCGGTCCCGTCTCCTTCGCCGACGGCAAGCCTGCCTCCTACGGCTTTGGGATTCGTCGCGAGCCGCTCGCCGGCTACGATATCACCGCGCACGGCGGCGGCTTGCGTGGCTTCTGTTCCTACCGAATGCATATTGCCTCCGAACGGCTGTCGATCGTGGTCATCTTCAATCATGAAGCAAGCGCCATGAAAGCGGCTTGGTCGCTGATGGAAGCCGCTCTTGGCTGCCACATCGGCGAGGATGCCGTTCCGGCCGAAGGCTGGTCCGGTCTTTGGCTGGATGAAGCGCAGGGGCTCTATCTTCGCACGGAAGAGCAAAAGGACGGCGTAAGGCTCAATTATGCGACGGCCGCCAGCCTGTGCACGCCCGTGGCGGATGGGACCTTGCGCGCACGCGAAATCGTCCTTCGCAAAGACGAGGAACGGCTGCTCATGGAGCGGCCGGGAGAAAATCTCTCTGTCGACGCTAAGCCTGTCGCGCCCGTGGAATGGGCAGATGGAGCCGGAATCGCCGGCTCCTATGCTTCGGACGAGATCGGGGCGACGCTGGAAATCGAGGCACGAGATGGTGCAACCTATGTCGGTTTCGAGGGCATGCTGGGCCAGGGACCGGTGGAGCGCATGTATCCGCTGGCGGATGACCTCTGGGTGATCACGACGCGCCGCTCCATGGATGCCGCCCCGCCGGGCGACTGGACCGTGCAGATCAGACGCAGTGCCTCCGGTGAGATATCAGGTCTTACGGTTGGGTGCTGGCTTGCTCGCAACATCGAATATCGCCGGACCTGATCCCTGCGGCCTGACGATTGTGACCGCTGCTGGTGAGCGTGGCGGTTCAAACAGCGCGATGCCGTAAAGGCAGCTGAATGCGGACGCGGGCGCCCCGCCACGGACCGTCCAGGATCGCAATACTGCCTCCGTGCAACTGCGCGATCTGGCGGGCGAGATTGAGCCCGAGGCCAGCACCGCGAGAGTGGGGATGCACGCGGTAGAAGGGTTCGAAGACGTTCTTGTGCTCTTCGACCGGAATTCCCGGGCCTTCGTCGTGGATCTCCACGCCGCCTGCCCGGTCGACCATGACGGTGATGGTGCCCTCGCCACCGCCGTGCTCGATAGCATTGCGAACGATGTTGATGAGCAGCTGCTCGATCTGCAGCGCATTGACCTCGACCTCGACCTTGCCATCAGGCGGTTCGAAAGCGAGATCATAGCCGGCCTCGATCGCAAGGGGAGCCAAATCGGCTGCGACCCGGCCCGCAAATTCCGCAAGGTCGACGATCCGGCGATGCTCACTGGGGCGATCGAGCGATTGATGATCCAGCAGCTGCTGCGCCAGGTGCGAGAGGCGCTCGATGTCCTGTCGCAGCCGCAGCGTCTCGGGTTCTTCCGTCAGCAGTTCGGCGCGGGTGCGCAAGATGGCGATCGGCGTGCGCAGTTCATGCGCTGCGTCCGTCAGAAAGCGGTTGTGGCTATCGATGCCCTGGGCGAGCCGGCTGAGGGCCTGGTTGAACGCGTTGACCAACGGGACGACTTCCTGGGGCACGTTTTTGACAGGCAATTGCATGGCGCGCGTATCGAAATCGATGCGGGCCGCCTGGTTGGCGGTGCCGATCAGGCCGGCGAGCGATCGGCGCACGACCGCCGGCGTTGTAACAAGGGTGGTTACGCCCATAGCGAGGATGATCGGCAAGAGGACGATGCCGAGCGAAGCCAGCAGGCCAGGAAGAACCCGGGGCCAATCGACGGTGCCGTCAGGCTTGCGCGCCATGTCGACGATGGCCGTGATGCTAATGTCGAAACCTTCCGAGTCCGATCGCGAATGAAATGTCGATGTGACGACCTGGACGGTTCCTGCCTTGGTGTCCACCTTCTGGACGAGGGCTTCGGGGCGCATTTCACGCCCATCATGCTTGCCTGCGAAGCCGATGCTTGCGTGGTCGACCACGCTCAAGAGGTTGCCGAGATCGCGATCGTAATCCGCAGGCGCCATGCCCACGCGCGCCGTCTGGCCCGTATCGTCATGAATGATGTACCAGACCTTGGGATGCTCCGCGCGAAATTGCCTGAGTTCGTCGGTATCCTGAACAACCAGCTTGCCGTCCTTGTCGCGATCGATCGCGCTGACGATGGCGGTTACCGCTGCCTCGTTGTCGATCATGAGCCTCGGCTTCACCACCGACAGCACGACGATCAGTAGGATGATGAAGAAGACCAGCATGGCGGCCTGCAGCAGGATCAGGCGCCGCACCAGAAGCCATTGCAGTGAGCGGGCGCGCGCCAGTTTCATGAAACGGCCCGCAGCAAGTAGCCCAGATTGCGGATGGCGCGGATTTCGATGCCGGCGGACAGATCGTCCAGCTTGCGGCGCAGGCGCGAAATATGGGCATCGAGCGCGTTGGAGCCGATCTCGTCATCCAGGGCGTAGACCGCTTCCTCCAGCATGCTGCGCATCACGGTTCGGCCCGGCCGGCGGATCAGGGTCTCAAGGACCAGGCGCTCGCGGCGCGGCAGGTCCAGCGGCTGATCGTCGATCAGCGCCTCGCGATGGCGAAAGTCATAGGTAAGACGGCCGACGACTGTGTGATCCGCCCGCAAAATGTAGGGACGCCGCAGCAGGGCTTTCAATCTGGCGACGAGTTCCTCAGTCGCGAAGGGCTTGCCCAAATAGTCGTCGGCGCCTGCGTCGAGCCCGGCGATGCGGTCGCGCAGATCGCTCATGGCCGTAAGGGCAATTATTGGAGCCTCAATGCGCAAGGCCCGCAAGCGTGGGATCAAACTGAGCCCTTCACCGTCAGGCAGACGTCTGTCGAGTACGATGGCATCATAGGTGCCGAACCGTGCCATCGCCTCGGCATCGGCGAGGTTGGAGGCATGGTCAACCACGACATCCTGGCGTTTCAACGCTGTCATCAGCACCGACGCCATTTCCGGTTCGTCCTCGACTAGCAGAATATGCATGAGTTGTTTACCCGACTTCGATTCGTGTCATTTTCGCAAAGGCCGCTAACTTATGTTCCAGATCTGGCTCACGAGGTCTGGTCGGAAGGCAAAGAGCGCCAATGGCGAGAGCGTAAGAGGTATAGGAGCATTTTTGCGCGCTTGATATATCCTGGCTTTGGCTCGGGATCCGTATCGTGCCGATCCCGGGAAACCTCACGATTCGGCGGCGCCGGCGCGCCATTGGCCGAAACCCTGCTCCATGTCGGGTTATGCTGTCGGAATTCGAGATCGCGCAAGCGTGCCGGTGGTCCGTAGTGTAACATCACGACCTGGTCAGGCACCGCCGCATAATTCTTCATCGTCGCCGAAATGCAACCCGTAAGCGCCAAGGCGCCAATGGCAAACAGTGCGGGAAGGGAGCGACGAAGCAGCATGGCTGAACCCAGTTAGGAGAGCAGCCTCTAGGATTGGAAGATTACGTCGGCATTACGAATGTCGGCTTGCCCCGTTTGTGGGCTGAGCGCTGGATTCAATCGGATATCTGGCAACCATTGTCTGCAGCCTGCGTGATCTCCCGGCTCAAGGGGACGCCGCTCTCACATTGATGTCCATGCCGGCAAGGGATGTATCCCGAAGATCAGCCTTCGAAGCCGAACCTTTCGACATCGAAATCATCATCCTCGGTCACGATGATCCCGTCTCGAATATTGGCGGCGTCCTGCCGCAGAGGGATCGGAGCACCCACTGAGCCTGGAAGCGTCATGTCCATCGCGATGCCCGGAGGTTGCAATGCCCAGGCGACAATCGCGCCTGTGGACATGGCGCCGACGCCGCCCGAAACGTCCTGTGTCGCTGAAGCGGGGAGCTTTGCCATAGGCTGCAGTTTTTCCATTGCATTGTCGTTCGAATTTTTCAGGGCTTCCGCCAGCAGCAACTGGCCCGCATCGCTCCTTCCGACCACCAGACTTGCAAGTACAGTGCGAGCGGGTCTTTCGGGCGCCGTTGCCGGGATTACGGCAATGCTCACCGGCCGCGTTGTCGGCAGCGGCACGGCATAGGATGCCAGATCCGTGAAGGGCTGGACGGTATTCTCTTCGGCGACGCGCTTGCCCAGTTGGGTTTCCAACCCGTTCACGGCCCGGCTTTGAGGAATGGGCAGCATGCTCGTCATAAGGGGCGAACTGACGGTCTTGGGTATCGAAGCCGTCACCATTGGAGATGGCGCCGGCGAAGGTGCATCGTCATCATCGTCGTCGGCGGCAACAGCCGCGATCTTGCTTGGGCGTTTCTTCGATTGAGCAAGCGCCAGCTCATAGCCGGGAAGCGGCCTGCCATCGGCCGGTACGTGCAGAGTTCGCCCGCTTGGGAAGAGCCGCGCCAGCTCCTGGCGCTGCATTCTGGGCCAGGCGCGAACCCGGCCGACATCCAGATGAACGAAGGGCGAACCGGAGTTGGGATAGAAGCCGACGCCGCCGATCTGCATCTGCATGGCGATCGCGCGCAAGGTCGCAAGCTTCACGCCGGGAATATAGAAGTCCATCGCCTTGCCGAGCGTGTGCTGGCTGTGTTTTGCGACGCCGGAACTGCGCGAGCGGTTGCGCAGCATGCTGTTGGTGGATGGCGAGCGATAGGCGGAAACAACGTGGATGGGTTCGCGCGCGCCGCTACGGCTATAGACCTCCCAGACCAGATCGAGCAAATCCGGATCGATCCTCGTCGGCTCGTTCTTGCGCCAGTCACGCAGGAAGCGGTTGATCTGTGCGAGACCGCGCGGGTCGTATTTGCCGCCGCGCTTGAAGACGATCGTCGCTCTTTCCCCGGTATGGGTGAAGAACAGCTTGAGCGCCCGATCGTCGGCTGCGGCCTTGGCGGATCCCGCCAGCGCACCGAAAACCAGCATCGCAACCAGTGCCACCCGGCAAGCGACAAACGAGAAACTCATGGCGAGGGTTGCCGCCGGAATGGAAAAGATCGCTTGATGCACGGATACGACTTTCGCCCTTGCTAACAGACATACAGATCAGAGGCGCCGCGTCTGCGGCATCGATTTACCTGGCATTATGGTCAATAAATTCCTAACGGACCGTTTATGGCTCGAAAAGGAGCAGATGGGGCGTTTCCATGATGGTTCTGCGCGGCATTTTTGCGGCAATTTTCGGCTTGTTCAGGAACTGGAAAGCGAATTCGGGTATCTTTGCGACTATACATAAGCCCATCCGCCTGCGACTTGGTAAGAGACGCAAAAAAATAACGATTTGACAGCTTTGCAAACGTTTTCTCGCGGGTTGCCAACTGCCGGCCAAGACAGCATCATCGCGCCCCATGAGTGGACAGAATCGATTTGCTCCCCCTTCCAGCGGGCAGCAAACCATTAAACGAAGCGACCTGTTGCGGCAGCTCCGGCGCGCTGGGCTGCGCCGTTTGACGACCATCGTCGCGCCTGCGGGCTACGGCAAAACTTCTGTTGCGGTTCAATGGTTTGAGCAGCTGAAGGAAGACGGGGTCAATTTGTGCTGGGTGTCGCTCGATGCGGAACACACCAGTCAGGAAACCTTCCTGCTCGCTCTTATCGACGCATTGCAGACATTACTGGACGAGGATGGCGGCGATGCCGGCAACCTGCCGGCGGCAGCTCTTCTCTCCGTGCTGGCAACGCGGCTGCGCAGGATCCCCGGACCTCTTGCTCTCTTCCTCGACGACTATCATTTCGCGCAGACGGATGCCGTCGAGGCGCTGATGGCGAAGATCCTCGCGGATGCTTCGCTCGATCATGTGAAGCTGGTGCTCGTGAGCCGTAGTCCGCCGCGGTTTCCTTTGTCGGCCCTCCGTCTTCGCGGTGAGTTCAAGCAGTTCGGTGTCGCCGAGCTCGGCTTCTCCGATGCCGAGGCGCGCGAATTGCTCCTCGGTAACGGCACACATCTAACCGAGGAGCAGGTCGGCGCCTTCAATCGACGAACCGAGGGCTGGGCGGTCGCGCTGCAGATGGTGAGCCTGCTCGTATCGGAGTCCGAGCAAAGCGATAGCATTCTCGCGTCTTTTGACGGCGGCAGCGCTGACATGGGGGTCTACCTCTCGGAACAGGTGTTTGAACATCTGCCGGAGCAAATTCGCCAGTTCCTGATCGAGACCGCCGCTTTGCCTGCCTTCAACCACTCGCTCCTTGGGGCAGTCCTCGAGAGTAGTGAGAGGGCAGGGCTGATCGAGCGGCTCAATGATTTTGCTCTTCCCGTCACCCTGCTTGCCGGCCCCGGCAATTGGATGCGCTATCATCCGGTCTTCAACGAATTCCTGAAGCAAACCGCCAGCCGGCGAGGCGTTGATACCAAACGCATCCTCAATCGGGCGGCGCAGTGGTTCGAGGTTCAGGGCGATATCGAGCGGGCCGTGCAGCATGCGCTTTTGGCCGACGATGCAAACCTTGCCGCATGCATCGTCGAAAGCGCAGGCGGCTGGCGGCGGGTCTACGCCACCACGCGCGGCGGCGCGACGCTTTTTCAGGCGCTGAGCGGGCGTGCCTCGGAAATCGACCTTGGCCGTTTTCCGCTAGCCACCCTCGGACTATCGATTTTCAATGCCAAGGCGGCGCAGCTCGCGGCTGCCAATCACTATCTGGTCATAGCCGAACGAGCCGCGGCCGGTGATGAGGTCCTGGCGAAAGATCTGCGTGTGGTGCGCATTCTTCTGGCGCTCTATACTGACCATTGGGCAAGTGCTGCCGATCTCTCCGCATTGGAGAACGACTTGCAGCAGCCCGATGGCATGGAGCTCATCCATCGGGCGCTGGCGCTGAACATGCTCTCCTACAATTTCCTCATCCGCAGCGAGCTCGATCGGGCGCTGCATTATGGTCACCTCGCCTTTCGCGCATTTCGTGACGGCGGCGCCGATTTCGGTGCCATGCATCTCTACACGCATATCGGTCAGGCCTTCTTTTTCTCCGGCGATTGCGCGAGCGCCCTGTCGGCCTATGACGAGCTGATCAGCGAGGCGCAGACCAATATCGCCGCCGGCAGCGATCTTGACGCCGTTGGTCAGGTGTTGAAGGCGGAAATTCTCTCGATGCGCGGCGAGACCGAGGCCGCGGCCGAGATGCTCAGCTGGGCCTTGCCGCATCTTGAGCGCCATGACACCTGGTTCGATCTTCTTGCCGCCGGCTTCATGGCGGAGCAGCGGACCTTGCGAATGGGCGACGACCTTCTGGCAGCCCACTTAGCCATGGACCGCATCCGCGCAGTGGCCCGGCGGCGTGGCTTTGACCGCCTGACGCGCCTGATCGATCGTGAACGGGCGATGCTTCTGATGGCGTCGGGAGATCTCGATCAGGCGATCCGTCATGCCGAAGCCAGCGGTTTCGGCGTGCAGACGATCAGATCCGATCGCGCCAATATGCTATCCATTCATCTGCGTGGGGCGACACCGGCCATTTTCTGGATGCGCGCCTATCTGGCGCTCGGCGAGGCCGCAAAGGCACGTGAGGTTTTCGATCAGCTGACGACGCGGCAGGTTCAGCGTCCGCATATTCCGCGCCGGATCGAGCTTGCGCTGATCGAAATTCGGATCTTGATAGCCGAAGGGCGTGCGGATGTGGCGGCCGCTCGTCTGTCCGATCTCGTCGTGACTATGCCGCTCGGCGACTATCGTGCGCTTCTGTATGTCGATCACGCGGCAGGGCTTGGGGAGCTTCGCCTGCTTGCCAACCATCCGACCGTCGCAAACGTGACCCGCAAGCGCCTTCAGCCCCTGTTGAGCGGTGTCGATACCACACAGCAAGCCGCCAATGGTGATGATTTTTCCCTCTTTACCGGACGCGAGCGCATGGTGATGGACCTGCTGAGCGCAGGGCTTTCCAACAAGGAAATCGGCCGTACGCTTTCTCTGTCCGACAACACCATCAAGTTCCATCTGCGGAACATCTTTACGAAGCTCAATGTTTCTACGCGAACGGCGGCAGTAACGGCGGCGCGCCAAAAGGGCATGCTCAATCGATAACCTACCCGAACGGGTGGGCTGCGCTATTTCCGCCCACCCATCGGGAAGGCTATCGGCGGCGCAAAAAACACCTAATCTGAATCTGTGCGAATATAAGGATGAGGGTAGATTCGTGACCATCGTCGATCCGGTGACTCAGGAAATCATCGAGGGCAAGCTGGCCGCCACCGTCGACGAGATGGGTGTCGTGATGGCACGGACCTCGATGAGCCCCGTTATCTATGAGGTGCTGGACTTTGCCTGTGGTCTCCTGACGCCTGAGGGCGAACTTGTGGCGCAGATGAACGGCATCACCTTGTTCACGGGCACCTTCGGCACGCAGGTCAAATCGCTGATCGCGCTCTATGGCGACGATCTGGAAGACGGCGACATCCTGCTCACGAATGATCCCTATTCGGGCGGCACGCATGCCTGCGATTTCGCCATCGTCAAACCCATCTTCTTCGACGGCCGGATCATGGCTTATGCCATCAACGTTGCTCACTATCTCGATGTCGGCGGCTCTGTCCCCGGCTCGCTTGCGCCCAACGCCATCTCGGTGTTTCAGGAGGGGCTGAGGCTCCCGGGGGTCAAGGTTGTGCGCAACGATCGCTTCTCGGGTGAGGTTCTGCGCATTATCCGGGAAAATGTGCGCCTGCCCGATATCGCGATCGGCGATCTCACAGCGCAGGTGGCCACCGCTCGTGTTGCGGCTCGCCGGATGGGCGAGCTTTGCCGCAAGTATGGCATCGATATCGTCGAGGCTGCATTCAATCATCTGCTCGCGACGAGCGAGAGACAGGCGCGGGCCGCCATTGCCGCCTTGCCCGATGGGATCTATCAGGCACAGGACATCATCGACGGCGACGGCGTGACCACCGATCCCATTGCGGTGACCGTTTCTATCACGATTGCCGGCGATCGGCTGACTGCCGATTTTACCGGCTGCCCGCCGGCAGTGGCCGGGCCGATCAATTGCGCCGCAGGGGCGCTGCAATCGGCGGTGCGCACCATATTCAAGGCATTGGTGGCGCCGCAGGCTCCTTCCAACGAAGGATGGTTCCGGCCGCTTACCGTCATCGCACCACAAGGGTCCGTCTTTACTGCCGAGAAGCCTTCCCCGACCGGTTGGTATTATGAGGGCTCCGTCCATGCCTCCGAGCTGGTCTGGAAAGCACTTGCGAAGCTGATGCCTGAGCGGTTCTCTGCCGGTTCCTATACAAGCCTCTGCGTTGTCTATATCTCCGGCAAGGACGCCGCCGGGCAGCCTTTCATCCATATCGAGCCGCAGCATGGCGGCTGGGGCGCAAGCAAGAATGCGGATGGCGCGAACGCCCTGATCGCGCTTACGGATGGCGACACCTACAACTATTCGGTCGAGGTGATCGAGGCACGATTTCCGCTGATCGTTCGCCGCTACCAGCTCAATGTCGAGGGCGGATCGGGCGCCGGCCGCCGGCGTGGCGGCTTCGGCGTTATCCGCGACTACGAGATTCTGGAGGACGGGGCTTCGGCCTATTGCAGCTTCGGGCGAACGGAGACCGCTCCCTGGGGGATCGAAGGAGGGACATCCGGCACGGTCAATCTGCTGCAGGTTGAAGATCCTGCGGGTCAAGTCGCGAGCTTTGGCCGCGAGCCGCACATCGCGCTCAAGCGCGGCGACCTTGTGCGTATCATTACCGGTGGCGGAGGAGGCTGGGGCGAGGCGCGCACCCGCGAGGTCGAGCTTGTCCGCCGCGACGTTGAAGACGGCTACATCTCGAAGGAGACGGCGCGGGATCTCTATGGATTTGAAGAGAGGATGACGGGATGATCAGGCTGGCGACGGATGTGGGCGGTACGTTTACCGACCTCGTCGGCTACGACGAGCGCACCGGCGAGATTTTCACCGCCAAAAGCCTGACGACCGTTCACGACCAGTCCGAAGGCGTGCTTTCGGCCATCAAGCTTGCCGAGAAGAAGGATGGTCTTTCCACGCGCGATGTCATCTTCTTTGCGCATGGCGGAACGACGGTCATCAACGCGATAACCGAACGCAAGGGTGTCAAGACGGCGCTTGTCACCACAGCCGGGTTTCGCGACGTGCTCGAAATCGGCCGTGGCAATCGCCCGGATCTCTATAACCTCCAGTTCAAGAGCCCCGAACCTTTCGTGCCACGCAGCCTCCGCTTCGAGGTGCGCGAGCGTATGGATGCGAAAGGTCGGGTGCTGACCCCGATCGAACTCGGTGATGTCGAGACGATCGTCCGCGAATGCCGTGAGCGTAACGTCGAGGCCGTTGCCGTCGTTTTCCTCCACAGTTACGTCAATCCCGAGCACGAAATTGCGTGTGCAAGGGCACTTGCCGAAGCTCTTCCTGACGTCACGATCTGCGCCAGCCACGAGGTCTCGCGGCAATGGCGCGAGTATGAGCGTTCGAATACCGCCGTGTTGAATGCCTATGTGCAGCCGATCATAAGACGCTACTTTGCGCGTCTTGAGAGTGCGCTCATGGAGCGCGACCTGACCTGCCCCTACTACGCGATGCAGTCCAACGGCGGTATCTCGACGTTCGACCAGGCGCAGATGAGTCCGCTGACTTTGGTCGAATCCGGCCCGGCCGGCGGTGTAGCCGGTGCGGCGCGCATCGGTACACTGCTCGGCCAATCGGAAGTGCTTTCGCTCGATGTCGGCGGTACGACCGCGAAATGCTCGTTGATCCATGACAACAGTCCGACGCTCGATAGCGAATATAAGCTCGAACATACCCGCATCATCCCGGGCTATCCTGTGCAGGTGCCGGTGGTCGATATTGTCGAAATCGGCGCCGGCGGCGGTTCCATCGCCCGTATCGATGAACGTGGCGCGCTCCGCGTCGGGCCGGAAAGCGCCGGTTCGACGCCGGGACCTGCTTGTTATGGACGTGGCGGCACCAAGCCCACGCTCTCCGATGCTTTGCTGACACTAGGCATTTTTGATCCCGCCAGCTTTGCCGGCGGCCAGATGCAGCTCGACAAGGGCAAGGCTGCCGCGGCGATCGCAAGCGTCGCGGAGCCGCTTGGACTGTCCGTCGAGGATGCCGCACTTGCCATCGTCGAGATTGCGCACGCCTCCATGATCAATGCGCTGAAGCTCGTGACCGTTCAACGCGGCCACGATCCGCGCGACGCGGCTTTCGTCATTTCCGGCGGCGCCGGGCCGGCGCTCGCAGCGCGTCTTGGTCGCGATCTCGGCGTGAAGATGACGGTTGTGCCGCCGCATCCCGGCATATTCTCTGCTTGGGGGATGCTTGCCGCAGAGCCAAGAGCCGATTTTCGCGGCACCTGGTTCTCTGCCCTCGTGCCGGAAGCGGTCGGCGATTTGAAGCGCCGGTTCGACGAGCTGAAACGTGAGGCCGTTGTCTATTTCGCCAAGGGCAATGGTGCCGAGATCCATTACGCCTGCCGCGTAGAGGCACGGTATCGAGGCCAGGAACATGGTGTCTTTGCCCGCTTCGAACTTGACGACGATGTCGAGCACTTTGCCGAGCGGTTTCATGCGGTTCATGAGCGTGCCTATGCATTTTGCCTGCGGACCTCGCCGATCGAGATCACCATGATCCATCTCGAGGCGGTGTTGCGCGGACCGGTGATAGCCATACCGAAACTGTCGCCAGCCCATCGGTCGCTCACGGCGGCTTCTAAGGGCCGCCGTGAGGTCTATTTCGGTGGTGGGACGGGTTGGCTGTCGTGCCCTGTATACGAGCGGTCGAAACTACCGCCGCTGAAGAGTGTCGCCGGTCCGCTCATCGTCGAGGAGGCAACGGCGACGTCTCTGGTGGTTGCCGGACAGGAGCTTGAAATAACCGACGAGGGTCTGCTGCTAATCCGTGAGTCAGATGGGAGAGACGTCTGATATGGCGATAGCGATCGGTCTCGACCATATCGTCAGAAGCTATGGGCCTACGCGGGCAGTCGATGGCGTGACGCTCGACATAAGGGCAGGGGAGTTCTTCACGCTTCTCGGCTCCTCGGGCTGCGGTAAAAGTTCGCTGTTGAAGCTGATCGGCGGCTTCGACAAGCCGACCGCCGGCCGTGTGCTGTTCGACGGCAAGGACATGGCCGGAGTTCCGGCCAATCGCCGGCCCGTGAACACGGTATTCCAGTCACTCGGGCTCTTCCCGCACATGAATGTCGCGCAGAATGTCGGCTATGGACTTAAGTTGCGTGGTCTTTCGGGCGGCGCATTGAAGGCGAAGGTCGAGGACGCGCTTGAGCTCGTCGAGCTCTCCGGTTTTTCCGATCGCGATGTCAATATTCTCTCGGGTGGTCAGCGCCAGCGTGTGGCTCTTGCCCGGGCGCTCGTCATGGAACCGGGTATCCTTCTGCTTGACGAACCCTTGACCGGTCTGGACGAACGGTTGCGTCAGCAGATGCGCGACGAGTTCGGACGGCTCCACAAACGCACGGGCGCAACCTTCATTCTGGTGACGCATAATCAGGATGAAGCGCTTAGCCTTTCCGATCGCATGGCCGTCATGCACAAGGGCCGCATAGAGCAGACCGACGTGCCGGCGCGCTTTTTCGATGCGCCAGTCAATGCATTCGTCGCTCGCTTTGTCGGTATTGATACGCTCCTGAAGCCCGAAAGCGTCGCCGTTTCCGGCGGTCGGGCCATTGCGACGATTGCCGGCCAACGGATGAATGCGAGTTTTGCCGGGGCGTCACCGCCGTCCGACGCCCTTGTTGCGATCCGGCCCGACCGGATTGAACTTCTCCCCGTTGGCGAAGACGCGGCGGAAATAATTGAACTTAAGGTTGTCGAAAGTATCTATCGCGGGCTCAGTCATGACGTTACGCTTGCTTTCGCCGACAGCCAGCGTGTGGTGTTGACGACAAGTGCGGATGCAACTCCGCCCTCGCCGGGCGAAAGCGTGCGCGTGTGTCTGAAGCCGGGCGCTGCGCTGGTGATCAATCGTTCCGGCATGCCGGCCTCGGCTGGAGGCGATGAGTAGAGTGCCATTAGCCAATACAAACGAAACAAGCGGGAAGGGAATGACACGATGAACAAGCATAATGATCTCGTCTCCTCTGCTTTGAGGAGCAATATTCAGCGTCGTGACATGCTGAAGCTCATGGGAGCGGGTGCGGCCGCTCTTTCCGTGGGCGGGCTCGGAGCGACGCGCGCCATGGCCGACGATGCGACGGTTGCGTTCTGGGCGACGGCCACGCTTGATATCGGCGACAAGTGGCAAGAATTTGCGCGCCAAAGTGGCGTTTCGCCCGAATTCACCGACAATGGCAACGATGTCGGCCCGGTCGTCGCACGTCTGGCCGCCGGCAATGCCAATGATCTCTTCGACGTTGGCGGCTTTCAGGGTGGCGCGGAGCGTGAACTCGCCAAGCAAGGACTGATCGCTCCCTGGGATGTCTCCAAGATCTCGAACTTTGCCGGTATCTGGCAATGGGCCAAGGACATCCCGACCTTGACCTATGAAGGCAAGCAATACGGCATACCGACGGTCGTCAACGCAGACTCCATCATCTATCGCCCCGATAAGCTCGGTAAGGTCGACAGCTACGGCGTCATCTTCGATCCCAAGCTCAAGGGCCGGGTCGCGATGGAAGATGCATGGATCAACAGCGCGATCTTCACTGCCATTTACCTTAAAGGTGCCGAGAACCAGCCGATCAAGGATCCTGGCAATCTCTCCGAATCCGAACTCGGCCTCGTCATGGAGTTCCTGATCAAGCACAAGAAGGACGGCCAGTTCCGCACCTTCTGGAATGGCTGGGAGCAGGGCGTTCAGCTTGTCGCGAACGAGGAAGTCGACGCCATGACCGGTTGGGAGCCGATCGTCTATGAAGGCCGCAAGCGCGGGCTTCAGGTCGAGTATGCAGCGCCCGTTGAAGGCTATGAGGGCTGGGGCAACAACACCGTGCTGCTCAAGGGCGCCGCCGAGCGAGGCAAGGCAGACGTTGCCCATAAGTTCGTCGATGCCCTACTTGCCGGTCTCTATGGCTGCGAACTCGGCAAAGCGCGTGGCTATCTTGTGCCGACGGACAACAATCTCGCCTATGCCAAGGCGCATTCGGATGAATACAAGGCCGACGACGTCGCAAAGCTTGCCGACCACGTGAAGGCGAAATTCTCTGGAAAGGTCTATTGGCAGAATTGCCGTCCGGACAACTTCCAACTCTACGAAGAGTGGTGGCAGAAGCTGCGCAACGCCTGATGTAATGCGATGGAGCGGGGCTGGCTCATCTGTCCAAGGACAGGCCGGCCCCGAACCGATGGGATCAACGCGCGCGAGAAGCGGAACGAGACAATGAAGACATCAGTCCTGTTGATGACTGCTCCGCTTGCAGCGATCCTGTTGCTCGGCCTGGCGCCGCTGGTTCTCGTCGTGGTCTGGAGCTTCTGTGCCTGGGATTCCACGACCTACTGGATCAAGCCGGAGTTCAGTCTCGCTGCCTATGCCGCCATCCTGGACGCTGGGCGCTGGAGCGTGTTTCTGTCGACGCTCGGCAAGGCCTTTCTGACCGCGAGCATTTGTCTCGTCATCGCCTATCCCACTGCTTATGCCATGTACTTCCTTGCGGGGCGTCGGCTGTCGGTTTTGCTTGCGGCGCTTCTGACGATACCGTTTTTCACATCCTATCTTATCCGCTCTTTCTCCTGGCGACTGTTGCTGGGACGAACGGGTGTCATCAACACGCTGCTCCAGCAAGCGGGCATTACGGATGCGCCGCTCGACTGGCTGCTTTTCAGTGATTTCGCCGTAATCGTCGGGCTTGTCGCCTCCTACCTGCCGTTTGCAACCTTCCCCGTGCTGCTCTCCATGCGCCGGGTTGATCCGATCGCTCTGGCAGCTTCGCGAGATCTCGGAGCCGGGTTCTGGACGATGGCGCGGACCGTATTGCTGCCCTTGACCTATTCCGGCGTCTTTGCCGGCTTTCTGTTTGTCTTCGTCATGGTTGCTGGTTCCTCGACGGAGGTGCAGATGCTCGGTGGGGCCGGTGCTTCAATCGTGTCCGTGATGATCAACGACGTCATGCGTGTCGCCAATTTCCCGCTCGCCTTCGCGATTTCAACCCTGATGCTCGTCATTGTCTTCGGGCTTGTGCTCATCGGTGACGCGATATTCGGCCTCTCCTCTCTCTTCGAGGATCGTAGCCAATGATGGTCAGGGAAGGAGCGGCTCCACGCATCATCATCTGGGCTGTGACCATTTTCGGCCTGCTGGCGATCTATGCGCCGCCGCTCTATCTGCTCGGCGTTTCGTTCAATCCGTCATTGCAACCCGGCTTGCCGCATTTCTCGGATTTGACCCTGAAATGGTATATCGCGCTCGGAGGAGAGAGTGCGCTTGTTGCCGCGCTCGTCCAGTCCCTCCTCATTGCGCTTGTTACCGCCGTCATCGCGACGGTGCTGTCGCTCGCTGCCGCCCTGGCGTATCGCGAGCTTCATCGCGGCCGAAGCATATGGTTTCTGACCGTGCTTCTACCGATGTTCGTGCCGGGTGTCATTCAGGGCTTGGCGCTTTCAACCCTTATCAGCCGTGTTGGAGTAAAGGCATCCGCTCTGACAGTCATTGCAGGCCATCTGCTATGGGCAATGCCTTTTGCCTTCATCGTGATCCTCACGAGTTTCTCGGCGGTCAAGCGAACCTACCTGATGGCGGCCGATGACCTCGGCGCTAGCCGCTTCCGGCAGTTTTACGACATCACGCTGCCGCTTATCCGGCCGGGTCTCATCAGTGCCTTCATCTTTTCGTTCCTGCTGTCGCTCAATGAGTTCACGCGCGCCTTCTATCTGGCCGGCCGGCAGAACACGTTGCCGGTCGTGCTGTTCGGCAAGATGAACGCCGGCGCCTCGCCGACGATTTACGCGATGTCGGGCGCAATCTTTCTTATTTCCAGCGTTTGCGTGGTGGCCGTGGCCCTGCGTTCGCTGCTCGTGGAGCGCGGGGTGAGATGATCGATATGCAGATACGACTGATGAACCGCAAATTCCATCCAGCCCTAATCCTCGATGAACGGGAGTACAGAGGATGAAACAGGAATCCAAGTTGATGGCGCTGATCCGCGCTGGAAAACGGCAAGAGGCATTCGATATGGTCGAACGCCTGAAAGCGGCCGCCCAACTGCTGCCGACGGCGATCAAAGTAGGTCGGACGGGTGCCGTCTCCTACCACAAGGGCAATCGGCGCTTTGTGCGCAATACGCATGGCGGCTGGGATCTGGTGCCGAAGAAAAAGTAAATCCCATTCATGCGATGCGCGATGTTTCGCGGGTTGCGCCGATGCTTGCGGCCGGTCTTGTGTGCCATGCCGCCGAGGCGAGTATGCAGCCGAAGTTTTGAAGAGCATTTCTGCTTTTCATCGAATAGCGATGCGCTCGATCGTCTTGGCTCACCACGCATTCCGGATGGAATGCCGTCCCGCACCTCCCACAATCGCCCTTGCCTAAACCAAGACGCCGTCGCCCCTTGCCGACTTGGATCTCTCCCAGATCGAATGATCGGCAGCATTCCCTGACATTGCCCGTCATGGTGGGTCAGAATGCACCGGGGCGATTGGGCCGATCCCCGCAGGTTGCCTCACAATTGCCCTCTCCGTCACCGCAACGATGCTCGGTTGTTCAGGGGTTTGCTGCAATCTATTGGCGTGAATTTTGGGTCGCGTGAATACAAAGCCCTTTCGATCATAATACCGAAGATACTGTAATAACGGCAATTTATATCAATTTGCACCAATAGAACCTGGATGATTAGTTATACAAACATTAGAAAATAGTATATTTAGAAATATAAAATTAACGTCCGCAATCTAAGGTTTCCTCGATCGTCATCATCATGGATGAACCGTCGATTGAGGGAGATATAATCATGACACGCGCTTCTGATTTCAGGAGGGCAGAGGGTGGCGCGGCCGCCGTCGAATTCGCGCTCATCGCGCCGCTTTTCCTCCTTATGCTTCTCACCTTCATTGCCTTTGCCATCTACCTGACCGCGGCCCATTCGCTGCAGCAGCTCACGGCCGATGCGGCGCGGACGGCGGTCGCAGGCGTTTCCTCGGATGAGCGAACACAACTTGTGCAGGACTTCGTCAATCGCTCGACGATCAACGATGCCTTCCTGACGAAGGACAAGCTGACCGTCACAGTTGCAACCGACCCGGCTAACGCCAACCAGTTCACCGTCAGCGCCAGCTACGATGCATCAGCCCTTCCGATCTGGAACCTCTACACGTTCGCGATGCCAAATCAGACGATCCGTCGCTACTCCACCATCAGGATCGGGGGGATGTGATGAAAGAGCTTTTCAGGCGGCTCGCCTTTTTCCGTGACAGGCGGGGAAATGTTGCCATCACGACGGCGCTCGTCTCGCCCCTGATTCTTTATTGCCTGGGTCTGGGTATCGACTATGGCATGATGACCCTGCAGCAACAACGCCTTCAGCAACTTAGCGATATCGGCGCGATCACGGCGGCCTCCAATATTACGAATGCCAATACGGCGCTCTTGAACAATCTCCAGTCGAACGGAACGACGGCAGCGCTTGCATCGGGCAGCAGCTATCTCACGTCCAACGGCTCCATCACAGCGAGCATGGCCAATTCCGGCCAATATGAAACGCTTGGCAACATGGTTCTCGGAACCTATAAGGCGGATGCGACTATTGCCCCTCAGAACCGTTTTTCTTCTTCAGGGAGTGCTCCCTACGATGCGGTGAGAGTGACGCTCACGCAGAAGGCGGTCATGCCCTTTGCGTCCGCTTTCGCCACTGCGCCGACACTCAGCGCCACCGGTACGGCTGCGAGCGATACGGTGGCCGCCTTTTCTATCGGATCGCGGCTTGCAAGCCTCAATGGCGGCATCCTCAATCAACTGTTGGGATCCCTTCTTGGAACGCAGATATCCCTCAAGCTCGTCGACTATCAATCGCTTGTCGGAGCTAAGGTCAACCTACTGAGTTTCCTCAACCTTCTGGCGACCGATCTCAATCTCACGGCAGGCAGTTACAACGATCTTCTGGCGACCAGCGTTCCCTACGACAAGATTCTGGGCGCTCTTGGCAAAATGACCAATCTTTCGCCTGCGGTCATTCGCATCGTGAACGGCCTCGGCAAATCGCTCGGAACCACCAAGCTCACCGTCAAGCTCGAGGATCTCCTGAATCTTGGCCCCGAGGGCACGAACATTATCGGCACCGGCCCGAACCTGAATTCCAGCATCAGTCTGATGAATTTCCTATCTTTGACGGCAATGGCGGCCAACCAGCAGAAGCAGATTGCCGTCGATCTGGGGGTTGCGCTGCCCGATCTTGCGACGGCCAAATTGACGCTGGCGATCGGTGAAATGGCAAAGCAAACGCCGTCTGCCGCAGTAGGTGCGCCGGGAATGACCGTCCGTACGCCGCAAGTGCGCGTCGCCATCGAGGTTGCCGTCACCGGCCTGTCCTTGATCGCCGGACTGAAATTGAGGGTGCCGCTCTATGTCGAGCTCGCTCCTGCCGAGGCCAGGCTAGCCTCCATCACCTGCGTTGGCGGCAACATGCCGAATGCAGTGGTTGGAATTGATGCCGTGCCCGGTGTCGCCGAGATCGCCTTGGGCGATGTGGATACATCGGCCTTCGTAAACTTCGGTACCAAGCCGCGTGTCACGCAGGCCGCCATCATCGACTCCCTCTTGCTGAGAATTCTGGCAAGTGCGCAAATCGATATAGCCAACATGAGCCCGACCCGGCTGACCTTCCAGCCTTCGGAGATTTCAGCCGGCACCATCAAGACGGTTTCGACCAAGGATATCACGACCTCTCTGGTCCAGTCGCTCTTGAAGAATGCCAATATCAGCATACAGCTGCTGATCATCACCATCGGAACGCCGAGCGGTGTGCTGTCGGCACTCGCCGATACGCTTTCTCTCGTCACCGCGCCCGTCGACCAGCTTCTCTACAACCTCCTCGGGCTTCTCGGCATTGGTATCGGACAGGCCGACATACAAGTCACTGATGCGCGATGCATGCAGCCGGTTCTGGTGCAGTAGTCGCTGACGTTGAAGAGAGATAGGCAATCTGCTCCGGCTTGCGCCGGAGCCACGGCAAGCGTGCTCGCCTGCGAAGGGAAATTGCTTCCGCGTCTCCCTCGCCAATAGAACAGGAGACTGGCCTCGAGATTGCCGATCTAGCTTCGCGCAAGGTCTGGTTGCGATTGTGCGCATCGGGGCTAATGTTGGTGAATTGCGCGCTGTGGGGGCGATCCATGATTTCAACCTATCTCGGCTATGTGACCGCGACAAAGGATATGGCGTCGACGCTTGCGCGTATCGCCAAGCAGGCTACGGTCAAAAGCGATCAGCAGTATTACGATACGCACATCGGCAAGATAAAAAATGTCGATGAATTCCTCGCGGACCACAAGCTTTATAGCTATGCTATGAAGGCCTACGGCCTCGAGGATATGACCTATGCCAAAGCCTTCATGAAGAAGGTGCTGACGAGCGATCTCAGCAACGGCACCAGCTTCGCAAACAAGTTGACCGACAGTCGTTACCGGCAATTCGCGGCCGCTTTCAATTTCACGGCCAATTCCACCAAGCCGACGGCTCAGAGCGACGCGCAGAAAAACGATACGATCGGTCTTTATGAGCGTTCTTTTGCCAACGAAACGACGCTGGCCAAGAAAGAGAGCGCATTTTACAGCAAGTGGATCGACAAGGCGACGAATGTCGATGACATCGTCAACAACACCAGGATGCGGGAATACCTTCTGACGGCTCACGGCCTTGATGCGACCCACATTTCGAAGAGCTTCCTGAAGTCTGTCTTGACGAGCGATGTCAATGATCCCAACAGCTTCGTCAACACAGCGAGCAACTTCCCGACGGGTTCTGCCCAGGCAACATACAAGCTTATCGCATCGGAATTCAGCTTTAAGCCGGATGGCACGCTCGCCGGCGCTACCGCTCAAACGGACCAGCAGAAAGAGGCGTTGATATCGCGCTACGACAACACTGTGCCGACCCTGACCCTCTCGGCTGCGGCAACCAGCAACGACGAATATTATCGGCAGCACATCGGCAATGTCCGGTCGGCGGATGACATCACCGGCGATAACAGGCTCTTCTCCTACATAAAGAGCGCTTTCGGGATCAGCCAGAAAGTCACGGCGAAGCAATTCAATCTGGCGGTTTCCGACAAAATCTACGCTTCCGTCATGGGTATGGGCGAGATGGTCGCCGCGTTCAAGTTCTCGCCCGACGGATCGCTTCCAGCCGGCGAATCCGCACAGACGGCTGAGAGCATCAAGGCGACGTCCGAAAAGTATATGACGCACTATACGGACAATCGGCAGACCTTGTTCAAGGATGCCGAAGCCAACTACAAGACCCGCGTCAGCAAGATAAAGACGATCAACGACTTTTTTACCGCCAATGAGAGCAAGTATGCGGATCTTCCGACGCTGCAGGATATGGCGCTTCGTGCTTTCGGGATCGACAAGAGCGAGGTGACGAGAGAGAAGCTCAGGAAGGTATTGGAGAGCGATCCCTACGACAGCAAGAGCTACGTCTCATCCCTCAAGGATCCCAGGTTCCTCGAGCTCGCAAAGGCGTTCAACTTCGATAGCAAAGGCGATCTTCGCTCGCCGGTCGAGGCCCTGCCGCTCGCTTCGATGAACAGCTTCATCTCGTCCTACTCCAAGACGAAAACCTTCGGATTGACCGGCCAGATGCGGGAAAAAGCCGTCAAGGACGTGAAGGACGACGCCAACGAGTTCATCAAGTCGATCGGCAAGGTCAAATCCGTGGACGATCTTCTGGCAGACAAGAAGCTGACGGATTTCATCCTCGTGGCCAACAATATCGATCCCAAGACGGTCGACAAGGCCACTCTGAAAAAGGCTTTTGCGGCCGATCCTGAGGATGCAAAGGGCTTCTTGAATACGCAGGCCGGTCAGCAGTTCAAAACAATGGTGAGCGTCTTCAACTTCGATACCAAGGGAAACCTGACCAAGTCCAAGATTGAAGCGAGCCAGAACAAGGGTGCCCGTCTTGCCACGGACACTCTCTATCTCCATCAGACTCTGGAATCTCAGCAGGGTGAATCCAACGATGGCGTCCGGCTCGCGTTATATTTCCAGCGGAAAGCGCCGCAGATCAACTCCGTCTACGACATCATGGCGGATCCCGCGCTCTACAATGTCATCAAGACCACATTTTCCTTGCCGTCTTCCATGTCCAATATGGATGTGACCCGGCAGGCCAAGATGCTGGAAAAGATGATTTCGGTAAAGGACATGCACGACGCCGGCAAGGTCAACAATCTTCTGAAACGTTTTGCCGCCGTTTATGACGCGGCGAATGGCGTGAACACGAGTTCAACCGCATCCGCGATCCTGACACGCGGCTCCAGTGGCGGCATAAGCGGTGACCTGATGCTGTCGATTGCGCAGCTGAGGTCGCGTTAACAACATCGCAATTGCCTGCTCGATCGGCGGGCTTGGGCCGGCTCCGTCCTGCGACGGTAAGCCGGCCCGTTCTCTTTACTTCGTGGTATAGCCGCCGTTGACAAGGATGGTTTGACCCGTCATCCACCAGCCGTCGGAGACGAGGAAGCGGATGTAGGGAACGATGTCTTCTATGTCGGTGAGGCCGGTCTTCGAGAACTTCGATAGGGCCGCCGCGGTTTTGTGATAGGCAACCGCATCAGCACCTTCGGCAGGATAGAAGAAGGGCGTATCCATCGGACCCGGGCCAATTGCCGTTACCGAGATCCCTCGCTCGCCGAATTCCTTGGAAGCAGCACGGGTGAAATGTTCGACGGGGGCCTTGGTGCCGGCATAGGACGCGTAAAATGGCGTGTAGGCACCGAGCAAGGATGTGACGAGCGTGCAGATCTTGCCATTGTCGTTAAGCGCCTTGCCTGCCTCCTTCAGGAAAAAGAAGGCCGATTTGGCGTTGACGGCGCTCATCTCGTCATATTCCGCCTCCGTGATGTCGACGATCGGCTTTTTCAGCACCTTGCCGACCGTGTTGACCGCGATGTCCGGGCGGCCGAAGGCGGCGACAGCTTCGGCAAAGAGCGCCTCGACTGCGCCTGCCGTGGTAAGGTCGGCCTGAAACGCCGCGGCTTCTGCGCCTGCCGCCTTGATTGCCGCAACAGTCGCATCGGCGTCGGCTTTCGTTGCGGCGCTGTTGTAGTGGATGGCAATGGCCTTTGCACCATGAGCGGCAAAATCCCGGGCGATCAGGCCACCCAGATTCTTGGCGCCTCCGGCGATGATGACAGTCTTTCCCTTGATGGAATGGTCGGTCATGGATGAGCCTCCTTGGGCGATGCGGCAACGCCTCGCTGCCGTTCATGAGCCCAATGTATCGACTGGATCTTGCTGATAAAGCCGACTAATCTGACAGCATCTGTCAGAAAAACCGGATAATCGGCGGCCTTCACGTGGATCGGATCGACCTCTTCAGGATTTTCACTCGTGTGGCGGAGTGCAGCAGCTTCACCCGCGCTGCGGATACGCTCGGCCTTCCCCGCTCTTCGGTATCGGCGGCAATCATCGAGCTCGAGCACCGCATCGGTGCGCGGCTGCTGCATCGCAGCACGCGCAAGGTCTCGCTCACTCAGGACGGCGCGGCTTTCTATGATCGCTGCCTACAGCTTATCGCGGATGTCGAGGAAACGGAAAACCTGTTCCGGCAGAACGGCGCGGAAGCCTCCGGCAAGCTGCGGGTCGATGTGCCCGGGCGGATTGGACGGTTGATCATCGCGCCGGCGCTGTCATCCTTCCTCGATCAGTTCCCCGAAATCGAGGTCGATCTCGGTGTTAGTGATCGAGCGATCAATCTCGTGGAAGACAGCGTCGATTGCGTGCTGCGCGTCGGCCCCTTGAACGATTCCGGCCTTATCGCACGGCCGATCGGCAGGTTGCCGCTCATCAATGTCGCAAGCCCCGGCTATTTGGCTCAGTATGGTGTTCCACAGACGCCACGGGATCTGACCCGCCACTGGGCGGTCAATTACGCCTCGCCATCGTCAGGGCGGGTCGAGTTGTGGGAATGGATGGAGGAAAGTTCGTTACGCAGTCTGGCGATGCGAAGCCGCGTGACCGTCAATAGCGCCGAGGCCTATATTGCCTGCTGCGTCGCCGGCCTCGGGCTGATCCAGAACCCTGCTTACGATCTGCAACAACATTTGCAGGCGGGCGAGCTTGTCGAGGTCATGCCGAATTTTCGCGCCGAGCCCCTGCAGATGACGCTACTCTATCCGCATCGTCGGTATCTTTCACCTCGCGTCCAGGTTTTCTCAGATTGGCTGCAAGCCTTGATGAAAGACGCGATCCTGCGTCAGTCGACGGAAGCCTAGCGCTAGGCATCGTTCTTGGGAGCGCCCCGGCACCGCGGATGAAACCAGCGGTGCCGGGGCGCTATTTCAATCTATCGAACTAAAGCGCGTCGCGATCTTTCAGATTCGCTTCATGCGCTTTAGCTCTTAGATTTCACGCATGTCGTCGTCGCAAAACCGCTGCGCACTTTTGCGCGACATGCTCTAGGCTTGCATGCCTTCCGGCTCCATCCTGCCATACTGCCGCACCAATTCGGTCAGTCGATCATGTGAGATCGCCTGGATCCGGAAGCGATCATGAGGCGTGCCGCCCATGTCCTCGGCCGCCAGCATCGCGTTGACGACCGCCTCTTCGACGCTGTCGACCGCCGCCATGTAGACGGGGTCGAGGGGCTCGTCGTTGACGATCTGCAGCGGAAGGTGGCCGTTGGCCCTATGTGCCATCGGATGGGCATTCGCCGTTGAGAATGCCAGGAAGATGTCGCCGGAATTGTTGCCGCCCGGCGTGCCGTTGCGACCAATACCGATGGCGGCGCGGCGCGCGAGACGCTTGAGCTGATGCGGTGCCAGAGGCAGATCGGTGGCGATGACGACGATGATCGAACCGCGCTCCTGAAGTTGGCTCTGCGGCGTGCCATCGCGCATGTGCTTGCCGACAGGCACGCCTGCGATCGTCAGCCAGTCCCGCTGGCCGTGATTGGCCTGGACCAGCGTACCGATCGTGTAAGTGCGTCCGTCGAACTCGACGACGCGGGACGAGGTGCCTGTTCCGCCCTTGAACCCGTAGGTGATCATGCCGGTGCCGCCGCCGCAATTGCCTTCCTGCACCGGGCCTGCCGTCACGCTGTCGAGGGCGGCGCGCACGTCGGCCTCGTTGACATGCATTCCGTTGATGTCGTTCAGCGCGCCGTCATAGGTCTCGGCGATAACAGGCATGATCCAGAGGAAATCGTCCGTCTGGTAGGTCGAGGCGTAGTGGTCGATCATCCATTTGATGGTCGCATGATGCGCCATGCCGACGCCGTGCGTGTTGGTGATGACGACAGGCCCGAGGAAGTACCCGCCGTCCTCTATCCAGTGCGTACCGGTCATTTCCCCGTTGCCGTTGAAGCGATGGACGCCGGCATAGACGGGAACCGGTGTTTCAGACCCCATATGCGGCAGGATGGCCGTTACGCCGGTCCGGGTTGGCCGCTTGCGGCCGGGGCGAGGCTCGTCTTCGATGATGGTGCGGAAGCCGACGCCGACGCCGGCCACGTCCGTGATGGCATTGTTTGCGCCGGTGCGGCCGGTAAAGGGCAAGCCTAGCTGGCGGCCGCGGGGTTTGCGGGTATTTGCTTTTGTTGTCATGTCATTTCTGCCGGGAGCGAAGGTAAAGGCCAAGGGAGGCCACGAGGAAGGAGAAGGTCAGCATCATCACCGCGATCGCATTGATCTCCGGTTTGATGCCGCGACGGAGCATGGCGAAGATGAACATCGGCAGGGTCGTGACGTCGACGCCGGCGATGAAGTAGGTGATCACCAGGTCATCCATCGAGATGATGAAGGCAAGCAATGCTCCGCCGAGTATGCCCGGCATGAGCTGTGGCAGCACCACGCGGCGGAACGTCATCCACTCGTTGGCGCCGAGATCGGCCGATGCATTTTCGAGCGTCCGATCCATGCCGGCCAGTCGCGCCGAAACGACGATGAAGACATAGGAGGTCAGGAAGGTGCATTGGCCGATGATGATCGTCATAAGGCCGAGCTTGATGCCGGCGCTGACAAAGAAGATCAGCAGTGCGATACCGAGAACGATGTCGGGCATCAGCATGGGCATGAACATGGCGACTTGATAGAAACGCTTGCCAAGAAAATTGAACCGGTGCAGCGCGATCGCCATGGCGGTGCCGAGCACCGTCGAGATTACGGTGGTCGAGACCGCGATCTTCAGGCTGTTGAAGACGGCAGCGATCAGCTGGTCCGTCGACTCGATATAGAGCGCGCTTTCGGAAGAGGCCGTCTTGAAGCCGAAGACCTGGGCATACCAATCCGTCGTGAAGCCGCTCCAGCTCATCATGTTGACCGGGTTCGAATTGAACGAATAGACGGCGATCAGGACGAGCGGGATATAGATGAAGGCAAAGAACAGGATGGTGTAAAGCGCCAGTCCGCCATTGAAGAGAGTGCGTGCGATTTTCATGGGGCTCTCCTCATACCGTCAGCGCTGCGGTCGCATTGCGGCGACTGGAGACGATGACATAGGCGACCAACAGAACCAGCATGACGGCCATGACCATCATGGCGAGCGCCGAGCCGAACGGCCAGTTGCGGGCGGAGAGGAACTGCGCTTCGATGAGGCTGCCAAGCATCATCACCTTGGCGCCGCCAAGGACGGCCGGGACGACGAAATTGCCGAGTGCGGGGATGAAAACGATAATCGAGCCGCCGACGATTCCTGGGGTTGTCAACGGCAGCACGATGCGGAAGAAGGTCCGGATCGGGCCGGCGCCGAGATCCAGCGATGCCTGGATGAGCCGCCAGTCGAGCTTTTCGATGCTGGCATAGATTGGCATGAACATGAACGGTATGAAGACATAGACCATGCCGAGGATGATCGCGCCATCCGTGTAGATCATCTCCAGCGGCGCGGAGATCACGCCCGTTGTCATCAATGCATTGTTGATCAGGCCCGTCGGACGCAGGATCATCACCCAGACGAAGAGCCGCACGATGAGGCTGGAAAAGAATGGCAGGGTGATCAGGAAGAGGCAAAAATTCTTCCACTTGTCCGGCAGCCGGCTGACATAGAAAGCGGCCGGGTAGCAGACGATCAGCGTCGCCACCACTGTCATGGCGGCGATTTTCAGAGAACGCAGGAAGATGCCGATATAGACCGGATCGTATTCCTCGAACTGCGGATTGGCGAAGCCGAGGATGCGGCCGAAATTGTCGGGATAGAAACTCCATTCGACGCCGCCGTAAAGGCCTGGCGTCAGGAAGCTCGTCACCACCATGATGCCAAGGGGAACGATAAAGAAGATCAGAAGAAACAGCGTGACCGGCCCGAGCAGCAGCCCGAGTTGGAAACGCCGGCGCGCGGCAATGGTCATCGGGCTTCCCCTCTCGTGGCGATCAGGTGGACGCTGGCCGGATCGTAGTGCCAGCGTGCGGATTGGCCTGCGGCAAGCTGGCCGACCGCTGCGCGCTGGGCAGCTGGGACATGAGCCACAAGCTTGCGGCCGTCTGCCGTTCTGCCGAAGACTTCAAAGGACGAGCCGACATAGACGATCTGTTCAACGGTGACGTCGATGGCCGGGCAAGTGCTGGTAGAGGTGGCGAGGAAGAAATTCTCCGGGCGGATCAAGGCGACTGCCGGTTCCTTATCCGCAATTGCCGCATTTGGTGCGTGTCGGATCGCCGTCCCTTCTCCGGTGACGAAGTCCTGGCCGTCGCTGCGTCCTTCGAACAGGTTGCTGGCGCCGATGAAGCTTGCGACGAACGTATTGGCGGGATGATCGTAGATCTGTCGCGGCGAGTCGAGTTGCTGGATTCGACCGCCATTCAACACGGCGACGCGGTCTGACATGGTCAGCGCCTCCTGCTGATCATGGGTCACGAAGATGAAGGTGATGCCAAGTTCGTGCTGCAGATTTTTCAGTTCCAGCTGCATGGCTTCGCGCAGATGACGGTCGAGGGCCGAAAGCGGTTCGTCGAGGAGCAGTACCTTGGGGCGCGCTACGATGGCGCGGGCAAGGGCCACGCGTTGTTGCTGGCCGCCCGACAATTGCCGCGGCAGACGGCTTTCCATGTCTTCCAGGCCGACCATTTTCAACACCGCTCGAACGCGCTCGATCCGTTCGGCCTTGCCGACGCCAGCAGCTTCAAGCGCATAGCCTGCATTCTCGCCGACGCTCATATGTGGGAAGAGCGCGTAGTTCTGGAAAACGGTGTTGACGGGGCGGCGGTAGGGAGGCCGGTCCGTCATGTCTTCGCCGTCGATTACGATGCGGCCGGCATCGAGCTCGACGAAGCCGCTGATTGCTTGGAGCAAGGTGGTCTTGCCGCAGCCGGACGGCCCCAGAAGTGTAATGAATTCATTGCGGTCGATCTCCAGATCGATGCCGTCAAGCGCCTTGACCTGCCGACCCTCAGGAGTCGAAAAAGCCTTTGCGGCTGAAGCCAGCCGCACGATTGCATCTCGCATGCTTCGTTCCCCGAAATGTTATTAAATTAACTCTTGCGTGATTTCGATATGTTGATATCATTTTTTTGTCGAAGTCAACGCCCTCAACGCGGTCGGTTAAAGCTTCCACAGAGGCCGAGCCTAGCGCGCCGAAGGGATAATAATCCTATTAAGGGGAACTAAAATGACGATTTTGAAAGGCGTTTTCCGGCGCCTGGGCCTTGTTGCGCTTACGGCATTGCTGCCAACAGCGGTTCTCGCCGAAGAGCTCAACATCTATAACTGGGGCGAATACATCAATCCGGCTGTCCTCCAGAAGTTCGAGCAGGAAACCAAGATCAAGGTCAATCTGTCGACCTACTCTTCCAACGAGGAAATGCTGGCCAAGATCCAGGGTGGCGCGACCGGCTACGACATCGTCTTTCCGTCCATTCATATGCAGGAGATCATGGCGAAGCTGAACCTCCTGGAAAAGACCGATATCGACACCTATGAGGGTTTCAAGAACATCGATCCTCAGTTCCTGCGTGCCAAGAGCGATCCGAAGGGCGAATTTTGCCTGCCCTACGCCTTCGGCACCGTCGGGATCCTCTACAATCGCCGCGTTCTCGGCAAGGACATTACCGGCTGGAAGGACCTGGTTGCGACCGTCAAGGAGAAGCACCTGAAGTTCACGCTGCTCGACGACATGCGTGAAGTGCTTGGGGTTGGCCTGATCCTCAACGGTCACTCCGTCAATTCGACCAAGCCGGAAGATCTTCAGCAGGCGGCCGACACCGTCATCGACATGAAGCCCTATGTGGCGGCTTTCACCTATGACTCGCGTCCGATGGTGGAATCCGGCGATATTGCCGCTGCTCACTTCTTCGTCGGCTCGATGATCAACGTCTTCGGCAATCCGAAGGACCTCGGCTATGTTATTCCGCAAGAAGGCGCGACCATGTATCAGGAAGATATGTGCGTGCTGAAAACGGCGCCCAATAAGACGAACGCGATCAAGTTCCTGCAGTTCTACACCCGCCCGGACGTCGCAGCACTGAACGTCGCGCAGCAGACCAACGGCACACCCAATGTTCCGGCTCGCCAATTGACGCCGGAAAACATCAAGAATAGCAAGGAAATCAATCCGACTGACGAAACCATGAAGCGTCTGCAGATCTTCGAGAATCTCGGACCGGGTCTCCGTCAATTCGATCGCGTATGGACGAAGGTCAAGACAGCGCAGTAACGTCAAAGTGCGATACTCCGCCCGGTCCCGGGCGGAGCTTCACCGGAGGGAAGATTGTCGAAGGATATATTGAAGCTTGTGCAGAGCGCTGACATGCGCAAGTCGAAGTCCGACAAGCTGATTGCCAGCTATATCGAGCGCAACATCGCCGAACTTCCCTTCGAGACAGCGAAATCCATTGCAGCCAGGCTGGAGATCTCGCAGATGACCGTCGGTCGCTATCTGCGGCGGCTCGGCTTCGATGGTCTGGATGAACTCAAGACGGCTTTGCGTAGAGGTGGCCGCTCGAATCCTGCCTGGCAAATCAAAGGGTCTCTTGATCGCTTCCAGGATGATCTGCGCGACGGTAAATTCCTCGCCGGGCTCTTGCAGCAGCAGGTCGAAAATCTCGGCATGATCTACGAGCTGACGACTGCGCCGCAATGGCAGCAGACCATCGATGCGCTGATCTCGGCAAGCGAAGTCTATGTCGCCGCCTACCAGAACGTCCGTGGCATCGCTCAGTATTTCGCCGCCCAGCTTTCCTACACACGCTCGCGCGTTGCCTTCATGGACGGGTTGAACGGTACCTATGCCGAACTGCTCGACGGAGCGGTCGAAGGCCGCGTGCTGTTCCTCCATGATGTCCGCCGCTTCGCAGCCAAGGCGAGACCGCTTGCCGAAGAGGCGCGCCGGGCCGGTGTGAAGGTTATCCTGTTGACGGACGAGTTCTGCCCCTGGGCGGAAGAGGTGTCGGATATCTCGCTCGTCATCCCCGGCTCGCACGGCCCGCTCTGGGACGGGGCCGCGACCATGACGGCCGTGATGGATCTCCTTCTCAGCAACCTCATCGTCGTGCTGAGCGGCAAGGTGGGCGAACGTGTGGAATTGCTGACCCGCTTGCAGGATGTGTTCGGCGATTTCGAGAGCTGACGGTCGGCTCCTAAGTGTCTTGCTCTTGTCGCCAACCATGACGTAATTTGCACGCACACACATATTCCGATCCGAGCCGGGGACCCAAGATATTGATTTTCCGTGCCCTACTACCCGCCTGTGCTCTGGCGATAGGCATTGGCCTGGCTTCGGTTCAAGCGCGTTCAGCGCCCGAAGCGGTTGCGCCCGTTACTCCGACGACAACGCAATTGCAGCAGGCCATCGACCGCGTGCGGCCCGGCAGCGCTCGCATCCGCGAGCTGCTCGGCTGTGTTCCTGCCTTCGGGCAGCCCGAGACCGTTCGTCTCTGTGCGATGAGCGCCGAAGGTCGCGATTTCATTGATAGCCTGGCGTTCCGTCTCACCGACGGGCGCTGGGATGTCTTTCTCGACGATGCGGGTCTGCCGCCGACAATCGAGGGAGCCTGCGCCCCTCTTGATTTCGCTCAGGCTGCCTTTCGGAAATTGCGCGCGGATGCAGGGTTAAGCGTCACGGGAGAGGTCGACAACGGCGAAGGTCTTTTCACTGAGCAGCGGGGCGTGCTGCGCGACAAGACGGGACCCTATCGTTTGATGTGCCGCTATGAAGTCGCGTCTGGCGTCGGCAATAAATATCTCTTCATTACCTATGTCTGGCACGACGGATCACACTATGTCATCGATCCGGATATCGAAGTCTGGCCTGACTATTGACGCTCGGGTGGCCGCCGGATATTCGGTCACCCCACCCTTGTGCGCGCTTCAACCCGAAGCAGCCTAGCGATACCTCGAAATCATGCGATCTCGAGGGCTGCGGCCAGATCTGCAATCAGGTCGTCTGGATGCTCTATCCCGATCGACAGGCGGATTGTCGATTCCAGAACGCCGATACGGTGGCGGACCTCCACAGGCACGCCGGAGTGCGTCGTCGTCGCAGGATGCGACGCCAGCGATTCCGTACCCCCCAGGCTGACGGCCAGCTTGAAGATCTGCAGCGCATTCAGGAATTTGAACGATGCCGGTTGGCCGCCCTTGATATCGAAGGAGAAGGTCGAGCCCGCGCCCGTGCATTGGGCTGCGAACGTCCGGCCCGTCGGCGACGTCGGATCCGCATAGGCGAGATAGTGAATTTGTTCGACCTTCGGGTGGTCGCGCAGGAAGTCGGCAACCGCACGGGCATTGCTGTTTGCCCGTTCCATCCGGATCTGCAGCGTTTCCAGCGAACGGCCGAGCATCCAGCAGGAGTGCGGATCGAGCTGTGTGCCAATCGCGCCGCGTAGCGCCTTAACCTGCTTCATCACGGCTTTCGAGCCGAGAGCGGCGCCGGCGATCAGGTCGGAATGGCCGCCGACATATTTGGTCAGGGAATAGAGGGAGATATCGGCGCCATGCTCGATCGGTCGCTGGAAGACCGGGCCCAGCAACGTGTTGTCGCAGGCAATGATCGGTATATGGCCCTGCTTCTTGCCGATTGCGTCCGCAACGCGGTGGATCATGGCGATATCGACGAGGCTGTTTGTCGGATTGGCAGGTGTTTCGAGAAGAATGAGCGAAACACGGCCTTTGGCCATCGCTTCCTCGGCGCTGGCCGTTACCGAGGTTTCGTTGACGCCATCTGCGAAACCAACCGCGGACACGCCGAGATTGAGAAAGGTCTTGGCAATCAGTGTTTCCGTACCGCCATAAAGCGGCTGCGAATGCAAAATGGTATCGCCTGGGCGCACGAAGGCAAGCAGAGTTGTTGATATTGCCGACATGCCGGAAGAAAACAGGGCGCAGCTCTCTGTGCGCTCGTAAACGGCCAGTCGATCCTCGACGATCTCGCTGTTCGGATGGTTGAAGCGCGAATAGACCAGACCGACTCCCGTGCCCTTGGGTGGCTCGTTGCGGCCGGATATGTAGTTGAAGAAATCGCGCCCATCCTCGGCGGATTTGAAGACGAAAGTCGAGGTCAGGAAAACGGGTGGCTTGACCGCGCCTTCGGAAAGTTCCGGGTCGTAGCCGTAGTTCAACATCTGGGTTTCGGGGTGGAGCGCGTGGTTGCCGATATGCGTTTTCGAGGGATGCGGCGCAGTCATGATGGTCTCCTCAACCGATGACACGAATATTAGATTCGCATTATATCATCACTCGAGGTGGTTGCGTGCGATAGTCTTCGCCAAGAGCACTTCCAGGAAAAGTGCACAGCGGTTTTCCGTCCGGAATGCCGGAAAACAAGGAGACAGAGCATTTTCGCGCTTCAACGAAATGCACAAATGCTCCAGCTGACGAGTCCGCCGTGACGGACTCGTCTCGATGATAGCGTCAGTAGATTTCCGGAACGTACATTTCCTGCGGCACAGGTGTGCGATGATAGTCGGCGTTGCGCATGCGCTCCGGCAGGATGATTTCCGGCTTCGGGACATTCTCATACGGAATCTGCTGCAGCAGATGGGCGATGCAGTTGAGGCGCGCCTTCTTCTTATCGACGGCATGGACGACCCACCATGGCGCTTCGGGAATGTGCGTGCGTTCCAGCATCTGTCTCTTATACACATCTCCGAGCCCACGAGACGGTCTATTAAATCTCGTATGACGGATTGTGAGTGAAAAAGAGGGGGGGGGGGGGGGGGGGGGGGGGGGGGGGGGGGGGGGGGGGGGGGGGGGG
>NZ_JAELUG010000006.1 GCF_016429255.1 Rhizobium sp. ASV8
GACCAGTATCGCTACAGCAGAAAGCGAAATATCTGTAAAACCACGCCGATATCGGCTTATTTTCAATGTATAAATAGTGAGGTTTTCGCTTAAAAGGCCAACATATGACAGCGGCCGATGCCAGCTCTTTTCAGCTCAGCAATCGACTTCCTCATCTATAGTTGCATATCGCTCTTGACGTGCCGATTCGCCATCTATGATTGCGACTTGCGGTGCTCCTTGCTTCGAGCAGCCACCGCCGAGAATTTGTAACTAAGCCTGGCGCAGCGATTGCCGGCGTAGGCATGCCAAAGCGCGACGGGCGCATGGCTGGCCTAGAAATCCCCCTAGGGGAATTGAAGGGCGCACCGAAGTGCGCCGCTTGTTCAAACGATGAAGAAAGTCGAAGGCGCGACCTGCAATGCAGCGGCTATTCGTCGGAGCTTTGCGGGGTCAGCGTCGGCGCCGGCCTCAATTTCGACGATCTCCTCGCTGGTGAGGCCACAGGTCTCGGAAAGATCGGCGATCGTGTAGCCAATGGCTTCGCGCGCCTGCCGGACGGCAGCTGCAATTTCACCATGGGGAACGGTGGAAGCCTTTGAACTATCGATATTATTCTGAGTAATGGACATGAAATTTCTCCTTCCAAAGTCCACCGGCGGGATAAATGCCGGGTGAAGGCAGCTATTGCAGCCATGGAGCATCTCGACCGAAACAAATATGGCCGAACGCTGGGTCAATATAGGCATCAATGCGGCGTAGACAAGCGCGTAAGCGCATAGCTGCCTATATCCTGGCTCGCGGCTCGCCGCGAAGGGCAAAATTCAGACATCGATCAAATTGAGGTGATCAGGCTGGCCGCTTCTTGCCGTTCGGCTTGAGTATTTTGCGCTCCGCCGCGAGCAGGAGCCCCTTAAGCTCCGGCTCTCGCACACGGCTCGCCGCTTCGATGAAAGAAACCCATTCACAACGGCGCTGGCCGCGCTCAGGAAAATCCTGAAAAACCTGTGCGACGTCAAGTAGATGCGCTGCGACGACGCAAGGAACGTCGCTGCCGTCGGCCAGTTGCTTGAGATAGGTAAAATATCCGAAGGCCTTCTTCTTCACCTTGCCGCCCACGCCAGCTTCCTCGAAAGCCTCGATCGCCGCGACCTCGTGCGGCTTCTTACCCTTCATCGGCCAGCCCTTGGGTATGATCCAGCGCCCGCTTTCCCGGCTCGTCACGATAAGAACCTCGACCGCCTGCCCTTCCGATAGTTTTCTGTAGCAGATAGCCGCATACTGCTCGTAGAAGCGACCGTGAAATAACGCGTCGGCGTGGGATGCCAGTTCGGAAAGAAAACTCTCCGAACGCCTCAAGGCCTTCTCCCGCGCTGACGATGCCATGCCGTCAACTACGCGCAATGCCGTAGCGAGCGGATCGCTCGCTTGAAGACCCACAGGCGGACGCTCACCAAAACCATCTTTGTCACGCTCCTCTCCTGTCCGGCGCAAGACCTCATCGATATCAACCCTTGTCACCTTCATGCTCTGAGCCGTTGCAGTGACAGTTTTATGAAGATAGCTGTTGATGATGAGGCCGGCTTGACGCTGGCGGTAGCCGGCGGACCAAGCCGAAGCTGAAACTGGAAACGGCCCCGCGGGGCCGTTTCACATTGAAGGGGATCGATAAGAGAGCTATTCGGCCGGCTGCAATGCCGGCATTTCAATGTCCTCGCTTAATTGCCCCGCCATGGCGGCGGCAAACTTCGTCTGGTCGAGTTCGTTCTCCCAGCGCGCGACCACGATCGTTGCGACCGCATTGCCGACGAAGTTTGTGAGGGCGCGGCATTCGGACATGAAGCGGTCGATACCAAGGATCAAGGCCATGCCGGCGATCGGCACCGAGGGCACGACAGCAAGCGTCGCGGCAAGGGTAATGAACCCGGCGCCAGTGATACCGGCAGCGCCTTTCGAGCTCAGCATGGCCACCAGCAGCAGAAGAATCTGGTCGCCGAGCGACAGCGGCGTATCGGTCGCCTGGGCAATGAAGAGTGCCGCCAGCGTCATATAGATGTTGGTGCCATCGAGATTGAAGGAATAGCCCGTCGGGATGACAAGACCCACGACCGAGCGTTTGCAGCCGGCGCGCTCCATCTTGTTCATCAGGCCGGGCAATGCGGCTTCCGATGAAGACGTGCCGAGCACCAGCAACAATTCTTCCTTGATGTAACGGATCAGCGCCAGAATGGAGAAACCGTTGTAGCGGGCGACGGCGCCGAGCACGACGAGCACGAACAGCAGCGATGTGGCGTAGAAAGTCCCGATCAGGAACGCCAGATTTGCGATCGTGCCGATGCCATATTTACCGATGGTAAAGGCCATGGCTCCAAAGGCCCCGATGGGCGCAAACTTCATCAGCAGAGCGACCATGCGGAAGATCGGTGTCGTCAGCGCCTGCAGAAAATCGGTGACCGGGCGGCCGCGCTCGCCTGCTGCACCAAGCGCTATGCCGAAGATGACCGAGAAGAACAGTACCTGAAGGATATCGCCCTTGGCGAAAGCACCGACGATCGTGTCCGGGATGATGTTCATCAGGAAGCCGACGACGGAGGCGTCATGCGCTTGCGCCGCGTAGTTGTTGACGGCCTTCGTGTCCAGCGTCGCCGGATTGATGTGCATGCCGGCGCCCGGCTGGACGACGTTCGAGACGATGAGGCCGACGATCAGCGCCAGCGTCGAGAAAGTCAGGAAGTAGATGAACGACTTGCCGACAACGCGGCCGAACTTCTTGAGATCCGACATCCCGGCGATACCGGTGGTGACCGTCAGGAAGATGACCGGCGCGATGACCATGCGCACGAGCTTGATAAAGGCATCGCCGAGCGGCTGGAGCGAAGCGCCGAACTGCGGATAGTAATGACCAAGCAGGATGCCGGCAGCAATGGCGGTGAGAACCTGCACATAGAGATGCCGGTAGAAAGGAAGTTTGCCGCGCGTTTCGGCGGCAGCGATGGGAGCAATCATGATGTCCTCCGTTAAGCCCAACCGATCTCTCGGCCCTCCGGGCGACGACTAGAATTCAACAGCCTCCGACTGTTCCACCTTCCTGTGCAACGAGCGTGCCAATCTCGAAGATTCAGATTAACTACATGATTTAATTTGATTTATAGTTTTCCCGACAACGCTCTCAGCAACAAATGTGCGATATTCCGCACAGATTGATTTGCGGATCGAGCGAGAATATGCACAATGCGCCCATGGCGAAGCGACCGGTGAGTGAACGATTTTTGACGCCAGAGCAGTTGGGGCGACGATCCCGGCGGGTCTGGCTTGCCTTCGCGATGCTATCGGCCGCCATCGTCGCGGCCGCCCTGTACGGCGCCAGCTTTTACGGGCGCCTGACGGCCATCGAAGCGTTGCAGCGACAGGGACACACGGATGCGAACCTCAAGGTCGCCCTCTTGCGGGCGGTGCTGGAGCGCCCGCGGGCGCTGCCTTTGCTGCTGGCCGACGATCAACAGGTGCGCGATGCGCTTGCGGAGCGACAGGCTGATGCCGTAATCGCGCTCGACCGCAAGCTGGAAAGCCTGGTCTCCGGCACGAGCGCAGCGGTTCTCTATGTCGTCGGCAAGGACGGCATCGCGATCGCCTCGAGCAATTGGCGGGAGCCACTGAGCTTCGTCGGCAACGACTATTCGTTTCGTGATTACTTCCGCAAGGCCATGGAGGCGGGAACGGCCGAGCATTATGCGCTTGGCACGGTCAGCAATCGCCCCGGCCTCTATATTTCCCGCCGCGTCGGCGATGCCGGCTCCGCCTTAGGCGTCGTCGTGGTCAAGATGGAGTTCGATCAGCTGGAGGCGGATTGGAGCGAAAGCGGCCGCCCAGCCTACGTTACCGACGAGCGTGGTGTCGTCCTGATCACCAACCTGCCCTCGTGGCGTTTCATGACAACTGCACCCCTTTCTCGCGAAGACGCTGATGTCATTCGCAAGAGCCTGCAGTTCGGCGCAGCTCCCCTCTCGCCCCTGCCGATCAGCCGCCCGGAGGTGATCGGCCCTGATACGACGATCGTCCGGGCCGTTTTGCCCGGCAGCAGCGCCGATGAATACTTGCGACTGACGACTGCAGTCCCGTCAACGCCGTGGCAACTAGGCTATCTCATACCAACAGGTCCGGCCGTTACAACGTCCATGCGGGAGATGCGCTTTCTCACCTTGACGGTGCTGTTGCCGATCCTTGTCTTCGCTGCCTTCCTTCTTCGCAGGCGTCACGTCTCCGCCATGCAGATCGCTGTCAGCAGGATCGCCCGCGAGGAGTTGGAGCGGCGTGTGCTTGAGCGTACCGATGACCTTAGCCGCGCCCGCGATCGTCTGGAGGCGGAGATTGCCGACCATCGCGCGACGGAAGAGAAGCTCCAGGGCGTTCAGCAGGATCTCGTCCAGGCCAACCGTCTCGCCATCCTCGGCCAGGTCGCCGCTGGCGTTGCCCATGAGATCAATCAACCGCTCGCAACGATCCGTGCCTATGCCGAGAATGCCGGTATCTTCCTCGAACGGCAGCAGATCGATCCTGTCAGGGATAACCTGTCCGCCATAACCGGATTGACGGAGCGGATCGGGACGATCACCGATGAACTGAAGGCCTTTGCCCGCAAAGGTCGAACGGCACCTGAACCGGTGGAGCTCAAAGCCGTCATCGAGGGCGCTGTTGTTCTGCTCAGGAGCCGGTTCGCCGGCCGCCTCGATGCTCTCAAAATCGAGCTGCCGCCATCGGGGCTCAATGTCGTCGGCACGAGAATCCGGCTTGAGCAAGTTCTGATCAACCTGTTTCAAAACGCACTCGAAGCCCTTGACGGTCGAGATGGCGCGAGGGTCGAGGTTTCAGTGCGGGAAATGACCGATGACGTCGAGATCATTGTCTCCGATAACGGACCCGGCATTCCCGATACAATTCTCGACTCGCTCTTCACGCCGTTCAACACCTCGAAGGAAAAGGGCCTTGGGCTTGGTCTCGTCATTTCCAAGGATATCGTCGTCGACTACGGCGGCCGGATCGAGGTGGAGAGCAGCAGTGGCGGCACCCGTTTCACCATTCACCTGCGCAAGGCAACGACATGAACGACAGTTCCCCGGTCTTCCTCATCGATGATGACAAGGATCTGCTCAAGGCGACGAAGCAGACGCTTGAACTGGCCGGCTTTGTCGTCTCGGCTTTCTCTTCGGCGAGCGATGCGCTCAATGCTCTCGATGCAGACTTTGCCGGGGTTGTCGTCTCCGATATCCGCATGCCGCAAATGGATGGGCAACAGCTCTTCTTCCGCGTCAAGGACCGCGACGTCGACATGCCCGTGATCCTGATGACCGGCCATGGCGACATTCCGATGGCGGTGCAGGCAATCCAGGACGGCGCATATGATTTCATCGCCAAGCCTTTTGCGACTGACCGGCTGGTTCAAAGCGTGCGGCGCGCCGCCGAGAAGCGCCGGCTCGTTCTCGAAAACCGTTCGCTCCGTCTCGCGGCCGAACAGGCACAGGGCGATCTGCCGCTCATCGGCCAGACGCCTGCCATGGAACGCCTGCGGCACACCTTGCGGCAGATCGCCGATACGGATGTCGATGTGCTGGTGACGGGAGAAACGGGAAGCGGCAAGGAAGTGGTGGCAAGCCTGTTGCATCGCTGGAGCCGCCGGGCGAAGGGCAATTTCGTCGCATTGAATTGCGGCGCCCTCCCCGAGACCGTCATCGAAAGCGAACTCTTCGGCCATGAGCCCGGTGCATTCACCGGTGCGCAGAAGAAGCGGGTCGGCCGCATCGAACATGCGAGCGCAGGAACCCTGTTTCTCGACGAAATCGAGAGCATGCCGCCGTCGATCCAGGTGCAGATGCTGCGCGTTCTGGAAATGCGCGAGGTGACGCCGCTCGGTACGAACGAGGTTCGGCCCGTCGATCTGCGCGTGGTGGCTGCGGCGAAGGTGGATCTGGGCGATCCTGCCCAGCGCGGCGATTTTCGCGAGGACCTCTATTATCGTCTGAACGTCGTTACCCTCTCCATCCCGCCGCTACGCGAAAGGCGCGGCGATATCCCCTTACTGTTCAGCTATTTCGCGAAGCGTGCCGCCAGCCGTTTTAAACGTGACGTTCCGGCCATATCCGGCGCGGTGCACCTCCATTTGCAGCAGCACGATTGGCCGGGAAATGTGCGCGAACTCTCGCATTTCGCGGAGCGCCTGGTGCTCGGCCTCGGTGCGGCGGCGATGCAGGAACCTCCCGACAGGCCAGCCACTGACGGAACACTGCCGCTGCCCGCCCGGATCGAGCGCTATGAAGCGGAACTCATCCGCGAGACGTTGTCGCAAAACCATGGCGACGTCCGCCGCACCATCGAGGCGCTGGGCATTCCCCGCAAGACCTTCTACGACAAGCTGCAGCGCCACGGCATCGTCCGCGGCGAGTTCACCGGACCAGAGGGGAGTGATCGTCGAGGGTCCTAGATGGGCGGTCTAAAACGAAAACTCGCGGCCTTTCAGCCGCGAGCATCTTTGGATCAAGGCAAGCCTCCACAGCGTTTCCGCTTTTCTTAGAATCGCGGAAGCGCCCCACCTTCTTGTTTTTCTCGCATTCCGGTCGGAAAACCGCTGCGCACTTTTCCTGGGAATGCTCTGAGCGTCAGCCGGCGGTTTCGATTTTGTCTTGCGTCTTCGTGTCGAAATCGCTGGCATCATGACGCTCGCGCAGCTGCTCGGACGGATCTCCGGACATGCGGTTGACCATGCGGCCGCGCTTTACGGCGGGGCGCGAGTAGATGAGATCAGCCCAGCGCTGCACGTTCTTATAATCCTGCACCTGCAGGAATTCGCCCGCACCATACTGCCATCCCTTGGCGAGGCCGCCATACCAGGGCCAGATGGCAATATCCGCGATCGTGTATTCGCTGCCCGCAATATACTCGCTTTCCGCCAGGCGACGATCGAGCACGTCGAGCTCGCGCTTCACTTCCATCGCAAAGCGATCGATCGCATATTCGATCTTCGTCGGTGCATAGGCGTAGAAATGGCCAAAACCGCCGCCGAGATAAGGCGCGCTTCCCATCTGCCAGAACAGCCAGGACAGGCACTCGGCGCGGGCGGGCTGTTCCGTCGGCAGGAAAGCGCCGAACTTTTCGGCGAGATAGGTGAGGATCGAGCCGGATTCGAACACGCGGATCGGCTTAGGGCCGCTGCGATCCAGCAGAGCCGGAATCTTCGAATTGGGATTGACCTCGACAAAGCCGCTACCAAACTGGTCGCCGTCGCCGATCTTGATCAGCCAGGCGTCATATTCGGCGCCGGTGTGGCCGAGCGCCAGCAACTCCTCAAGCATGATGGTGACCTTGACGCCATTCGGCGTGCCCAGCGAATAAAGCTGAAGGGGATGACGACCGACGGGCAGTTCTTTCTCATGAGTCGGTCCAGCGATCGGGCGGTTGATGTTGGCGAACTGGCCGCCATTGGCTTTGTTCCAGGTCCAGATCTTCGGCGGCGTGTATTCGGCAGAACCGGTCATAGGCATCCTCCTTTTGGGGTGAATCAGATTTGGGAGCGATCTTCGATGTAGCGCGCTACGCTCGTCGCACATAGGGACGCCCGTTCATTTTTACGAGAGCCACCGCACTGCTTTTCCAAAGCTCCTGGCTGAAACGAAAAAAGCCTGCCGCGGGAGGAGGTGCGGCAGGCTTTCGGCAATAGTTGAACAGCGCACGGGAGGAGGAATGGCGCTGTTCGAGCAGACGACCTTGGGAGGAGTGGGCGTCTGCAAAGCGAAGGATGCGGGAGGAGGTGCATCACTTCGATGACCTGAACATAGCAGTCTTTTGCTCAGTGGATAGGCATTTCTTTGCACGACAGCTATGCGCTATGCGAAAACCGGCACGCTCGACTGAAGCATATTTTAGCAACGAGCCCAGTTGGGACCGTCACGCGGACAAAACAAAAGCGCCTGCTCGGGAGAAAGCAGGCGCCTGAAAAATTCAGTCGATCACTAAGCCGTGGCTGCTATCAGCCAGCGATGGCTGCGCGGGCGACATTGCGGATTTCGCCGCGCTCGATGCCGAGATCGTGCAGTTCGCGCGTGGTCATACGGCCCAGTTCAGCGACCGTCTGACGGTACTTGCGCCAGTTGTTGAAAGAGCGTGCTACGTTCATGATGATCCCCTTTCCTTGGGCATTCGAAGCTGAGCTGCCGTGCTTGGCGCTTCGTTCGCTTCGATGAGAAATATATAACTTAAGCCCCTCGCTTTTTGCAGAGCCAAGGCGTCACTGCACCCATGCGCCAGATGCATGGATCATTCAGACAATCAGCCACCTCGTTCCGGGTGATCGGCGGCGGCCCTCGCGATTTGCTGATGACAGGGCAGCCATTGTCTGCGACAAGGGAAGGATTGAGAGACAGGGGCGTCCACCGTATGGCGGGCTGAGAAGTACCCTTTGAACCTGAACCAGATCATGCTGGCGGAGGGAGTCGCTCGGGGCTTTGCAACATGCTCGTGCCCCTATGCGCCTCGCCCGCCTGAAAAGGGGCGATATGCAAGACCAAATCAATCTCGGAGCTCTGCTCGACACCATGCGCCGGAGCCCGCCGCTGGTGCAATGCATCACCAATTTCGTGGCAATGAATATCGCCGCCAACGTGATGCTTGCCGCCGGCGCCTCACCCGCCATGGTCCATGCCGAAGAAGAAGCCGGCGAGTTCGCCGCCATCTCCGGAGCGCTCACGATCAACATCGGTACGCTCTCGGCCGGCTGGCTCGCGGGCATGCTTGCGGCCGCACGTTCGGCAAATCAGGCAGGCAAGCCCTGGGTTCTCGATCCGGTGGCGCATTATGCAACCGGATTCCGCCGTGGGGCAGTCACGCAATTGCTTGAGTTGCGGCCGACGATCATCCGTGGCAACGCCTCTGAAATCATAGCCCTTACCGGTGGCAATAGCCGCGGTCAGGGCGTCGACAGCCGCGATCCTGTCGACATGGCAGAGGATTCGGCGAGACAGCTCGCCAGCCGGCATGGATGCGTGGTCGCAGTGACCGGTGCGACCGACTTCGTGACCGATGGCCACAAGGCGCAACGCATAGAAGGCGGGTCGCCGCTGATGCCCCGGATTACCGCACTCGGCTGCTCGTTGACCTGCCTTGTCGGAGCTTTCGCCGCAACCGCACCCGACAACCCGTTCGACGCGACGGTCGCCGCCCTCGCCGTCTTTGGCGTTGCAGGAGAGCAGGCTGGATCAGTTGCTGATGGCCCGGGTTCCTTCTCCTGGCGCTTTCTCGACGCGCTGGCCGCCCTTGACGCGGAGACGCTCACTACCAAGGCGAGGATCGTCGCAGCATGAAAAATTTCGACCTCTCCCTTTATCTCGTTCTCGATCCTGTGCTCTGCGCTGACATCGGCATGATCGAAACCGCGCGCGCTGCCGTTGCCGGCGGCGCAACGATCGTCCAGCTGCGCGACAAACACGCCTCGACCACGACCATGATCGAGACGGGAATCGCCCTCAAACAGGTGCTCGCCGGAAGCGGCGCGCGCCTCATTGTCAATGACGATGTCGAGGCAGCCATCGCAATTGGCGCGGATGGCCTGCATATCGGGCAGGAAGATCTGAACGCCCAGGACGCCCGCCGCATGATCGGCCCCGACATGATTCTCGGCCTTTCTGTAGAGACCGAAGCTCTCGCCTCGGCAATCAACGCCGAAATCGTCGACTATGCCGGCATAGGCCCGGTCTTTGCGACACCGACCAAGCCGGATCACAAGCAGCCTATCGGCTTTGATGGTCTTGCCCGGATCATCGAGCTTTGCCCGGTTCCGACTGTCGCTATCGGTGGCCTGAAGGCGAACCACGTTGCTGAGGCGCTGACGGCAGGCGCGGAAGGAGTCGCGATGGTTTCGGCCATCTGCGGTCAGCCCGATCCGAAGGCTGCGACAATCCCCATCGCCAATGCCATCAAGGAGGCCCGCAAATGATCCGCAATGTCCTGTCCATCGCCGGTTCCGATCCTTCCGGCGGCGCCGGTATTCAGGCCGATCTCAAAACATTCTCGGCTCTCGGCGTTTACGGAATGGCAGCCCTGACGGCGTTGACGGCGCAGAATACGCAGGGCGTTTCCGGAGTTCATCCGGTGCCTCCCGCATTCGTCGGCGATCAGATCGAGGCGATCTTTGCCGAGATACGCGTGGATGCCGTCAAGATCGGCATGATCGCAAATGCAGCGATTGCAGCCGTCGTTGCCGACATTTTGAAGCGGCATCCCGATGTTCCGGTTGTGCTCGATCCCGTTATGATCGCCAAGGGCGGCGCGGCTCTTCTTGCGGCTGATGCCGTCGACGTCCTGAGCCGTCGATTGCTGCCGCTTGCGACCGTCGTGACGCCGAACCTGCCGGAGGCAGCCTCCCTGCTGCACGAGGCCGAAGCAACGAGCCGGGAGGATATGGCGCGCCAGGCACTCGCGCTCTCAAAACTCGGTCCCGTCGCCGTGCTCGTCAAGGGTGGCCATCTCGACGGTAACGAGAGCCCCGACGTGCTGGCAAGTGGCGGAAACATCACCTGGTTCGAGGCCGACCGGTTGCCGACCAAGAACACGCATGGAACCGGATGCACCCTTTCCAGTGCGATTGCGGCCGAGATCGCCAAAGGCTCGCCGCTTCAGCAAGCCATTGCCTCGGCCAAGGACTATCTCGCCCGGGCGGTTGCCGCTGCGAGCCAGCTTTCGGTCGGTAGCGGCCATGGGCCCGTACAGCATTTCCATGCGCTATGGGCAGACAATGAAGGAGTAAGGAAATGAGCCTGCCAATAAAGGACCAGATCGTCATCGTCTCAGGCGCGGGACGCGGTTTCGGCGCCGCAATCGCCACGGCCTTCGCCCGCGAAGGTGCCAAGGTCGCGATCAACTATCGAGCAAGCCGCCAACAGGCAGAAGCTCTTGCCGAGAAGCTTGGCAGCGGCGCAAAAGCCTTTCAGGCAGATATGCGCAGTCTTGCCGAAACGGAGCGGCTCGTCGAAGAGGTGACGGCTCATTTCGGCGCACCGACGACGGTGGTGCATAACGCCCTTGCCGATTTCAGCTTCAACGGCGATGCCCGCTCGAAATTGGACGCCTTGAGCTGGTCCGAGATGACGACGCAGCTCGAGACGGCCCTCCAGGGTGCGCTCAACCTCATCCAGGCGACGCGGTCGGCAATGGAGCGCGCGGCATTTGGCCGGGTTGTGACGATCGGCACGAACCTCTTCCAGAACCCGGTCGTGCCGTATCACGATTACACGGCGGCAAAGGCGGCGTTGTTGTCGCTGACGCGCACGGCTGCAGCCGAACTCGGGCCGCTCGGCATTACCGTCAACATGGTCTCGGGCGGGCTGCTGCGCACGACGGATGCCAGCAGTGCCACCCCGGAAGCAGTCTTCGACATCATCGCCGCCAATACGCCTCTTCGCCGCGTCACGACGCCGGAAGAAGCTGCCGACGCGGTTCTGTTCTTCGCAAGCCCGTGGGCTCGTGCCGTTACCGGGCAGAACCTCATCGTCGATGGCGGGCTAGTCTTCGGCTAATACAAAAAATGGAAAGGCGCCGACCATCGGTCGACGCCTTTCTCCTAATTTCCTGGTCCGATATGAATTTCGAGGCTCAGGCCCACCCCATGGTCAGCACGCCAAAGAGGATAACCACACCCAGGACGACACGGTAGACCACGAAGGGCCAGGTGGAGAAGCGCTCCAGGAAGCGCATCAACCCCCAGATTGTGATGAAGGACGAGATGCTGCCGACGATCAGTCCGACGATGAGAATGGACCAGGCTTCCATCGGAATGTGAGCCTTGTAGAGCGTGAACAATTCCTTCAGGCCGGCAAGCGCAATCGCCGGTAATCCCAGCAGGAACGAGAAGCGGGCCGCCTCCTCGCGTTTCAGACCGAGGAAAAGTGCGCCGGTCAAGGTGGAGCCGGAGCGCGAAACGCCGGGCACGAGCGCGCCGACCTGGGTGATGCCGACGAAGAGCGCATCGACCAGTGTCATCTGCTCGATATTCTTTCTGTGGCGGCTATACAATTCGGCAACGGCCAACAGCACGCCCATGACGACGCAGGCGATGCCGATGACCCAGAGGCTGCGGAACGACGTGCCGCAGGCGTTGAGCGACGATGACAGCAACAGGCCGACGATGACGATGGGGATCGTTGCGATGATGATGGCGATGGCAAGCCGCATGGCGGGTGAGCCCCAATCCCTGCGTTTGATGGCATCGAGCGAGCCGAAGGTGACGTAGCGGACATCGCTCCAGAAATAGGAAATGATTGCTGCGAGTGCGGCCAGCTGCATTGCAGCCGAAAACGCCGAGCCGGGATCCTGCCAGCCAAGCAGGGCTGGCACGAGGCGCATATGCGCGGTGGAGGAGACAGGCAGGAGTTCCGTCAAACCCTGCACAACTCCCAGAACGGCAATTTTGGCATAGCCCAGGGCGACAAAGCCCGTGTCCACGCCTTGCGTACAAACATCAGCCACGTTTCGAAATCCTCGGTTCTCTTGGGGGCTCTGCACCGGAACGGTGCGATGAACTTCGCTGCGAAACAGTTTTCAGACGAAAGATTGGCAGGCGCTATCGGACGCCTGGCCGGTCTCTCGCCCGGAATCGAGGCGGACCATAATTGCGCAGGCTGAACTCTATCTGAAATTGTCGGTGCAGTTTTCCAAGATTCGGAAGACGCGGCGCTCCGGGGCAGGATCGGCGGGATTATCGGATTGGTCACAAGCGGATGATCGCGCTGGATACAGCATGGACCTTCGTCCCACCTACGAATGTCACGCCATGCTGGAGATCGGGAAGCTTATTCGGCAGACAAGGCGCCGGTCGTGGGCCTGCTCGCGCCAAGAGCGATCAGCGCAATGCGCGCTTCTGAGTATCGCCCATCACCGAGAAAACGCGCTTGATGAATGCCTCGCCATCGAACTGCCGCGCGGCGCCTTCAGTCACATGTTCCGGACGATCGAAGATAAATGCCTCAAGGTTGACGATCGGCAACTTCAGCCGGGTTCGCACCTCCCCGATCATTGCCGTGTGAGTAACGACGACCTGACAGCCGTTCGGCTCGAACCATTCCTGAATCCCGTTGGACGGTATAGCGGTTACCGACAGACCGCGCTCCGAAAGGACCGAGCCTATACGCGTGGCCGCCTGCTGATTGTCGAGGCATATCAGGACGTCGGTCTGCGAAGGGGATGGCGAATCGTCTGAATGCATCAAGCAGCCTCTCGTTCGAGATGACGCAATATACCGATTCGGACGTAACGCAGTGTTATAAGTTGTTACATTTTGTTTCAGGAAAATGACGGATTAAGCCGGCGCGAATTTGCGAGAAATTACCTCTCAAATCAGTTAGGGAAATTTCGGCAACGAATTGAAATTACGAAATAAATAAAAAACTGATCTTCAACATCGGCAATTGGAACCGTGCTAAAGCGTATGATCGCGACGTAATATAGCTGTCGTGATTATGTGCATCGCAGTTCCAGCATGCAGCAACGCCACGAAACACGACCGGCTCATAACAAGGAGCAATAGCGCAGCGCGTCGTAAATGGCGGCGTGGATATTGCGGCTCGATATAGCATCGCCGATGCGGATCAGATCGAAAGCGCCCGTCGCATTCTTCTCCGGCAAAGGTGCCCTACGCGCAATCAGGGCCGGATAGTCGACAGCTCCGAAATTGTGCGAGAGCGGCTTTAGCTCAAGATAAAGCTCATCGTTCGCCATCGTTCCGTGCTCGACCACGACCTGGGACACGCGGCGTTCCCATTGCGTCTGCTCGGAAAAATCGGATCCCAGCACCGCCACCAGCGCATTGCCGTCGCGCCGCACCGATTTCAACCGGGTATTGATGGTGACCCGCACATTCTTTTCCGCAAAGCTCTTCGCGTAGGGCACATGGTTCATGCCACCCATTTCAGGAGCAAAGAAACGCTCCGGCGAGACCAGCTCCAGCTCGGCACCGCTATTGGCAATGACTTCGGCTGCCGACATGCCAGGATGTCCGCCATTGTCGTCATAGAGCAGAACCTGGCCCTCGGGCTTCACGGCCCCGGCCAGAATATCCCAGGAAGACGTGATCAGATTGTCGCCGCCATCCAGTTCGGGGGATTGTGCGATGCCGCCGGTCGCCACCACGACGATATCAGGCTCGAATGCCAAAACGTCATCCGCACCGGCATAGACATCGTAATGGATCGCAACGCCGAGACGCTCCAGCTCCGAAAGCCGCCAGTCGACGATCCCGATCATTTCCTTGCGGCGTGGATTGCGAGCAAGCAGGTTTACCTGGCCGCCGGCTTTGCTGCTCGCTTCGAGCAGAGCGACGACGTGACCTCGCTCGGCAAGCACGCGCGCCGCCTCCAGCCCCGCGGGACCTGCGCCGATGACGACGGCCTTGCGGGATATCGGCGCTTTCTCGATCTGATGCGGCATATCGGCTTCACGGCCGGTGGCCGCATTGTGAATACAGAGTGCCTCGCCGCCCTCATAGATGCGATCAAGACAGTAGGTCGCGCCAACGCAAGGGCGAATATGGGCCTCCTGCCCCGACATGATCTTGTTGACGATATGCGGATCGGCGATATGGGCGCGCGTCATACCCACCATATCGAGCTTGCCTTCGGCGATCGCATGCCGTGCAGTGGCGACATCGCCGATGCGCGCGGCATGAAAGACCGGGAATTTGGTCGCTGCCCTCACCTCGCCGGCAAAGTCCAGATGCGGCGCCGATGCCATTCCCTGGATCGGGATGACCTTGTTGAGCGCCACATCGCTGTCGATATGGCCGCGAATGATGTTGAGGAAATCGATGTTTCCCGAACCTGCCAGGCGCCTGGCAATCTCGACACCTTCCTCCTTCGAAAGGCCTTTTCCCCAGTCCTCGTCTGCGACTAGCCTGATGCCAACGATGAAATCCGGACCGACTGCCTTGCGGATCGCCTCGGTCACCAGCATCGAGAAGCGCATGCGGTTGTCGAGCGAGCCACCGAACTCGTCCTCGCGCCGGTTCGTTGCGGGCGACCAGAAGCCATCGGTCAGATGGCCGTAAGCCTCGAGCTCGATACCGTCGAGACCGGCGGCCTGCATCCGCTGGGCAGCAGCGGCAAAATCGCCGATGATGCGCTCGATATCCCAGTCTTCGATGGCTTTGGGAAAAGCCCGGTGCGCCGGCTCCCGAAGCGGTGACGGCGCAAGCACTGGGAGCCAATCTCCCTTGTTCCATCCAGTGCGACGACCGAGATGGGTTAACTGGATCATCACGGCAGCACCGAACTCGTGACAGTCATCGGCAAGCCTCTTCAGCCACGGCACGATCTCGTCCTTGTAGGCATGGAGATTGCCGAAGGCCGGTGGCGAGTCCGCAGAGACAACTGCCGATCCTGCCGTCATGGTCAGTGCAATGCCGCCTTTTGCCTTTTCGCGATGATAGAGCCTGTAACGATCCGTCGGCATACCCTCTTCGGAATAGGCCGGTTCATGCGCGGTCGACATGATACGGTTCTTCAGCGTGAGATGCTTAAGCTGATAGGGTTGGAGCAACGGATCATTTGAGGTCATGTGGTTTCCATTGCCTCCTTCGAAACCAGGGATCTAAGTCCGCATCTTTGCCGAGACCGCAGCCGATGGCTATAGTTTTCTAGACTGGTGCACGAGCGCGGCGGCCATGCCGCAGATCGGCAGCCGTATGCCAGACGATCGTCGCAAAGATGATCGCGCCGCCGACAAAGGTTGCAACAGGCGGCTTCTCCGAAAAGAAGAGCCAAACCCAAAACGGCGTCAGCACGATCTCCATCGAACCAATGAGCGCAGCGTCCGCGGCAGGCATCCGCTTCGATCCAAACAGGAATAGAACAAACGCGAGCGCGAAATTCGTCGCCCCGAACGCCGCAAGCATCAACCAGTTGTAGGTATCGAGCGAAGCCGTCGACGCGAAAGGCACGAAGACGACGAATGTGAGAAAGCCGCTGACGATGCTGGAAGGAAGGATCGGCACGCTGCGGTCCATGCGCGGAATGACGATGATGAAGGCAAAGGTTACCGTCATCCCCAGGGCCAGCAGGTCGCCAACGCCCGTGCCGCCGCCAATCGAGGAGGCTACGATGACGGCGACGCCGACCAGGCAGATAGCGCCGGCCACCAAAGTTCTCTTCGCCACCCGCTCCTTCAGCATCACCCAGCTCAGAACGGCTGCGATGAAAGGTGCTGTCGCGTAGATCATGGTGACATTCGCGACCGTAGTCATATAGAGCGCGCCGATGAAGCAGGCTTGGCTAAGCGCCTGGCAGACGATCATTGCAATGCCGGCGGGATGAAAGATGGAGCTCCACTGGCGCCGCGAGAAGCCTCCCTCAAGGAAAAAGCTCGGGACAATCAGGAAAATGCCGCCAAGCAGCGACCTCCAGGCGATGGCCGTCCATATGTCCGCGGTCAGAAGACGCGCGTAAATGCCGCTGCAGCTCCATGCCAGCGTTGCCAAAACCACTAGGAGAACGCCCCTCTCGTAATCGCTGGCGGACGCAGAGCGGGTCGGGAACTGAAAGGTCATTTTAGGGGACTCAAGATGAGATGGTGACTGAATGTCACGTGTGTGCGCCGATATTTGACATCAGGCAAACGAATAGTAGAGATAGTAGCTATCAGAAATATTTGTGGCCCTTTCATGCGCGAACCCATCGAAAGCGAACTGCTTCGGACGTTTCTCGTCATCAGCGAGACGTGCAATTTTTCCCTTGCCGCCCAGCGTATCGGGCGCACGCAATCGGCTGTCAGCGCCCAGATCCGGCGCCTTGAAGAGACTGTCGGCGAAACGCTCTTCGAAAGGAATGCGAGGGGAGCGGCTCTGACCCGGGCGGGAAATCAGCTGCTTCCCTATGCACAGCGGGTCATCGAGCTTCTGAACGAGGCCGCCGCAACGATCCGCACCAAGCCGCTCGATGGGCCCGTGCGGATCGGCATTCCCGAGGAGTATAGCCAGACCATACTTCCTGCGGCGCTTGCCGCCTTCGCCATCAGGCATCCGGCGGTCGAGGTGACCGTCTCCTGCGATTACACCGTCCGCAACCTTGAAGCGCTGGAAAGAGACGAACTCGACCTCGCCGTCGTCTTCGATTGGAGCAACCAGACGACAGGTGAAATTCTCTGCATCGATCCCACGGTCTGGGTCACTTCCCTGGTTCACCGCCTGCATGAAGCGAGCCCGCTGCCCATCGCAGTCTACCGAAACTCAACATGGTGCCGGGATTTTGCCCTGCGCTCGTTGGAACAGGCGGGATTGCGCTATCGCATCGCCTTCATCGCCGACACCGGTTCGGGCCTGAAGAGTGCCGTTCTCGCGGGTCTTGCAGTTTCGACGCTATCGCGCAGCAACATTCCCCATGGTTGCAGGGAACTGACGATCGAGGATGGTTTTCCCCCGGTCGATTCCTCCCGTGTCGTGCTTCGGCGCAATCCCTATCATTCGAGCCCGGCGATCCGGGAACTCGCGGAAATGGTGGCGGAAGCGTTCCGGCCGATGTCGAGCCTGCTACAACCGTAGTGCTTGCCGCCAGGTTGAGTCATCTTCCCTGATATTCAGCGTCGGTGACATGCTCCATCCAATCTACGACCTTGCCGTCGAGGTGTTCCTGGATAGCGATATGGGTCATGGCCGTCGTCGGCGAGGCGCCATGCCAATGTCTCTCACCCGGCTCGAACCACACGACATCCCCCGGGCGAATTTCCTCGACCGGACCGCCTTCGCGCTGGACGAGACCAAGACCAGCGGTGACGATCAGCGTCTGGCCTCGCGGATGGGTATGCCATGCAGTGCGCGCGCCGGGCTCGAAGGTAACGCTTGCGGAGGCAGCACGACGCGCATCGTTTGCGGCAAATAGCGGATCTAACCGCACCGTGCCTGTGAACCAATCCGCCGGCCCCTTGCCGGAAGGCTGCGTCCCGTTCCTCTTGATATCCATATTGGCTTCCCTTTCAGAAGACGATGCAATCACATGAAGTTAATCTAGCTCAAGAGCCGCGGGACTGTAGAGGCGAATCTGCGCATGGACTTATGAGCTGCATTGATAAACTCCCGCGTGACGTTCAATGGCATCCATCAGGTTCCGGCCACCGCATTGGACGGCTGTGGCCTAGCCTAGCTGCTGACGGGCTGGCGCTCCCCCACTGTGAAAGCGGCCACATTGCTCGTGTGCTGGAGGACTGGTGCCCGCCGTGGACGGACTACCATCTCTATTATCCGAGCCGCCGCCAACCCTCATCCGCCCTTGCCGTCGTTCTCGAAGCATTGCGTCACCGCGATTGAACGGTGCCGGTAGCAGAGCTCAGGATGCCATCAGTGCGCGAATGCTGCGATCGGCAGCTTGCAACAGCTCGAAAGCTTCGTAACGTCGCTCGTGCAATGCCTTGAGAGCACCATCCACGGGCTCGTACCTCTTTGCCAGTCGCGACATGGCGGCCATCGCTTCCACAAGCGAACCGCAATGCCCGGCAGCCGTGGCACCGAGCATGGCAGCGCCGAGAAGAACGGGTTCTTCCGTGTCGGCGACGGCGACCGGTCGGCCCGTCGTATCCGCCAGAAGCTGGCGCACAAGGCCGCTCTGGGCAGCGCCGCCGCTGGCAATGATGAGATCGCAAGCGATGCCATCCCGCTCCAGCTTGTCAAGCAACTGCTTGAGACCGTAACCAATGCCGCATAGGCCGGCGACATAGAGAGCGACCAGATCGTCGATGCCGGTTTCCAGCCCGAGGCCCGAGATGACAGCGCGCGCATCGGGATCAGCATAAGGCGAACGATTACCGAGAAATTCGGGAACGACCTGGATGGATTGCGCGAGCTTCACTGCATCGGAAGCGTTCTGCGAAGCCTTCTTTGCCTGCTGGTCGAGCCAGGCGACGAGTGACAGACGCTCGACTTCAGCCTTGGCACGCGCCTCGGCGGCGGCAGGATGCATCGTGACCAGATGATCGATCGCCGCTCCCGCGGCCGACTGGCCACCTTCGGTCAGCCAGAGGCCGGGGACCATGGCCGAATAATAGGGACCCCAGACGCCATCGACGAACACGGCCGCCTCGCTTGAGGCCATGGAGCATGCCGACGTGCCGAAGATGTAGGCGAGCCTGTTTCGAACATCGGCCTTACCCTCCGGGTCCTTCCCGCCCAGCGTACCGACGCCGCCTGCGTGCGCATCGATCAACGACGCGCCGACCGGCGTGCCGGCAACAAGGCCGAGATCGTGGGCGGCGGCTTCGCTCAGGCCTTCACCGAGAGCAGTGCCCGGCTCGACGATCTCTGTGCCGATCCGCACGAAGCCTTCGTCGGCGAGTTCGCCAAGGCCAATATCCTTGAAATATTGCGCATCCCAGCGTTTCTCATGGGCGAGGTAGGTCCATTTGCATGTCACCGTGCATACCGATCTCTGCAGCGAACCCGTTGCGCGCCAGGTCAGATAGTCGGCGAGATCGAAGAAATGGCCTGCCGTGGCGAAGGCCCCCGGCAAATTTCGCTTCAGCCAAAGCAGCTTCGGCGTTTCCATTTCCGGCGATATACGGCCACCGACGTAACGAAGCACGGCATGGTTTCCGGCATTGATCTCCGCGGCCTCGCCCGCGGCACGATGATCCATCCAGACGATGATATTGCGATTGGCGTCTTTAGATGGTCCCACAGCCACGGGGCTGCCATCCGCCTTTACCGCAACCAAGGAGCAGGTCGCGTCGAAGCCGATACCGGCGACATCGCTGGCCGCAATCTTCGCCGTGGCGACAGCCTCTTTCACACTATCGCAGACCGCTTTCCATATCTGCTCGCTCGACTGCTCGACGATGCTGCCAGCCTCATGCCAGATGGTGATCGGCCGCTTCGCTGCGGCGAGCAGTTGGCCGTCCGCATTGAACACGCCGGCCCGGGCGCTGCCCGTGCCGACATCGATGCCGATGAAATAAGGTGCCGTCATCAGAGATCCGTACTCAAAGGCAGGATCACCAGATCCCGGATTACGATGTTACGCGGCCTCGATAGCATGAAGACAACCGCTTCCGCCACTTCCGTCGCCTCCATCAAGCCACCCGAGGCGATGGCCTCGTTGAGCTTTGCCTGCGGCCAGTCGCTGATTAGTGCGGTCACAACCGGACCAGGTGCGACTGCGCCGACGCGGATGCCGTGCTTGGCCACCTGACGCCGCACCGTATGCGTGAACGCCTGGATGGCATGCTTGGAAGCCGTGTAGATCGGCTCCCAGACCACGGGCACGAGACCGGCGATCGAACTGGTCATGATGATATCGCCCGTTTTTCGCTCGATCATGTGCGGCAGCACCATCCGCACCGAGCGGAAGGCCGCGTTGATATTGAGATCAAGCATTCTGTCCCAGGCGTCTGGATCGCCTTCCGCCACTTCGCCGCCGATATAGGCGCCGGCGTTGGCGTGGAAGATATCGAGCCTGCCGAACTTGTCGAGGATCTGCGGCATCATGGTGGCCACACTCTCGGGGTTGAGAAGATTGACGACCACGGGATGCGCATTCGGCCCTAATTCGGCGCAGAGACTTTTCAGGCTGTCTTCCGCTCTGTCGACAAGGGCGACGCTGGCGCCCTCGTTCAATAGTGCTTTGGCGCATTCCAGACCAATTCCAGACGCAGCCCCGGTGATGGCGGCGACTTTGCCGGCAAAATCCTGTCTCATAACAATCCTTACCTTTTTGAAGAAATCAGCCACGCCCATGCGAGGCGCGGGAACGACGGGCGAGCGAGTCGACGATGACGGCAATGGCCAGAACTGCACCGGTGATCATGTAGCGAAGCGCCGAGGACAGATCGAGCATGGTCAAGCCACTGGCGATCGACTGGATGACGATGATGCCAAGCAGGGCCGAATAGGCGCTGCCGCGGCCGCCGAAGAGGCTCGTGCCGCCGATAACCGCTGCAGCGATGGCATTCAGATTGACGTCGCCGCTGCCGGCCTGCTGGCTGGCCGATGCCAGGCGCGCGGCCGCCAGCACGCCGCCAAGCGCTGCAAACATGGCGCAGAGAACGAAAGCGCTGGTATAGATCCGGCCCACATTGATGCCGGCGCGGCGTGCCGCCTCGCGGTTCCCGCCGACGGCGGACATCGAGCGGCCCCATTGCGTGCGCGTCAACGCATAATCCATGACGATAACAAGCACCACGAACACGGCGAACATCCACGGAATGCCGCGATCCTGATTGAGGTAGAAAGCGACGAACTCAAGGGCCACCGTGATGGCGGCGGCCTTCGCGACCAGGCCACCGATGGAAGGGGCAGACAGGTTGGCCTGCTTGCGGCGGCGCACAGCGCTCAAGCCGGTCACCAACATCACGCCACCCGGAACGAGCGCGAAGACATAGGCAAGCGGACGGGGAATGACGAGGAGCTGACCAAAATTCACGATCGCCGAGCCATAGGGCAGATTGATCGAACCGGTTGCGCCGAGCAGATAAAGCTGCATGCCGAGCACGGCAAGCAGCCCGGCCAACGTGGCAACGAAGCTCGGCATGCCCAGCCGATTGAACAGCACCGCATAGATGGCGCCGATCACGCCGCCGACGGCGAGTGCCGCGAGGATCGCCAAGACCACCGGCCAGCCTTCGTTGACCCAGAACATGCCGACCATGGCCGAGGCGAAGCCGCTGATCGATCCCACCGAAAGGTCGATCTCGCCGACCATCAGCACGCAGACAATGCCGAGCGAGATGATGCCGACGGTTGAGGCGTCGAACAGCAGGTTCGCAAGATTATTGCTGGAGAGGAATGTCGGGTTCAGCGTACCGAACACAGTCCAGATGATGACGAGGCCGACGACGACGGGCAGCGAGCCAAGATCGCCGGAACGAACCTTATCGATAGACGAGCGAATGGTGGCCATGAGCCCGGTTTCATGATTGACCCGAATGTCGCTGCGGTCGAGCAGCACGGCTGACTGCTTGCTGTCCTGGCTCATGGCTGGCCCCCTTCTCTCTGTTCCTGTTGGGCCTGACGGCGCACGGCGCGTCGCGACACGGAATTCTCCGCCGCACCCGTGATGGCGCTGACGAGTTCCTGGTTCGAGGTGTCTGGATAAAAGACACCATTGTTGCGGCCGAGGCGCAGGACAACGATGCGGTCGGCGACGGCGCGGACATCCTCCATGTTGTGGCTGATCATGATGACGCCGAGACCCTTGTCGCGGACGCGCTCGATGAGGTTCAACACCTCGGCTGTCTGCGCCACCCCAAGCGCTGCGGTCGGCTCATCTAGCATGATGAGTTTCGGTTCGAGCAGCAGCGAGCGGGCGATCGCCACGGTCTGCCGTTGACCGCCCGAAAGCGAGGCGATGGGGATGCGAACGCTCGGGATACGGGCCGCCAATTCGTTGAGAAGCGTCCAGGCGCGAACCTCCATCGCCGTTTCATCGAGCTTCAACGGGCTCATTTCGCGGCCGAGAAAGATGTTCGCAACAACATCGAGGTTCTCGCAAAGCGCCAGGTCTTGAAAGACCGTGGCGATGCCGAGATCAAGTGCGGTTGCGGGATCGCTGAGCGTCACCTGCTTGCCACGAAACGTGATGGTGCCTGAACTCGGCTGGTGGACGCCGGCCAGAACCTTGACGAGCGTCGATTTGCCCGCGCCATTGTCGCCGACCAAGGCCACGACTTCGCCTGCATGTACATCGAGGTTGATATCCGTCAGTGCCGAGACGGCGCCGAAGTGCTTGGAGACCCCTTTGAGGCTGAGCACAAGCTCGCCCGACGGGGTTCTATGATCGGAAGCGTCACTCATGACAGGCCACCTTCTCGGGTTGGGATGCTATCGATTGCGTTCGTCTCCGGCCGCCGAAGCGACCGGAGACTGGGAGGAAGCAGCTCTCAGCTGCCGATGCCAAGCTTCTTGCAGCCGTCAGCATAGCGATCCATGCAGAGCTGGGCCGGCGTCTGGATCGGCTTGCCGTTGACGGCCTTGTCGATGATTTCTGCCTTGAGGTTGTCAGCCGTGACCAGAGCCGGCGTGAAGAGCCTGGTCGGCGTATCGAAGAGCTTCGTATCGGCCTTGGGGGTCTCGCCCGACAGCAATTCGATCGCAACATTGGCAGCGGCAGCGGCAACGATCTCGCTCGGCTTTGAGATGGTGTTGTACTGATCGCCGGAAATGATGAGCTGCAGGCCGGCAATCGTGGCATCGTTGCCCGTCACCGGCGGAACCGGGTCGAAGCCTGCCGCCTTGAAGGCGGCGACGGCTGCACCACCCGTGCCGTCATTGGCGGCAACGACGCCGAGGATCTTCTTGCCGAAGCGGGTGATCTGGCCGCTTGCCCATTGCTGCGCCTTCGGCGGCGCCCATTCCGGCGTATCGAATTCGGCAAGCACCGGATAACCGCCATCGGCGAGACCTGCATGGATGCCCTTCTTGATCAGACCGGCAGCAGCGTCGGTCGGTGAACCGTTGATCTCGAGAAGACCACCATCGCCTGCCTTCACGCCCTTCGCCTTCAGATGATCGACCAACGACTTGGCGATCATCTTGCCGATCTCTTCGTTGTTGAAGGAGACATAGTAGTCGGCGGCAGCCGACGGGATCGGGCGATCATAGGCGATGACGCGCACGCCCTGGCTTTGCGCGAGCTTCACAAGCGAAGCGGCGGCCGTCGAATCCACCGGGTCGAGCACGATCGCTTTCGCGCCCTGCGAAATCGCCGAATTGAACTGCTGCTGCTGGCGCGAGGCGTCGCCATTGGCGTTCTGATAGATGACCTTGCAGCCGGCGCAGAGCTTCTTCATCTCGGCCTGGAAGCCGGGGAAATCATGCTCTTCATAGCGCGTGGAGCTCTGGTCCGGCATCAGAAAGGCGACGGTCGCGTCCGTGACCTTGGCGGATTGCGCCAAGGCGGATGTGCCGGTCATAAGACCGATTGTGAGCGCGGCGGCGCCGGCGATTTTGGATGCGAAATGGTTCATTGGAATTTCTCCGTTCCAAATGGTAATGGTTTCCCTCAGTCATCACGGCGGTCAGCGCGCGATGCTCTTGCTTGATGCTCGCCCGCGACCGGTGACCCGATCGACGCGGCGGTAAATTTTGGACAAGCCTTCTCCTTCGGGCTGCTGTGATGCCGGCCCGTTCGCTTGTCCTGAATGCTGAGCTCCTCCCGTTCCTCCCTTTTTAGGCGGCCTCCACCGCGCGTGCGTGCTGTGCCAATAGCGATCTGAACCGCGAGGGTGCCATGCCCTTCTGATCCAGAAAACGCCGATTGAAGTTCGAGATATTGTTGAAACCCGCGGCAAAGCAGATGTCGGTGATGGTCATCTCCGTCTTGGTCATCAACAGATGACAGGCGAAGTTGATGCGCAGCCGATTGACATATTGCACCAGCGCCATCCCGGTATGCCGGCGAAAACTGCGCGAAAAAGCGCTCGCGCTCTGGCCCGTCAACGCGGCAAGGTCTCCTTCGCTGAAGGGCTCCGTCAGGTGCGTGTTGATGTAGGCCAGAGCTTGATTGACACCTGCGGACATGAAACCAGACGGATCGGGCTGATAGCCGGCGCTCGCAAGCGTGCGCGTGCCTTCAGCGCGGCTCATCGCACTGAGAACGCTCATAAAACGTTCGATGCGGCGAATACCTGTCGCCTCGACAAGCTCACCGAGGATTGGGCCAACAATGGCAGCGGTTTCGGGCGTGAAGAGTGCTCCGCGACGGCTTGTTTCCAGCATGGCCGCGCAGGCGGACAATTCCGGAAAGACCCGGCTTGCTTCCGCCAGGAAGGATTCGGAGAATTGCAGAACGCGGCAACGCAGAGGAAGCGTCATGCCCGCCGGCACATCGCTCACCCAGTTATGCGGCAGGTTAGGGCCAGTCAGGACAAGATTGCCCGGCTCGAATTCACCGATAAAGTCGCCGACGAAATATTGCCCCGTGGTCGCGACAACATGGTGGATCTCGTACTCGGGATGAAAATGCCAACGAACCGTACGGTAGGGATAGCCGTGCTCCCAGGCCTTGAAGGACTCGCCGCTGCCGATCGCGACCACTTCCAAATCGGGGTTCATCAGCTAGCCTCCTTTCGTCCGTCCGCACGCCACCAGGGCTGCGGCGCCTCCTCCCAGAGGCCATAACGTCTTCCATGAGGTCAAATCTACGCCGTGCGGCAACCTGCCGCTACTACGCCTTGTACGCTTAGCCGATACTTTTTTGACAAGAATGACGGTCTATTTGGTCGAATGTGCAGTGCGAGATAGGCACCGCGATGCCGAAGCGTTGATATCCGGTGCTAAGCGCAAAGAGTTCTGTATAGGGCCGACAAGGACCTACGGCCGGCGTGCCGCCCGTGACGGCCCGCTGTTTTATTATTTCTTCTTCGCCTGATCGTGATGCCACTTGATGGCGAAGTACATACCCGTGCCTAGCACAAGAACCTTGAACACGATGAAGACTATAGGGAACCAATCCACCATTTTGAATATTTCCAGACTATTACTCGGGGCTATCTATTGTGAGGTGCACCACCTCAAAAACTGCCGCTTCGGCAGCTTCATTTTTTGTTCAGACCATCGTCGAATCTAACTTCGATCATAAGAGTCGCATCCACAGGGCATAAGTGGTGCCATCATCCGTCTTGCTGCTGCCACCATCAATTGAAGATGTCCCCACAGCATTAGTTTGCCGAGTGCAGCGTCTCGGTTTCCGGCAGGCGGGCGAGCTTGCCCTCCTCGGCCTTGTAGAAATACTGGCTCGCAACCAACCAACCTTTGAGCGGTCGCAACGGTGGAATGCAGGTCGCCAGCATGAACGGCCCCGTCACCAGGAAGTGAACCCAGATCGGCGCGGAAAAGGCGACTTCGAGCCACACACCGAGCAGCACGCTCGGAATGCAGGCGAAGCAAATGACGAAGAAAGCCGGTCCATCGGCAGGGTCGGCAAAGGAATAATCCAGACCGCACGCTTCGCATTGCTTGCGCAAAGTCAGAAATCCATCGAACATGCGCCCTTGACCGCAGCGCGGGCAACGGCAGCGAAGGCCGGTCTGCAACGGGCTTAACGGGGGATATTCGGTATCCATGGCGCTCTCGCTTTCAAAAGAGACCATCGAGCTATACATTCAATGGCCATATTGCTTGCATTCAATATAGATACAATGAAGCAATATGCGAGTCCATCCGCCAGAATGACGCAGCAAAAATGGCAAACGCTGCGATGCCGGAATGCATTCATCGTGCATACAATATAGCCAGCACAGAGCCACGGCGAATTAGAAAGCGGAGGCGACCATTTCGGGCGGGCCTTCCAGCGCATGCGCCATGAAGTCCAGCGCACCCTTCAGCCTGTCGCGGCCGATGGGACCACCGAGGCAAACCCGCACGGCCTCGGATGCAGGACCGTCGACGGTGAAGGCGTCGCTTGCCACAACCCCCATACCGGAGTTGCGCATGTGATTGGTGAAGGTAGATCGCGTCCAACCGTTGGTCAGCGGCAACCAGATGTTAAAGCTGATCGGATCGAATCGATAGCTGCCAGGTGGAAGTGCGTTTGAGACCATGGCTTGGCGTTCCGCGGCCTCGGCACGCACGAAACGCAAGATGGCGTCGGCGGTACCGTCCTCGATCCACCGCGTCGCCAACGCCATAGTCAGGGGCGACGCCATGACATTGCCGGTCCGCATGGCGCTGACGAACGGCCAAACCGCCTTGCCTTCAGGCACGACAACATAGGCAAGGCGAAGGCCTGCTCCGATGCATTTGGCCAAGCCGCCAATATGCCATGTCAGGTCCGGCGCTATCGCTGCAATCGGCTGCGGCCCCTGCGCTGGAACGAAGCCGTAGGCATCGTCTTCCACGATGGGAACCTGATAGCGGCGGGCAACCGCGGCGATCTCCCGGCGACGCTCCTCCGGTATCGTCAGTGTCAGCGGATTCTGCAGCGTCGGATTGAGGTAAAGCGCCTTCGGGCGCATCTTTTCACACGCCTCGGCAAAGGCATCCGGCAAAATGCCCTGCTCGTCCATCCGGAGGCCGACGAGATTGAGACGCAGTTGAGCCGCGATCGAACGCATGCCGGCATAGGTGATGTCTTCGGAAAACACCACGTCGCCCGGCCTTGCAAGCAAACCAAAAACTGCAAGCAATGTTGGATGCGCTCCCGGCGTGATGAAAATGCGCTCCTGTGGCGGCAGCAGGCCGCGACGGGCGAGCCAACCGGCGGCCGCCTCCTTGTCCATGCCGGAACCGCCGAAATCCTGATAGCGCAGCAATGAAACGAGATTGGCCGCCACCGCCGACATGCCTTCGCGCATCCGAGCAATGAGGTCGGGATCGGTCGGATCGGGTGGCAGGTTCATCGAGAAATCAACCAGGGATGCCCGCCGTGGATCAGGAGCCATATCAATGGCGAAACTCTTGGCTTCCTGGCCTTGGCCGGCGGTCACGAACGTTCCCCGGCCGACGTGCGAGCCGACCAATCCGCGCTTCTGAGCCTCGACATAGCCGCGTGCGACCGTCGTAAAATCGATGCTCAGTCGCTTGGCCAGTTCCCGCTGCGGCGGCAACCTGTCGCCCGCCACCAATATGCCGCTACGCAGATCCATCTCGATCAGGTCGGCGATGGCGATGTAACGCGGGTTTGGAGAGCGGCTGAGATCGGGGTGCCAGTTCTTCATGTCAATGCTCCGCGTCGGACTGTCAGGAAGTCGTCCTGACCAGCATTGATGGTATATTGTTGCACGTCGTTCAAGTCATTTAAATCGGCGCATGCGTTCGGGCAAGCGAGTGACCGCATTCTCGCCGAGAGCTGAGGCCTGCAGGATTGACTGCACCAAACTCGGGCATTGATCCCACCCGAAAGAGACCGGCGAGCCAAGGCGGCAAACCGGTGAACCCGGCATGCCGCCTTGCAAACAAGATAGGTCGCCGGGATTACTTCCCGTCAGGCCGGCCAGCCTTCTGTTTGGCCCGATCGTCGACAAGCTCATACCACATGGCGTTGAGGACGGCGAAAGCGGCGGCAAGAGGAAAGCCGAGAAGCCAGGCAAAGTACCACATACAAAATCTCCTTCAGGATCAGTAGGCGTGACCGCCCTTGTCGTTGACGGTCTTCGCGTCGACCTTGCCCCACAGCACGCGATAGACCCAGGCGGTGTAAGCCAGGATCATCGGCAGGAAGATGATCGTAACGACAAGCATGATGAACAGCGTCATGTGACTGGACGAAGCGTCCCAAACCGTCAGACTGGATCGCGGGTCAAGCGAAGACGGCAAGAGGAAGGGAAACATCGACAAGCCGACGGTCGAAATGATGCCGAAGATCGCGAGTTTGCTGAACAGCAATACCATCACCTCCCGCCGACCGAGCAGCGCCAGCAGGGCCGCAGCCGTGCCGACGAAGCCAAGCACCGGGGCAACGATCATCCACGGATGTGCGCTGTAATTGGCAAGCCAGGCTCCCGGGCTATGCTCGGCGGTCTTGAGCAGCGGGTTGGAAGGTCCGGCCGCGTCAATTGCGCTGGAGATGCGATAGCCGTCTATCCCGATCCAGAGGAACAGACCACCCAGGGCAAAGAGCACGATCACCGCCAGCGCGGCAACACTGCCATAGCGGCGGGCTCGCTCCGCAACGATCCCGTCGGTCTTGACCTGAAGCCAGGCTGCGCCGTGCATGACCAGCATGGCGACCGATAGCAAGCCACAGAGAAGAGCATAGGGGTTCAGGAGCGCAAAGAAGGATCCTTCGTAGTAGATCCGCATGTCCTCGTCGAACCGGAAGGGGACGCCCTGCAGCACGTTTCCGACCGCTACGCCGAAAATCAGCGAGGGAACGAAACCTCCGATGAACAATGCCCAGTCCCAGCCAGCCTTCCAGCCGGCGCTGTCGCGCTTCGAGCGATACTTGAAGGCGACCGGCCTCAGGATCAGCGCGAACAGAATGGCAAACATGGCAAGATAGAAGCCGGAGAAGGATACGGCATAGAGCGGCGGCCAGGCGGCGAAGATGGCGCCGCCGCCAAGGATCAGCCAAACCTGGTTGCCTTCCCAGGTGGGGCCGATCGAGTTGATGGCAATGCGCCGCTCCGTATCCGTCTTTGCAACGAAGGGAAGAAGCGTGCCGACGCCCAGGTCGAAACCATCGGTCACGGCGAAACCGATCAGCAATACGCCGAGGAGCAGCCACCAGATGATGCGCAGGGTCTCGTAGTCGATCAATTCATGCAGGATCATGGCAGGTCACTCCGCAGCCGGAACGAGATTTTCGGAAATCAGCTTGGCCTCCGGCTTGTCATCCGGATCAGGCCCCTTGCGGATCGCCTTGATCATCAGCGTCATCTCGATGACGATGAGGACGGTATAAAGAGCCGCAAAGCCGAGGATTGTCAGCAGCACCGTGCCGGCACCGAGATTGGAGACGGCCGCGGCGGTCGGCAGCACGCCTTCGATGATCCAGGGCTGACGGCCGAATTCGGCAACCACCCATCCGAGCTCGATCGCGACCCACGGCAGCGGGATCGCAAAAACGGCAATCCGCAGCAGCAGCGGATACTTGTCGAGCTTGCGGCGGGCCGACAGCCAGAAGAAGACCGTCGTCAGCAGGATGAAGAACATGCCGAGCCCGACCATGATGCGGAAGGACCAGAACAGCGTCGGCACATGCGGGATGGTATCCCGCGCCGCCTGTGCGATCTGCTCCTCCGTCGCCTGACGCGGGTCATTGACGTAGCGCTTGAGCAGGAGAGCGTAGCCGAGCTGATGCCCGATATCCTCGAAGGACGAGCGAGCCTCGGCTGTGGCAACATCCTGCGAGGCATCGCCCGCCGCTGCCGGCTTTGCCGCGCGGATCTTCGTCAGCGCATCATAGGCCTTGATACCCTGGCGGATATTGTCCTTGGCCTCCTGCTCGAGCTTGTCGATACCTGGGATCTCTGTCGTCAGCGATCGCGTGCCGATCAGGCCCATCACCCACGGAATATGCACGGCGTAATGGGTCTCGCGGGCCTCCTGGTCCGGGAAGCCGAAGGCCGTGAAGGCGGCCGGTGCCGGCTCCGTCTTCCACATGCCTTCGATCGCCGCGAGCTTCATCTTCTGATGCTCTGTCGTCAGATAGCCGCTTTCGTCACCCAGCACGACCACTGAAAGCGCCGAGGCCAGACCGAAGGAGGCCGCAACCGTCATCGAGCGCTTTGCCAGTTCGACGCTGCGCCCCTTCAGAAGATACCAGGCCGAAACGCCGAGAACGAAAACGGAAGCACAGACGTAGCCGGCCGAAACCGTGTGGACGAATTTTGCCTGCGCCACCGGATTGAAGACGACGTCGAAGAAACTGACAATCTCCATGCGCATGGTCTGCGGATTGAGCGCCGAACCCGCCGGGTTCTGCATCCAGCCGTTGGCGATCAGGATCCACAAGGCCGAGAAGTTCGAACCGAGTGCAACGGCCCAGGTGGCAACGAGATGCCCGACCTTGGATAGTTTGTCCCAGCCGAAGAAGAACAGGCCGACGAAGGTCGCCTCGAGGAAGAAGGCCATCAAGCCTTCGATCGCCAGGGGGGCACCGAAAATATCGCCGACATAATAGCTGTAATAGCTCCAGTTCATGCCGAACTGGAATTCCATCACGATGCCGGTGGCGACCCCAAGCACGAAGTTGATGCCGAAGAGCGTTCCCCAGAACTTCGTCATCTGACGCCAGATCTGCCGGCCGGTCATGACGTAGGTCGTTTCCATGATGGCAAGCAGCACGGACAGGCCGAGTGTCAGCGGCACAAATAAGAAGTGGTACAGCGCTGTCATGGCAAACTGCAGGCGCGATAGCGCCACGATATCGAGTTCCATAGTCTTTCTCCCACCCCCTACGGTGTGTCTGACAGGAATGCGGCGCCATTCGACGCGCCGCAGGCATGTTACTGACCCCTCAGTCCGGCCGAAGCCGGTCGAGAAGCATTTCGAATTCCATGGCGCCGCGGACTGCGCTTGCGGCGATGCGACCGCCATCCAGCAGTGCGATCCGGTCGGCCAAAGCGGCTTCCCGGCGAATATGCGTCGCAATGATGAGGCTGCGTCCAGCGGCGACCGAAGCGAGCCCATCGAGCACCGCCCCGGCCGTCCTCCCATCGAGGCCTTCCGTCGGCTCATCGAGCAGCCAGAGCGGCGCGTCGCGCAATAGGAGCCTTGCGAGGGCCAGCCGGCGCAATTGGCCGCCGGACAGGCCGGCGCCTCCTTCGCCAAGCCGTGTGGAAAGACCGTGCGGCAAGGCTTCGACGTCCAACAGCAGCCCTGCTGCCGCGAGTGCCTTGCGCAATTGATGGTCATCCGCATCCGGCGCCGCCAGTTGCAGGTTGCCGCGCACCGTGTCCTGAAACAGTTCGCTGCGCTGCGTCAGCCTTGCGGAAGGCAGGCACGCAGCCGATCCGCCGCCTGCCACGATCTCGCCGGCAAGCAGCGCCAGCAACGTCGATTTACCGACACCGCTCGGGCCGATCACGGCCAGCCGTTCTCCAACAGCCAGCGACAAGGAAAGGTCTTGCAGCACCGGCCGTGCCTTTTCCTCATGCCCTGCAAGGACGCTCGTAAGTTGAAAGGCGTAGCCGATGGCCGGTCTTGCCATAGTTTGCGCTGCTGCCTCAGCTTTGAGCCGAGGCGAGATGCGCCTGACTGCGAGCAACGTCCGTCCAAGTTCGAGAACTCCGCGGCGCATCGCCGCGAAAGGCTCGGTGGCAGCGAAGGCGACAAGCAACGCCAAGGCTGCCGCAGGCGCGCCGATCGTCCCCTGTTTGGCGAGCAAGGCGACCGTCAACAGGGTGGCGGTCAGCAGCAATGTGGAAGCAAGCGAGAAGCCGGCAGCGACAACACTGTCTATCCGGTTCAGGGCATCGTCCGCTTTCGCAAGACGCTTGTCGGCTTCGGCAACGGCGATCCTCTGAGCCTGCAATTGCCCGACCATTGACAGCTCCGTTTGGCCAGCGACGAGATCGATGCTCCGGGCTCGCAGCGCTTCCATCGCATGTGCGCGTCGGCGTCCCGGCTTCAGCGCCATACGTCCACCGACAAAAGAAAGGCCGAGACAGACGATGACGAGCCACAGCCCGGCAAGGGCGCCCAGTGCCGGATCGATGAAACAGAGCGCGATCGTCACTGCACAAGCGGCAAGTATGGCGACAACGGCCGGAACCAATACGCGCAAATAGAGCGAATCGAGCGCATCGACATCGTTCGTCAGCCGAAACAGCAGCTTTGCCGGGCGGCGGATCATCCGGGCTGCGGCGGCGGGCTCCGCCCAGCCGCGAAACAGCCGTTCGCGCAGTGCCGCAAGCACCTTGAGCGTTGCGTCATGCGTGACGAGCCGCTCGCCGTAACGCGACGCCGTTCGACCGATTGCCAGCAGGCGAATGCCCGCAGACGGCATAAAGACGTCGAAGACCATGGCGCTCGCAACCGTCAGGCCGGCAAAGGCCGAAGCCGTGATGAACCAGCCGGAGAGACCGAGCAAACCGCCACCGGCGAGCATGGCCAAGGTAGAAAGGCCGGCACCCGATGCAAGGCTCGCACCGCGCTCGCTCCAGAATAGTTTCACGACAGGCAAAAGCGTCTTGATGGCGCCCTTCATGCTGCAACCCCTTGCGATTGCGCGTCCAGGCGGACGATCCGGCCGAGACGCCCGGCCAATACCGGGTCATGCGTCGCCACGATCAAAATACGCCCTTTGGCGAGTGCGAGCAGTGCATCCGTGACGGCAGAGGCCGTCTCCGCGTCGAGATGCGCGGTCGGTTCATCAGCAAGAATGATATCCGCGTGCTCATCGACCATCATGCGCGCCAGCGCAAGCCGCAGCGCTTCACCACCGGAGAGACCGAGGCCACCTTCCCCGACCGTCGCCACGCGCTCCGGCGTGAAGACCTTATCGAGTGCGACACCGTCAAGTGCGCGCGCAACCGCCGTACCGTCGATGCCCTTGCGTCCGAGCGCCACGTTGCGCATGACGCTTCCGGCAAAAACATGCGGCGCTTGACCGATCCACGCCATGCGGCGGCGCAGGCTATCGGCATTATCGTCACGCAACGGTATGCCGGCGATGCGCACCACGCCGGCCTCTGACCGTGCCAGCCCCGCCATCAGGGACAGGATCGTGGTCTTGCCGGAGCCGCTGGCGCCCCAGAGCGCGACATGCTCTCCGGGAGCAATCGACAAATCGAGATGATCGATAACGGCTTTGCGCCCAGGCGCGTGGCGAAAGACCAGCCCTTCGATCTCCATCGATGCCGGGCCAACGGACAAGACCGGTTTCGCATCGCTGCCGCCAAGAATGGTTTGCTGCGACGACGCGAGTGCCTTCAACGCCGCAAGCGCCGCTTCGCCGCCCGCACGATCATGCCAGACGGCGGACAATTCGCGCAGCGGCTCGAAGAAGGCCGGAGCGAGCAGGAGAATGAAAAGCCCTTGGCTGAGCGTCAACCGGCCCTCCCAGGTGCCGATATCGATCGACCCCAACAGGCTGAAACCGACATAGACTGCGGTAGCGGCCACGCCGAGCGCAGCGAAGAATTCGAGCACGGCGGAAGACAGAAAGGCGATCTTCAGCACGGCCATGGTGCGAATCCGCAATGAGTCCGCATCCGCTCGTAGTCGCATGGCCGTCGTATCGACGGCATCCAGCGCGCGGATGGTTGCAAGGCCACGGAGCCGGTCGAGCAGAAAGGCATTGATACCACCCATCTCGGCAAGCTGTTTCTCGCTGGCTGCCTTGGCGCGCCATCCGATCAACGCCATGAAGATTGGGATAAGCGGTGCGCAGAAAGTCAGGATGAGCGCTGCGACCCACGAAATGGGCAGAATGCACACCAGCATGACCAGAGGCACGACCGTTGCTTTCATCCGGGCAGGTCGAAAGCGCGCAAGATAGGGAACGATTGCCTCGGCCTGCTCGCCCAAGACACTCGCCGCCAGACCGGATGCAGGTCGACCACTATCGAGAGGCGAACGCCCAGCAAGCACGGCGGTCGCAGCAGCCCGATGCATGCTCAGCTCGCGCCGGGCAGCGCGAAAGGCCAATCGACCGCCTGCCGCATCCAAGAACGCCCGCAGGATCCCAGGGCCCACGACAAGCAAGGCAGGATTTGTCACCTCGGCAACGCCGCCACCCTGGCTGATCGCGCCTACGCCGATCGCCAGCATCGCGGCCTGGCCGATCCACAATAGCGAGGAAAGACAGAGAATAGCCGGCGCAAGACTTGCGGCAGCGCCCCGACCAGCGGACTGATGGGACATAATCTGAAGAGCCTCAGCGCCCTCCGAGGCGCTCGTTCCGAGAACCTCCCGTCTCTCCATTATCCCGTCGCTGGCGGAGGAAGCACTCACTTTGGCCCATCCTTTCCCATTTGTGTCACCAAGGAAGGGCCGCCGATGGAACAGGAGCGAATGACCTGCAGGGCAGATACATCCATCCTTCGTCGAACCCAGAACACGCTTGCGGCAATCGACTATATCGGAGCGCTAATATGACCGGCTTTTCGCCGCTTGTCAGCGACAAGAATAGCACAATCCGTCTCGCCGAATAGTTGATCCACCCGCAAGCTGTTCGCGAAATGATCTATGCATATTGTGCACCGCGCAAAAGCGTGCAGGATGTCGCAGGGCCTATTTAAGACTATGGCAGATTGACGCAGAACGAGCAGAATTCAATCTAAAATACTGATATTTATTGACTTAAAGCGCAATCTGGCAACTCGTTTGACGGCTAAGTTATTTTTGCGATGCAGCATTACCTCCGGCCGGCAGGCTCCCGGTGTCGCATGTCCATGAATTACACAAGCCTCTCCGCCTGCCCGTTCCTTCAGCCGCGATGAGAGGTGTGTTTGACGATCAGCTCGACCAAGATCGAAGCTGATAGAGGGGTTGGGATCGCCGAATCGCTTGCCAAGGATCATAATCATCCATAGTGGCCCGCCATCCGGCGGAAAGTGCCCTCTGAGCAAGTTTCGGATGCGTGATGCTTGCGTTTTCCGAGGACGCAGCTTGACGAATGGCTGCATTGTCGATGCACTGCGTGGATGTATGCTTCCTCGGCAAACACGACTTGAGATCGTCGACTTAAGACGTGAGCTGCTCAAGCATTAAGACACGCAAGGAGATTGGAATGTATGACAGGGTTATTTGTGCGATCGGACTGGGCTCCCGCGAGCGCGCCGAGCATTTGCTGCGCACATCTAACGCACTCCTCACGCCCGGCGGCGAACTGACGGTGGTGCACATCATCGAACGTTTTCCATCCGCACGCGAAAACCCGGATGTGAGAGCCGTTTCGGCCATCGGCGAGGCGGAGGAAAAGCTCAGCGTGCTCTGCAGGCGTCTTGGCATCAACGCCCAGATCGATGTGCGTACCGGCACGGCGTCGAAGATGCTCCTTCTCGTTGCCAAAGAGAAAAGAGCCGATCTGCTGGTGCTTGCAACACATGCTTCGGATATTTTCGACCGAATTTTCGGCTCGACGACGGAGTATGTCATCCAGCACGCCGAATGCTCGGTCCTCGTCGATCGTGCCGAGAGGACACCTCTCTCTCGCCGCAGCTAAGTGAGACCGTGCGTGCCATGCCGCCAATGATCGCTTGCCTTGTAGGTCGGGAATGCTAGATAACCGCCTGCAACCCGTATCCAAGATTATCTGAATGACCGAATCCGCCATCACTTGGGGCATCGCCGGACTAACCGCCCTGGGCGTTGTCGCACGCCCGTTCCGCTGGCCTGAGGCGGTCTGGGCCGTTCTTGGCGCGGCTCTTCTCCTTGCTTTCCGGTTGATCGGCCCCGCCGACGTATGGGCTGGCGTCTATAAGGGGTTCGACGTCTATCTGTTCCTCATCGGCATGATGCTCCTGTCTGAGCTAGCGCGCCGCGAGGGATTGTTCGATTGGGTAGCGGCAATAGCCACTTCGCACGCCAAAGGCTCGCCTCGACGACTGTTCTTACTCGTCTATGTCGTCGGCGTGGTGGTGACGGTGTTTCTGTCGAACGACGCGACCGCGGTGGTTCTGACACCGGCCGTTTACGCCGCCTGCCGGGCGGCTCGGGTCAGGGATCCAATGCCCTACCTGCTGGTCTGCGCTTTCATCGCCAATGCCGCCAGTTTCGTCTTGCCGATTTCCAACCCGGCCAATCTGGTGATTTTTGCCGGCGGTGAAATGCCGCCCCTCTCCCGCTGGATGGCGACGTTCCTGCTCCCATCGATCGTCTCGATCGTCGTGACCTTCGCTTGTCTGTACTGGACGCAGAGACATGCGCTTGCAGAAGACAGCATCGCCCGCAATGTAGAGGAGCCAGCTCTTTCGCACAGTGCCAAGTTAGCCGGATGGGGGCTTCTGGTGACGGCGGTCATCCTGATCGCCGCATCGGCTATGCACGCGGATTTGGGTATCCCAACCTTCGCAGCCGGTGTCGTCACCACCATCATTGTCCTCGCCCTGACGCGCCAGAGCCCCGTCGAGACTATGAGTGGCATTAGCTGGAGCGTATTGCCTCTCGTCGCTGGCCTCTTCGTCATCGTTGAAGCGGTCAACCACACCGGCCTGACCGCTCTTATGTCCGGACAGCTCGCATCGCTTGCGGCCACTTCGCAAACGCAGGCGGTCGGAGCAGCCGGGCTTTCGGTCGCGATCGTTTCCAACCTCGTCAACAATTTGCCGGCTGGTCTCTTTGCGGGCAGCGCCGTGCAGGCGGCGCATGTTCCGGATGCCATTGCCGGGGCCGTTCTCATCGGTGTCGATCTTGGCCCCAACCTCTCCGTCACCGGGTCGCTCGCCACCATCCTGTGGCTCGCCGCTCTTCGTCGGGAAGGTCTGCATATGGGTGCATGGGCGTTCCTCAAGCTCGGTATGGTCGTGATGTTTCCGGCCCTGATCCTATCGCTGGCGGCCCTTTCGTTGATATGAATGTAAACAACGTCCGCCTTGTAGACGACCGGTCGATTATTTGTTATCGCACTGGCCATGGCGACCAGAAAGAAATCTGATCTGACACGCAACCATATCCTTGAGATCGGGCGAGAGCTCGTATTGCGCAAGGGTTTCGGGGGCGTCGGGCTTAAGGAACTGCTCGAACAGAGTGCCGTTCCGAAAGGATCTTTCTATTATTATTTTGCCTCCAAGGAGGCGTTCGGCTGCGCCCTGCTCAAGGAATATTGTGCCGACTACGCGCAGCGCCTCGATACGCTTTTCGGCTGGAAAGGAAACGGGCGTCAGCGGTTGATGCACTATTGGAACGCATGGCTTGCCGACGGCAATGCCGGTAGCCTTGCCGACCGTTGCCTTGTCGTGAAGCTTGCGGCCGAAATCTCCGATCTTTCCGAAAGCATGCGTGTGATCCTTCTCGGCGGTGTCGACGACCTTCTCCGACGCATTGCCACCACGCTGACGGAGGGGCGTGATGACGGTTCCATTTCGCCATCATGCGTGCCGGAGAAGATGGCCCGTTCGCTCTATAGCCTATGGCTTGGCGCGGCGATCCTCGCCAAACTTGGAAAAGACAAAACACCGCTCGATCAAGCCATGTTTGCGACCGAGCAAGCCCTTTCCGCCCCCGGCAGCCTTTGAGCAAAGCCAGGACAAGCACATCAAACATGCAAGGAAACCATAATGCGTAGCGCCATTCACGAAGTCTTCGGCGACCCGGCTGCAGTTCTTCGTCTTGCCGAGATGCCTTTGCCGCAGCCAGTCGCCGGACAGGTGCGCATCCGCACCATTCTGTCGCCGATCCACAACCACGACCTTTGGACGGTACGGGGCGCCTATGGCTACAAGCCGGTCCTGCCCGCAATCGGTGGAAGCGAAGCGGTGGGCATCGTCGATGCGGTCGGCACGGGCGTCGATAGTGCATTCATCGGAAGGCGCGTTGTCGCAGCCGGCGTTCACGGCACCTGGGCCGAGCAATTCATCGCGCCGGCGGCGAGCCTCGTTCCTGTGCCAGATGTCATCACCGACGAAGCTGCCGCACAGCTCATCGCCATGCCGTTCAGCGCCATTGCGCTTCTGGAGTTCCTCAACGTCCAGAAGGGTGAGTGGATCATCCAGAACGCAGCGAACGGAGCCGTCGGCAAGACGCTCGCCATGCTGGCGCATAGCCGCGGTGTGCATGCGATCAACCTCGTCCGCCGCGACGCCGGAATAGAGGAACTGGCAGCATTCGGCGTCGAAAACGCCGTGTCGACAGCCACTCCGGATTGGAAAACGAAGGTCCGCGCCATGGTTGGCGACGCCCCTATCCGGGCAGCCGTCGATTCCGTCGGAGGCGTTGCGAGCAACGATCTTGCCGACCTTCTGGGCGAAAACGGCCTGCTTGTGTCTTTCGGCACGGCAGCCGGAAAGCCAATGCAAATCGCGTCCGGCTCGGTCATCTTCAAGCAGCTCACCATCAAGGGCTTCTGGGGCAGCAAGATCAGCGCGGCCATGACCACCGAGGAAAGGACGCGGCTGATCGGCGAATTGATCACGCGCGTTGCGGCCGGAGAGGTCAAGCTGCCGGTGGAAGCAGCCTATGACATGACGGAAATCGCACAGGCGGTGAAGTCGTCGCTGACACCCGGCAAGGCGGGCAAGGTTCTCCTGAAACCATAATCGACCCAATACGATACGCGCCCATTTGAATGGCCATCGGCGCTTCGAGCGCCGGGGCGCGTATCCTTAGAGTTTCCCGATCCGGGACGCTTGTCCGACCGACGGCCTCACCGCTCTTTAGAGACTGATCAGACTTTTGCGTTATCAAACGCAAATCTGTCTCATGAGTTCGGAGTAACATCGGTGAGCGCCGTGACATTGGAAGAGGTCGACCGTCAAATCCTGAACGGGTTTCGGTTCCTTCGTTTCAAACCGGCGATAGAAAAACTATTCCTGCAGGACTATGCGGCGAACCGAGTGAGGCTAGCGCCGATATGGGCCGTCGTCGGCACGCTGATCTACGATCTCGTCTATTTCGGCGACCGCACCATGATGGCGGACGTCTTTTCCCAGCTTGTGCTGGTACGCTTCGGAATATTCACACCTTTTGCGCTGTTCAGCGTGATCGCGCTCCGACGCTGGCCAAGCGCGCTGAATTACGATCTTCTCGCGATCTGCGTGGCGGTGCTCGGCGTCTCCCTGCCCATGTCGATCGCCATGCACAGCGGCAGCCCATACCTCTTCGTCTACCAGAACGGCAACGTCGCCGCTTTCCTGTTCTTCGTCATTGCGCTCGCACCTCGCTTCCCGACAATTCTCCTCGGCCTCGCCCTGATGTGTGCCGTGCAATTCACGACCACGAAACTCAGCGGCGCCTTCGACGATGTCGTCTATACCGGCATCATCACCTTCTACGTCACACTGACGATCTTCCTCGTGCTCAGCGCCTATTTTGCCGAGCACAAGGACCGGCTGAACTTCCTCAACCAGCTTCGCGGCAGCCTGCTGCATGTCGAGTTGGAGCAAAAATCGGAGCGGGACGAACTCACCGGCCTTTTCAATCGCCATTCTCTCGACCGTGTGCGGGCATCGATCTGGCGAAAAAACGGAGAGATTGCCTCCATAGCCGTCATCATGCTCGATATCGACAGGTTCAAACTCTTCAACGATGTCCATGGGCACGTGGAGGGCGACGCGTGCATCCGGGCCGTCTGCCAATGCATTTCACAGGAGATCGGCGGCAACGGAACCGCGTTCCGCTTCGGCGGCGAGGAGATTCTCGTCCTACTGCCCGATACCAATTGCGAGGTGGCCTCGGCCATAGCCGAGAGAACGCGCCGCTCTATCGAGGCCCTCGGGATCCAGCATCGCGGACTGGGTGATGGGCACGTTACGGCCAGCCTCGGCGTGACATGCGGCAGGACCTCGCAGGAAACGCTCGAGGATCTCCTGAAAACCGCCGACGCGGCTCTCTACGAGGCAAAGCGAGCCGGCAGAAACACGGTCACTGTGGCGCATGCTTCGGCAAGACCACTCCAATAGCGAGGATGAAATCCGAAATTGCTTAGCGTTTCAGTCCCTTAGCTGTATTTCTGAAGTCAGCCCCAAAAAACTGCAAAAACGCTCTTGTTCCTCTAGTAGCTAGAGGATGTAGCAATGGGTCCAACACGCAAATTGGAACCTCGCTATGACTTCGACAACACAACAGAGCCGCTATCGCGTGGAGGGCATGGACTGCGCTTCCTGCGCTTCGAAAATCGATACGGCCGTTCGCCGCCTGCAAGGGGTGGAAGACGTCTCCGTTTCGGTCACTGCGGGCACGATGACGGTCAAGCATCAGGGTGACGAGGCCCTCGCACCGGCCATCGCGAAGCGCGTTACGGGATTGGGCTACAAAGTCATTCCGCTTCCGTCGAATAACACGCAAGTCGCCAAGGCAGAGGTCGACAACCATGCCTGTGGCTGCGGCCACGATCATCACGACCATTCGTCGCATGACCACGATCATGAGGGACACGACCATAGCCACGGGCATGATCACGACCATGATCATGCCGGGCACAGCCACAAGGCGGAGGGCGAAGCTGTCGCTGGCCTCCATGGCCACGATCATGGGCCGACCAGCGGACCCTGGTGGAAATCTGCCAAAGGTCGCCTGACCATCGCCAGCGGCGTCGCCGTTGCCGCTGCCTGGGCCATCGGCAAGATGGTCCCGGAACTGGACGCATGGATCTTCACCGCTGCTATGCTGGTCGGCCTCATCCCGATTGCCCGACGCGCCTTCATGGCGGCACTGGCCGGAACGCCCTTTTCAATCGAGATGCTGATGACGATAGCCGCGATTGGCGCGGTCATCATCGGCGCCAGCGAAGAAGCGGCGGCGGTCGTCTTCCTGTTCCTGATCGGTGAACTCTTGGAAGGTGTTGCTGCGAGCAAGGCTCGAGCCAGCATCCAATCTCTGACCGATCTGGTTCCCAAGACCGCGCTTGTCGAAGAAAACGGCAAGATCAGCGAAGTCCAGGCCGAAGACCTGCCCGTTGGCGCCATCATTCTGGTGCGACCCGGCGATCGTATTTCGGCCGACGGCGTGATCGTATCGGGCGAGAGCTCGATCGACGAAGCTCCCGTCACCGGCGAGAGCACTCCGGTGCGCAAGGGAGCGGATGCCGCCGTCTTCGCCGGCACAGTCAATGGCGATGCTGTTTTGCGGGTCCGCGTCACAGCGGCTGCCACCGACAACACCATTGCTCGAGTGGTCAAGCTGGTTGAGGAGGCGCAGGAATCGAAGGCTCCGACCGAGCGCTTTATCGACCGTTTCTCGCGCTATTATACGCCAGGCGTCGTGGTGGTGGGCGCGCTCGTCGCCATCGTCCCTCCATTGTTTCTCGGCGGCTCTTGGGGCGAATGGGTCTATAAGGGCCTCGCCATCCTGCTGATCGGCTGCCCCTGCGCGCTGGTCATTTCCACGCCGGCAGCAATCGCAGCCTCCTTGTCATCGGGTGCGAGACGCGGCCTGCTGCTCAAGGGCGGAGCCGTGCTGGAAAACATCGGCAAGGTGACAGCCGTTGCTTTCGACAAGACCGGGACCCTGACGGAAGGCAAACCGAAGGTCACGGACCTTGTTGGCCTCGGCATGAGCGAGACCGAAGTACTTCGACTGGCGGCAGCGCTTGAAACCGGATCCAGCCATCCGCTGGCCCAGGCAATCCTCGGTCGCGCCTCGGCGGACGGGATCGACGTTCCCTCGACCTTCGACGCGAAGGCGATCGGCGGCAAGGGCGTGAGCGGCACCGTCGATGGCCTTGACGTTTTCCTAGGCTCGCCGCAGGCCGTTGCCGACAAGGTTTCACTTGCGCCGGAACAAGCGGCTCGGATTGCTGCCCTCAATGACGAAGGAAAGACGGTCTCCGTTCTCCTAGCCAAGGGAAGCGTCGCCGGGTTGCTTGCGATGCGGGACGAACCCCGCGCCGATACTGCGGCAGGCCTTAAGGCTCTGACGGACGCCGGTATCAAGACAATCATGCTGACAGGCGACAATAAGCGTACCGCACAAGCCATCGGCAAGACACTCGGCATCGAGGTTCGTGCTGAACTGCTGCCCGAAGACAAGCAGCGCATCGTCGGCGAACTGAAGCGCCAGGGCCTTCGTGTCGCCAAGGTCGGTGACGGCATCAATGATGCGCCGGCACTGGCCGCTGCCGATGTCGGGATCGCCATGGGTGGCGGAACCGATGTCGCACTCGAAACGGCAGATGCCGCCGTGCTGCATGGACGCGTTGGCGACGTCATCGAGATGATCGATCTTTCGAAGCGGACGATGAGCAATATCGGCCAGAACATCACCATCGCGCTCGGCCTCAAGGGTGTATTCCTGGTCACCACGATCATCGGCATCACCGGCCTTTGGCCCGCGATCCTTGCCGATACCGGTGCGACTGTGCTCGTGACCATGAATGCCCTGCGCCTGCTTGGTGGCAAGCGCAGGCGGGTGGCTGCTTAAACTTATTGAAAATGAAGCATGGGCGCCGACAACCTTCGGCGCCCATTTGCGCTCTTGCCGCACGCATCGTCTTGCTGCGCGCGCCGCAATTCAGGGCTTCCTCACCGCAAGATAACGACGCGGCGACAGGCCGAACGCCTTTTTGAACATCGCTATGAAACTGCTCGCGCTCGCATAGCCGAGGCTGTCGGCAACCTCGATGATCGAGCGTCCGGCGGTCAACTCTTCCAGCGCAAGCAGCAATCGCGCCTGCTGACGCCAATTGACGAATGACATGCCCGTTTCCGAATGAAACAGGCGCCGCGCCGAACGCTCGGAGATGCCGGCCTGCTGCGCCAGAGCATGAAAGGTCTCCTCGCTGGCTGGATCCCGAAGCACAGCTTCAGCAATACGAAGAACCCGCCGCTCCCCAGGCATGGGCAGATGGAGGCTTTCGGTTGGAGCTGCGCGAACTTCGTCCAGCAAAACGGCGGCAAGGCGGCGTTGCGGTGGCGAAAGCCTTTCTTCCCAATGCCAGGTAGCCGCTCTTCGCACCAGCGCGCGCAACACCTCGCTGATGCTTAAAACACACGGGCTCTCGGGTAGGCTTGCGCTGGCAAGCGGTGTCAGCGAAATACCCCATCCACTCAGCACACCGTTGACGCTCGCCTTATGCATCATGCCCGGCGGGATCCAACCTGCACGACGCGGCGGCAGAAGCCATGAGCCGCCCGGTGTCCGCATGTGCACAAGGCCGCTTTCGATGCAGAAAAGCTGGCCGCGGGCATGGGAGTGCCAGTCATATTCCAATGTGCCGAGGCGAAAAGCGCTGCCGGGTTCATCCGATCCCCAGAAGGCGATAAGGGGTGGACCGTCTGCCCAGTCGACAATGTCTTCCAGATCCATATTCGTTTGGCCGCTTTGCTACATTTATCGTCCGGATGTCGTTATCACGTGCGGATAGCCCTGCGCTATTGTTCTGCTTGTTCTTAAGATTGAAAGCAGAACGGAATCGAATAGCTCATGCAGGATTTTCATGTCGTCATCATCGGCGCAGGCCTCGGAGGTCTGTGCCTTGCACAGGGATTGAAGCGCGCTGGCATCAGTTTTGACGTCTACGAGCGCGACGCGGCGCCCGATAGCCGGCTTCAAGGCTATCGCATCCGGATAGACGCCGAAGGACAGAGGGCACTCGCAGCCTGCATTCCGCAGGAGCTCTTTGCCCTTTTTCGAGCGACGGCTTCTCTCAATGCCTCGTCCGGCCGCTTCGTCACCCCGCAGCTTCTCCCCATCGAAGGACGCACGCCAGCGAGTTGGGATATGGGCGAGGACGACGATATCGGTGACTTGAGCGTCAATCGTCAGACCTTTCGTGAAATCCTGTTGGCGGGGATCGAGGAAAACGTCCATTTCGGACATGAGTTGAAAAGCTATCGTTGCTTTGAAGACGGGTCCGTCTCGGTCTCTTTGGAGGGACTGCCGCTAGTATCCTGCGACCTCTTGGTCGGCGCAGATGGCGTGAATTCGCGGGTCCGCAGGCAACTCGCTCCCTATGCCGAACCGCGAGATACGGGATCCATATGCATCTACGGCAAGATGGAACTGCCGCTGGCGGAGGGCTGCGACCTCTTGAGCGACGGCACCACCGTGGTCTTTGCGGATGGTTGCACGGCCATCTTCGATCTCATGCATTTTGACGATGACTTCTCGACGCTTGCCTCCCGCTTCGCCCCAGGCTGCAACCTCACGCCGATGTCGGATTATCTTTATTGGGCGCTGATCGGACCCCGGCAACGACTGGGTCTGGAGAAATACGATCACGTTCAGGATCTCCCGGTCTTACTGACGAACGCCATGCGTGGCTGGCATCCGGGTATCAGGCAGGTCATCAGCCGAAGCAATCCTACTGATGTCGCAGCGCTGCCCATTCGCAGCGGACGCCCGGACGCCCTATGGTCTTTCGGTGCGGTGACGCTTCTCGGAGACGCAATCCATGCCATGAGCCCCGCCGGCGGCCTCGGTGCCAACACGACACTCGAAGATGCGCGTGTTCTTGCGGAGATCCTGTCCGATGCGCGATCGCAAGCCAGATCGGCCAACATAGCGATGCTCGACTATGAGGCGGACATGCGCGATCGGGCCAGCCGCGCGATCGATGCATCCGAACGTGGTGCCGCAATGCTATTCGAAAATCTCGCCTGAGGAAGAACGCCATGACTATCGACCCAACCTCATTCACTTTCCACGACGTCTCCGAATGGCCGATCGTCCGCCAGAGCGCGCAATCCGTACGACCGGGTTATGCGCAGCAATGGGAACGGGAGATGGACTCCCTTCTCGCCCTCTCCATGCCGTTCGTTGTAATCATGGAAGGCGATCAACCCACCGAGGATCACGAAGACCGCAAGGCGCGGGGCATCTGGCTCAAGAAAAACAAGACGGCTCTCGCCGCGACCTGCAAGGCCGTCATCGGGGTCGAAGCCAGCGCCATCAAGCGCGCCGCGATACAAGTCCAGATGAGCCTTGCAACGAAAGCCTTCGGCACAAGAATGGAGATCGTCGCTTCGAACACCGAAGCGTTCGCGCTTGCCGAGCACATTCTCTCCGGCCTGGAAACCGGGGCTGCGAGCTGAAACACCATTTGCCCTGGCTCGTCGGACCGCCGCAACCGCCCTCTGCCGATTGCGGCGCCTTGCTTTTCTGGCCCGGTAAAAAAACAAGTGCATAAAACTCAAGAATAAGTATAGCAATCAAGACCCATCTCTTGCTAGGACGGAGATGCTCTGATTGACGATCCATCCGCGGGTCGAACGCGACGAAAAGACGAAGGACAAGAAGTGATGACGACCGCCTCCGAAGCGCGCAGCGTTCCGCCAATCGGCGTATCGGCAACATCAGACGAAGCGCTCTTCGAGCTCGATGCGGTCTCCTTTGCAGTATCGGATCGCACGCTTCTCCAGCCGCTCACCCTCACGCTCGCGCCACGGCAAATCGTCGGCCTCATCGGCCACAACGGTTCAGGAAAATCGACGCTGCTGAAGCTGCTGGCGCGACAGCAATCTCCGGCAAGCGGCACCATCCGCTTCGAGGGCAAGCCTCTGTCGAACTGGGGGGACCGGCCGTTTGCCCGCAAGGTCGCCTACCTGCCGCAAGCCACGCCCGCCGCAGCCGGAATGCTGGTGCGCGAACTCGTGGCGCTCGGTCGTTATCCCTGGCACGGCGCGCTTGGCCGCTTCGGCCAGACGGATCGCGAGAAGGTGGAGGAAGCCATGCGGCTTACCGATGTCGCCGGCATGGCGGATCGTCTCGTCGACACACTTTCCGGTGGCGAGCGTCAACGCTGCTGGCTTGCCATGCTGGTCGCCCAGGACGCCGAATGCCTGCTGCTCGACGAGCCAACCTCGGCTCTCGACGTCGGGCATCAGATCGAGGTTCTGTCGCTGGTTCAGAGCCTCAGCCACGCCAAGGGCCTTGGCGTCGTCGTCGTGCTCCACGATGTCAACATGGCGGCGCGTTTCTGCGACCACATCATCGCCCTGCATTCGGGGCGGATTATCGCCAACGGCGCGCCGGATCACATCCTGACCACGGACGCGCTACGCGCCATCTATGGGCTGGACATGCACATCATCCACCATCCGTCCTCGGGTCATCCCGTCGCGATCCCGAGCTGAATGGCCTTCGAATAAAGGAAGGAGCGGACCGGCATACGTCTCTGCCGATCCGCACCCGACTAGCAGTATCCCTGATTTCAGGATGCCGTGCGGCGCAAGACCGGAGCAGCTCTCCACCCCAAGTGCGGCGCAATGTTCGTCACGAAATCATGCAGGATCTGCCGATATTCCTCGTCGTGGAATTCGTAGGGCAGCTCCAAACGAAATTCGCTGACATAGGGCAGGATCGGATCCGCATGGAGACGCTCCAGGATTTCCGCCGACGTACCGACAAGATCGCGTGCAAAGAGCGTTCGCCGTTCACCCTGCGGGGAAAGCGTACGCTCGTAGCGACCGGCGGCATAGTCGGTATAGCGCTTGCGCGTGACGGCATCGGCGCTGTCGAAGGGAACGATGACACGGCCGAGTGCGACCCGCCTCGTATCGCCGCCGGAAGCGCGATAGGTTTCGAGTTGCCGGGATTGTGCGACGAAGAAATCGTCGGTCTCCTCGCCGGTCGTGACATTGCCGATCAGGAGATTGAAACCGTTGCGGCCGGCCCAGGCGGCCGAACGCAACGAACCGCCGCCGTACCAGATGCGATCGATCAACCCCTTGGCATAGGGCTGCAAACGTGGGCGCTGCGGGCCGAACGGGGTCTTGATGACCGTATCCCGATCACCGACATAGGTGCCACGAAGATTGTCGGCAAAGCGCAATACCCGCTGATGGGAGAAATCGTGGTTCTCCCAATCGCCATCGAAGGCGAGCGGCCCGATCAGGTCGGCGTGCAGTGGTCGTCCGGCGCTCAATCCGATGTTGAGCCTTCCTTTCGACAGAACGTCGACCGTCGCGAGATCTTCCGCGAGGCGGTAAGGGCTTTCGTAGCCGATCGGAATGACGGCAGTTCCCAGCTCGATATGACGCGTGCGCTGCGTTGCCGCCGCCAGAAAGGCGCTGGCCGAGGAAATTCCGGGTTCGAGGTGACGCTGCCGAACCCAGGCGCTGTCAAACCCTCTCTGCTCGCCATACTCCAGAAGCTGCAAGGTTTGCTCAAGGCCCGCCAGCGGATCCTCGTCAGGATAGTTGCCAGGCGTCAGAAAGCCGATGTGGCTGATCGACGGGGCGGGATGGCTCATCGCGCTGTCTCCTCAAAATTTCGGCAGGCCGGGCGGATTGGTTTCCGATTTCGGCAAGGCTTCCTCTGCCAGATGCCAATGATCGAGGATCCTGGCATAGGTGCCGTCCTGGATCAGTCCGTTCGTCGCGGCGGTGAGCGCGGTTGCAAGGCCACTCCCCCTGCGGGTGGCAATCGCGACATCGGAACGATCCGGCCAACCGGCGCTCAGTGTACCGACGCCTTTGATGTCCTTGTCGCGTGCGGCGATGTAGACGAGCTGGGCGTGTGGCTGCACGATGACGTCGGCCCGCTCTGAGCGAAGGGCAAGCAGGCTGGCAGCGTCGTCGTCGTAATATTGCAATTCGATCGGTTTCAGACCAGCCTTCGTATCCTCATCGCTCCACTTCACCAGAATTCGCTCCTGGTTCGTTCCGGCGCTGACGATAATCCTCAGTCCCGCGGCATCCTTCGGCTCCTTGATGGATGCGATCTTGCTTTTGCCGGTGACGAAGAAACCATGGAGACCCTGCCGGTAGGTGGAGAAATCGAACTTCTCCTTGCGCTGTTCGGTGACGCCGACATTGGAAACGACGGCATCGTATTTGCCCGATGTCAAACCGAGCGGCCAGTCGGCCCAGGCAACCGGAACGAGTTCCAGCTTCAACCCGAGCGCGTCAGCAACGGCGGATGCATAGTCGGGATCGGCTCCAACGACGGTCTGGGCGTCCGTTGCATAGGTGGCAAGCGGCGGTCCGCCGGGAGCGACGCCCACCGTCAATTTGCCCGGAGTCACAAACTTGAAGCCCTTGGGTATTGAGGCGATCGCAGCCTCGTTCTTGATTGCATGGATACGCCCCGATTGTTCAGGGCTTAGGTCGAACTCGTCGGCCGCCCACGCCGCGCCAAAGCCTGTCAGGGCGGTTGCAGCGACGGCAGCAAGCATAGTTCTGAAGCTAGGAAGGAAAGTCACGGAAACTGTATCTCCATATCGGAAGGATGGGAGCGGACCGACGCGGGCCCCACCGGCGCCGGTCCGCTCGGCCAACATTACGAACCGCTCTTCGGCAGGCCCGCAGGGTTGGTCCTGGATTGATCGACGGCTTCGGCACTCAGGCTCCAGCGCTTCAGCACTTCGCCATATTTGCCGTCCTTGATCAGATCATTGAGGGCAAGCGTGACAGCATCCGCGAGCCCGGCACCCTTCTTTGTGGTAACGGCGATCTCAGCCGTTATCGGCCAGCCACCGGATAGGGTGCCGACGAGTTTCCTCGTGCCGTTGATTGCGGCGTTGTAGGCCTGAGTCGCGTTCGGATTGAATTCAACGTCGGCCCGGCCGGACTGCAGGGCAATATCTGCGGCCGCACGGTCGTCGAAATATTGTACTTCAATCGGCTTCAGGCCGGCCGCCACGTTCTCGCGATCCCATTCGAGAATGATCTTCTCCTGGTTGGTGCCTGCGCTGGTGATCACCTTCAGACCCGCGACGTCCTTTGGCTCCTTGATAGAAGTGATCTTGCTGTCGGCCTTCGCATAGAAGCCGAGGACGTCCTTGCGATAGGTCGAGAAATCAAATTTCAGCTTGCGTTCCTCGGTGACCGTCACGTTGGAGATGACGGCGTCGTACTTGCCGGAGGAAACGCCGAGAGGCCAATCCTCCCAGGCAACCGGCACCAGTTCAAGCTGCAGACCGAGGGAATCGGCAAGCAACTGCGCGATATCCGGATCGGCGCCCACGACAGTCTTTGCGTCGGTGGCATAGGTGGCGATCGGCGGATCCCAGGGATTGATGCCCACTGTGAATTTGCCGGGATTGACGAACTTGAAGCTGGGCGCAATCGCCTTGACCGCGGCCTCATCCTTCTGCGCTCGGACCCGATTGGACGTATCCGGGCTGAGGTTGAACTTTTCAGCCGCGTTCACCGCTGTGCAGCTCAATGCTACTGCCGTGATCACACCGGCCAACGCGTATTTCGTTCTATCAAAAAATGCCATTTCCCTTCTCCGTTTCATCTTTAGGTTGTTATGATTGATGCTATTTTCCAATGCCGCCCGGGGCTCGGCATTGTCTTCACCAGCCTGGGATTGCTAGAGAACCTTGGCGAGGAATGCCCGCGTCCGCGGATGCCTGGGATCACTGAGGATCTGCGCCGGCGCTCCGGATTCGATCACATGACCGCCCTCCATGAAGACGACGGTGTCGGCGACTTCGCGGGCAAAGCCGATTTCATGGGTGACGATGACGAGCGTCGTCCCGGTGCGGGCAAGCTCCTTGATGACATCAAGCACTTCGCCAACCAGCTCCGGATCGAGAGCCGAGGTCGGCTCGTCGAACAGCAAAACCTTGGGCCGTAGCGCCAGGGCGCGGGCGATCGCGACGCGCTGCTGCTGTCCGCCGGAAAGCTGGCGAGGATAGGCATCAATCTTGTCGCTGAGGCCGACGCGGGCCAGCAGCTCCTGCGCGAAGGCGATAGCCTCATCTCTGCTTGCCCCGCGCACCTGTATCGGCGCCTCGATGAGGTTTTCCAGAACGGTCAGATGCGGGAAGAGATTGAAGCTTTGAAAGACCATCCCGATATCGGTTCGCCGCTTCAGGATGTCCTTCTCTTTCAACTCGTAGAGAACCTCGCCCTTTTGCGTATAGCCGACGAGCTCGCCATCCACCGAGATGAAGCCGCTGTCGACGCGTTCGAGATGATTGATGGAACGCAGCAGCGTTGATTTGCCCGAGCCGGATGGACCGATGATGGCCGTCACGCTGCCGGCTGGCAGGCTAAGCTCGATATTGTCGAGAACCTTCAGCGTGCCGAAGCTCTTCGAGATGCCATGAATACGAACTGCCCCACCCTTGGCGTAAAGGTCGGTTGCGCCGCGAAAGGCCGCCATCGTTCTCGTGCCTGCGCCGGCATTTGCGACAGCAACGGGAAGCGGCCGGCGGAAGCGCTGGAAGAAAGCCTGGAAGGGCAACGGTGTCGGATTGCGTACGGCGCCCTTGGAAAAGTAACGCTCGATGTAGTGCTGGATGACGGACAGGACCGTCATGATGACAAGATACCACACCGTCGCCACCATCAGCAGCGGGATCACTTCCAGATTGCGGCGATAGATGACCTGTACGGTGTAGAAGAGCTCCGGCAGCGCCAGCACGTAGACCATGGATGTGCTCTTGGCGAGGCCGATGATCTCATTGAAGCCCGTGGGAAGGATGGAGCGCATGGCCTGCGGCAGAACGATGCGGAAAGCCTGGCGTTGCCGCGGCAAGCCAAGTGCAGCCGCAGCCTCCAATTGCCCTTGATCGACGGAAAGGATGCCACCACGCACGATCTCGGCAAAGAAGGCCGACTGGTTCAGCGTGAGCCCGAGAAAGGCAGCGGCAAACGGCGTCAGGAGCTGCGTCGTCGGATAGTCGAACAGGATCTTATCGGTAAAGGGAACGCCGATGGTGATCGTTTCGTAGAGGTAGCCAAGATTGTTGAGCACCAGCAACAGAACGATCATCGGGATCGATCGCAACAGCCAGATGTAGCCCCAGGACAGGCTGGACAGCAGCGGCGATTTCGATACCCGCGCCAGAGCCAGAGCCGTCCCGAGGATGGAACCGGAAACGGCGGCAAGCGCCGTCAGAAGCAGGGTTCTGCCGAGGCCCACAAGCACCGGCTCAGCGAAGAACCACTCGGCGAACACGCCCCATCCCCAGCGGGGATTGGTGAAGGTGGAATAGAGAACGACGGCGAGAACCAGCGCTGCGAAGATCGTCCCTATCGTGCGCCCGAGATGCCGTGCCGGCACGATGCGATAGCGCGCATAGTCCGTCTTCGCCTCGCTTGCTGCGGTCGCGGGATCGATGCCCGCGAAATCCGTTGTCAGTGCCATAATGCCTGCCCCTTATGATTGTCGTTGCTTCGCTCGCGGTTACCGGCCGGCGACGGCCAGCCGCGGCTTCGATCCGGAAGTTTCGTGGGAATGGAATTGCGCCAATTGGCTGACATCTTTTTCGAAAGGCAGGCTCCTATAGATTTCCGGGTCGACCGAAGTGTCGAAGAGAGCCGTATAGCCATTGTTCAGATAGAGGCCGACGGCCTCCGGCTGCCGGAAGCCTGTCGTCAGATAGATGCGCTGATAGCCTTGCCGCGCTGCCTGCAACTCGAGTTCCACAAGCAGCTTGCGCGCCAGCCCCTGGCGGCGGAGATCGTGCCGCGTCCAGATGCGTTTGAACTCTGCGGTCCGGTCGTCATAGTGCTTGAAGGCACCGCCGCCGATTGTCTCGCCATCGCGCAGCAGAAGCAGGAAATTGCCATGCGGCGGCGCAAAGGCTTCCGGCGGATATCGGTTCAACTCGGCAGCCGCGCCCTCGGCGTTGAAATAGGTGCCGTAGCGGCTGTCATACTCAAAAATCAGCTCGTCGATCAGCGGCTTGGCGCGCGGATCCAGCGTTGTGGTGTAAAGAAACGTGTCGCTCATGTCGTTCGTCACCTCTTGTCATCAGCGAGGAAAGTTTCGGCGAGCCGCACCCAGTAGCGGGCAGCGGGCGCGATGATGGCGTCGTTGAAATTGTATTGGGCGCTGTGCAGCGGCGCGCTGTCGCCATTGCCGACGAAGAGATAGCTGCCGGGCTTCGCCTCCAGCATGAAGGCGAAATCCTCGCTGGCCGTACGCGGACGAAAATCCGCAGCCAGAGCTGCAGGTCCGAGCGCGTGCACGGCAACGTTCCTGGCGAAATCCGTTTCGTCTGCGTGGTTGACCAGCGCCGGAAAACCGAGGCGATAATTGACTTCCGCCACCGCTCCGAAGCTTTCCGCCTGCGCCCGGGCAAGCGTCGGGATGCGCTCCTGAAGCTTTGCGCGCACGCCTTCGCTGAAGGCCCGCATGGTGAGCTTCATCTCGACGCTTTCCGGAATGACGTTCGATGCGGAGCCTGCGTGAATGGATCCCACAGTCGCAACCGCCATGTCCTGCGGATCGATATTGCGTGAAACCACGCTTTGAAGCGCCGTGATGAAGGCAGCCGAGGCCAGCACCGGATCGACAGCCCGATGTGGCTCGGCGCCGTGACCGCCTTTGCCCACGATCTTGACGACCGCCTGGTCGACCGACGCCATGGCGGGGCCGACGACAAAGCCGAATTGGCCCGTCGGCACTCCCGGCCAATTGTGCAGACCGAAAACGGCATCGACCGGAAAACGCTCGAAAAGACCCTCCGACAGCATCTTGCGAGCGCCAGCGCCTATCTCTTCCGCGGGCTGAAAAATCAGCCGAAGCGTGCCGCTGAAATTGCCGCTTTCGGCGAGATAGCGGGCGGCGGCGAGCAGGATGGACGTGTGCCCGTCATGGCCACAGGCGTGCATGACGCCGGGATTGCTGCTCTCGTAGTCGAGCCCCGTCGCCTCCTCAATGGGCAGCGCATCCATGTCGGCACGAATGCCGACGCTGCGCTGCCCATCGCCCCGCCTGAGGGTCGCGACAACGCCGGTTCCCGCAATGCCTGTTGCAACCTCGTAACCCCAGTCGGCAAGAAGCGAGGCAACCTTCTTGGAGGTGCGGTGTTCCTGAAAGGCGAGCTCGGGATACTGATGCAGGTCATGCCGCAGTGCGATGATCTCGTCGAGATAGGTGGCAATCCCTCGTTCGACGGGATCGTTGACCAAGGCTGGTTTGACGATGGCGTTCATGGTGATCTGTCCCGGCTCAGGCGCCAACGGCCTTTGCGGGTTCGGCATGCTCTACATCCGCGGCATAGCGGCTCTCGCGGAATGGCAACCCAAGGTGATCGCGTAGCGTATCGCCCTTCAGCACGGGATCGAAATAACCCCGACTGGTCAGGATCGGCAGGACATATCTGGCGAAATCGTCGAAGCCCTCGCCGACCACCGGGAAACCGAGAATGAAGCCGTCAGCCCCCTCCTGATCGACCCAGCGAATAATCTCGTCCGCGATATGTTCGGCCGTTCCGATGAAAGAGGTGCGGGGCGTCGCCGCGTCGAGCGCGACTTCCCGTAGCGTAAGTCCCTTCTCCTGGGCCGTCTTCTTGATGCGATCGGTGGTGGCGCGGAAGTTGTTTCGGCCGATATCGCCTAGATCGGGAAATTGCTCGTCCAACGGATAGATACTGAAATCATGATGATCGAAGAAACGGCCGAGATAAGCGAGTGCCTCCTCGATCGTGACGAGATCGCGGATCTTTCGATGCTTGGCGTCCGCTTCTTCCTGGGTCGCGCCGACGATCGGGCCAATGCCCGGGAAGATGCCGACATCGGCCGCACTGCGTCCATGCGCGATCGCGCTCTGCTTCACCTGCTTATAGAAAACCTTGGCGTCATCGAGCGGCCCGCCATTGGTGAAGACGGCGTCGGCATGCTTGCCGGCGAGCCGGATGCCGGAATCGGAGGCTCCGGCCTGGAACACCACCGGCTGGCCCTGCTTGGAACGGCCGATATTAAGGGGTCCTTCGATACGGAAGAAGCGCCCCTTGTGGTTCAGGCGATGCAGCTTGGTCTTGTCGGCATACACTCCCGCTTCACGGTCGCGCACGAAGGCATCGTCATCCCAGGAATCCCACAGACCCTTGGTGGCATCGAGATATTCGTCGGCGATCTCGTAGCGCAGCTCGTGTTCGGGATGTTCGCGGCTATAGTTGCGGCCGGATCCTTCGAGTGGTGAAGTCACCGCATTCCAGCCGGCGCGGCCACCACTAATGAGATCCAGCGAAGCGAACTGGCGAGCAATGGTGAACGGGTCGCTATAGGAGGTCGAAACCGTGCCGACCAGGCCAAGCTTCGTTGTATAGGCGGCAAGTGCCGAAAGGATCGTCAGCGGCTCGAACCGGTTCAGGAAATGCGGGATCGACTGTTCATTGATGTAGAGACCGTCGGCGACGAAGGCGAAGGCGATACCGGCCTCCTCCGCTTTGCGAGCCGTCTTGACGAAAAAGTTGAGATTGGTGCTTGCATCGGCTGGGACGCTCGGATGCTTCCAAGCATTCATATGGCCGCCTGGGCCCTGCAGCATGATACCGAAAGTGACGTGTTTCTGAGCCATGATTGATCCTCCTGGGACAGGCCGTTCAGGCAACGAGGGAAAGGCGTTCTTTGGCGAGCAGTTCGATCGAGGCGAGCCGCTCGGCCGCCGTCAGTGCCGGAGTGTCGAGCACGAACTCCTCGACGCCGTAGCTGCGATGCAGCGCGTCGAGTTCGGCACGAATTTGGGCGGCCGTGCCGTGCAAGACGCTCGGCACCTTCTCTTCGGTGCGGTAATCCGTGACACCGGCCTGACGGGCGAACTCCGCCGCCTGCTCCTGGGTGCCGACATTGACGCTCTGACCGTTGGGCAGGAAGAGCTTGACGATGCGAAGCTGGCCGACGCGCTCGCGGGCATGGGTCTCGCTTTCGGCGGCGAAGGCTGCGAGCGCCAGGATCGGAACCTTGCCGCCCGTCGCACGCCCGTAAGCTTCGAAGGTCTTGCGCAGATTTTCCGGATCGCCATTCAGATGACCGGCGAAGACCAGCGTCCAGCCCTTGTCCGCAGCAAGCTCTGCGCTCTCGACGCTGGCTCCAAGGAGGAAGCGCTCCGCTGCGCGAGGGGGAAACGGCGTCGCCAGGGCACCTTCGGATCGCGGATCGGCAGCGAGATAGCCATTCAGGTCGGAAAGCTGTTCAGCAAAGCTCGGCTTCTTTTCCGGATCGATGGCGACTTGTAGTGCCCGTGTCGACAGCGGAAAGCCGCCCGGCGCCTTGCCGACACCGAGATCGATGCGGCCGGGCGCAAGCGAGGCCAGCAGATTGAAGGCTTCGGCAACCTTATAGGCGCTGTAGTGCTGCAACATGACGCCGCCCGAGCCGATACGGATCTTCGACGTTCTGGCGATGAGATAGGCAATCAGCACTTCCGGTGCCGAACTTGCGAGGTTCGCCATATTGTGATGCTCGGCGACCCAGAAGCGATGATAGCCAAGTTCTTCGGCTCTGACGGCCAATCGAGCGGTGACGCCGAGAGCATCGGTGGCGCTAAGCCCCTGCTCGATAGGGCTCTTGTCGAGAAGGCTGAGGAGATAGGACATGCCGGTTCGTTTCATCCATAATTGCCTCGATGCCGACCATCAAAGCTATAATCTATAAAAAGCATAGATTTTAAGGAATTTAAGAAACGGCTTTCTCTTTCTTCCATCCAATGCGAAAAAAATAAGCATTTCATCATATGATGGCGAAGCGGCCACGGCATGACGCGTGATTGCGAGCGAACCGACAACCTGTGCTTTAAAAATGCCACAAGCGTTCGTTAGCCGATTTGCCGGACAGGGGTTCTGAAGCTATCAAGATTCCGCCAGCCGCAATGGAGATCCCCGCCCGATATCAGCGTCCACGGCTCTTCCGCGTCTATCGCAAAGGAATTAAGATAGGCTATGATGTGCGACAGATCGCTGGAAATGATTGGCTTGTCAGCAGAGATACGAAATCACGCATGAAATATCGTCCTGTTGTTCTTATCGGCTTTCTCGCTGTAGCAGTCATCGTCATGAGTTCCTTCGTCAGCCGCTCGGCTCTGGGGCTGGTTGTCAGAACCTGCGAGATCAACTCCGCGCTGACGGGATCGCCCTACCCGTGCCTCAAAGTCGTTCAGGCACAGGACCCGTTGTCGTCCTACGCAGTATTGCGGGAACCGACAGACAAGGAGAGAACAATCCTTGCGCCGCTGGCTGATGTGCCCGGTATCGAAGACCCTCGCCTTCTGACGGCAGAGGCGCCAAACTATTTTGATGACGCGTGGCGGGAGCAATCGACCGGCACCGGCCTGCGCACGGAAAAGGTTTCGACGCAGCGCTTTGCGCTGGCGATAAACGCCGCCAATTGGCGTACGCAGGATCGGCTTCATATCCATATGGGGTGCGAAACGCCGCGCTTTCGCGCGCTCCTGAAGACACATGCGGCAGACATCGGAAGCGACCGATTTACAAACCTGAAGACCAAAGCCGGCTGGTGGGCACTCTTCCACCAGGCCGATGACCTCACAAATCTGAACCCGTTGAAGCTCGTCGCAGACGGCTTGGAAGGCGCCCGCTCCGACATGGAGAACGTTGTCGTTGGCGTCTTCGGCGCGACATCCCCGGAGGGTCAGCGCGGCTTTTATATTCTGGCAAGAATAATGGGAGAAAACAAATCCCGCGGATCTGCAGAGGACATGATCGATCCCAAGTGCCAGCTCTAACATCCGGCAAGCCGTTACGATTTTTCTGACCTGTGTAGGCAGAAGGGATGCGCGAAAGTCAGGGTCGCGCCCCTGCTGAAGCAGAGCGCTTGAAAGAGGTCCTGCGCCACCTCCAAGCAAGTATCCAACTTTCGTTCCTTCTGGCGCCTCTTGCTTCAAAATGCGTTGACTCCGCCGTGGGCGTCAATTTAGACAAACCATTCCCCTTATAGTCTATAAAAATAGTTTGTTATTTCTATCGATCACCCCGTTCCTTTCGCTAGGCTTTATCCATTGAAGTCAGGGAACCGCCGGAAATTGACACCCGGCAAAGGGGACAGATATGAAATTCAAGCAATTCGTCGCCGCGGCTGCGTTCGGTCTCGCGAGCATCTCGATGGCGATCTCCGCAAACGCGGCCGATAAAAAGGTCGTCGTCGGCTATCAGACCGATGCATTGCCATCCTCCGTCGCCATCGCCAACGGCGATTTCATCAAGGAGACCGGCTATAAGATCGACTTCCGCAAGTTCAACTCGGGAGCAGAGATCTTCGCCGCCATCGCATCGGGTGATGTCCAGATCGGCTATGTCGGCTCGAGCCCGTTTGCAGCGGCCGCATCACGGGGCCTTGAGGTCAAGGCCTTCTATCTCTCGTCCATCTCCGGCATCGATGAAGCGCTCGTGGTGCGCAACGGTTCCGGCATCAACACGCTCGCTGACCTCAAGGGCAAGAAGCTGGCGGCAGCGCCCGTTTCGACCGACCACTACCAGTTGCTCGCGCTTATCAAGTCGCTCGGCCTCACGGAAAAGGACGTGCAGGTCTTCGCCATCCCGCAGCCGGAAATCGTCGCCAGCTACAATCGCGGCGATATCGACGGCGGCTTCGTCTGGGATCCGGCACTGAGCGAACTGAAGAAAGGCGGCAAGGTGCTCGTCACCTCAAAGGACGTCGCCGACAAGGGCGCTCCAACCTTCTCCGCTTGGGTGGCAACATCGAAATTCGCGGCCGACAACCCGCAGTTCCTGAAGGCCTATGCCTCTGTCATCAACAAATACTATGCCTCTTTCGCCGCGGACAAGACGGCCTGGGGACCGGACAGCGATAACGCAAAGTCTCTTGCCAAGCTGCTCGGCGGCACGGCGGATCAGCAGGCGGCGGCGCTCAAGAACCTTACGCTCCTGACACCCGACGTGCAGGCATCGGCCGATTGGCTCGGTGGCGGCGAAAAGTCGGGAGCGGCAAAGATCCTGAAGGACACGGCAACCTTCCTGAAGGGTCAAGGCAAAGTCTCTGATGTCCTGCCGAACTACGGCGCCTTCGTCACGGCCGACGCACTTGTCAGTGCGAGCAACTGATCCCCGCTGGCGCCGGCGCGCCTACCGCGCCGGCGTCGAACCTTCGAGAAAAGACATGCTTCAAGTCGATCACGCCAGTGTATTCTTCGCAGCGCGCGACGGGAGAACCGTTCATGCGCTCGATCGCGTCTCCTTCAACATTCCCGAACGCGGCATTGTCGTCGCCCTGGGAGCGTCGGGTTGCGGCAAATCAACATTGCTCAATGCGATCGCCGGCTTCCTGCCACTCTCGGAGGGGACCATCACCCTGGATGGCAGGCCGGTCTCAGGCCCCGGTTCCGATCGTGGCGTGGTTTTCCAGAAAGACTCGTTACTGCCGTGGAAATCCGTCCTTGATAATGTCGCGCTCGGTCTGAAATTTGCGGGTCTAGGGCGGCGGGAGCGGCACGAGCGTGCTTCGGAGCTCCTTCGCCTCGTCGGCCTGACTGACTTTGCAAACGCGTCGCCCTATGAACTCTCGGGCGGAATGCGCCAGCGCGTTGGCATCGCGCGCGCATTGGCGACCGACCCGGACATCCTGCTCATGGACGAACCCTTCGGCGCGCTCGACAGCCTGACGAGGGAACAGATGCAGGAACTGCTCGTCTCCATCTGGGCCAGAACCAACAAGCGGATCTTCTTCATAACCCATTCGATCGAAGAGGCCCTGTTTCTGGGCACCGAGGTGCTGGTGATGTCACCGCGACCTGGCCGCGTCATCGCCCGGTTCGATCTCGATTTCGTGCATCGCCTGGCTGCCAGTGGCGACGCCAGATCGATCCTGACCTCTCCCGAATTTGCCGAACTCAGAGAGGAAATTCGCGCAATCCTGCACAATGCAGACAACATCAGGAGCGCGGCATGACCGACATTTCTGGAACGCGTCCCGTTATCGCCCGTTCGCCGGAAGCAAAGGCTAAGCTTGTTCGCATGCCGGGCTTCGGCGTCGGTTCCAAGCCGACGATCGCCATCAGCCTCGCAACGGGCATTGTCTTCCTCGCGGCATGGTGGTTGGTGTCCAAACTCGGCCTGGTCTCGCATCTCTTCTTGCCCCGGCCCGATGAAGTTCTGACGCAGATCGGCGTCGTCTATCGCGACGGCTATGCCGGCGCCTCGCTCTCGGAACACATAGTCGCCAGCCTGTTTCGCATCGTCGTTGCCGCAGCGATCGCAATCGTGGTCGGTATTCCCGTCGGCCTGTTGATGGGCCTCAGTCGTTGGGCAAAGGGAATTCTCGATACGCCCATCGAATTCTACTGGCCGCTGCCTCCGCTTTCGTATCTGCCGCTGATGATCATCTGGCTCGGCATTGGTGAAACCTCGAAGATCACGCTCCTGGTGCTCGCCATGTTCGCGCCTATCTGCCTGTCCGCTCAGGCGGGCGTCCGCTCGCTACCTCTTGAGCGTGTCAATGCGGCGCGTTCGCTTGGCGCAAGCCGGCTGCAGCTCTTCCTTTCCATCGTCCTGCCTTCGGCCTTGCCGGAGATCCTGACCGGCGTGAGGATTGCGTTCGGGATCGGCTGGGGAACTCTGGTGGCAGCCGAACTCATCGCCTCAACCCGCGGCATCGGCTTCATGATCATGTCGGCATCGCAATTCCTGGCAACCGACGTCGTCTTCGTCGGCATCGGCATCATCGCGATCTGCGCCTTTGCCTTCACAGCGGCGATACGCATCCTCGAGACAGTTCTCGTTCCCTGGAAGGGGAAACTCTGAGCGCAGGACGCACAGGCGTCGCCAATCTCGGTCGCGGCGGGAATTTCCCATCCAATGCATGCAGGCATGGTCATGAGCAGCGAATTCCTCTGGTACATTCCCAACGATACGAAACCCGGCCATCGCGGCGATTCCGCCGTTGAAAATCACAATAGCCTGGAGACACTGACGAGCCATGCCAGAGCGCTGGAAGAGCATGGGTGGAAAGGCGCCCTGATCGGCACGGGTTGGGGACGGCCCGATACCTTCACCGTTGCCGCTGCCCTTGCCGCCAGGACGACGAGCTTCGAGCCATTGATCGCCATCCGTCCAGGTTACTGGCGGCCCGCACAATTCGCATCCGCGGCGGCCACCCTGGATCAGTTGAGCGGCGGTCGGGTGCGGGTCAACATCGTATCGGGCAAGGACAATCTATCCGCTTATGGTGACAGCGAGGGCGATCAGGCGCATCGGTACGACCGTACCCGGGAATTCATGCGACTGGTTCGCAGGCTCTGGACCGAGGAAAGCGTTACCTATGAAGGCGAACATTTCCGCGTTGCTCAATCGACGGCGGCGCCGCGGATCCAGGCTCGCGGCGAGCGCCGACACCCCAAGCTCTATTTCGGCGGCGCTTCGCAAGCTGCGGAGAGCGTCGCCGCCACGGAGGCCGACGTTCAGCTCTTCTGGGGCGAGCCGCTTGATGATATCGGGGAGCGGATCGAGCGCTTGACGTCTCTAAGCAAGGCGCTGGATCGCGATCTCGCTCCACTCGAATTCGGCTTGCGCATCACCACGCTCGTACGCGAAACCAGCGCACGGGCATGGGCAGATGCCGAAGCAAAAGTCGCAAGAATGGCCGAGGACAATGGAGCGGGCTGGCACGACCATCGCCAGTCGATAGCCGTCGGTCAGAGACGCCTGTTCGATCTCAATGCACGCGGCGATGTGCTCGACGACAATCTCTACACCGCACCAGGCAAGTTCGGCGGCGGCGGGGCCGGAACGACGTGGCTGGTCGGATCCGCAGAAGAGGTTGCCGGCTCCCTGCGCAAATACCGCGAACTGGGTATCACGCATTTCGTCCTCTCCGATACGCCCTATCTCACGGAAATCAGGCGGCAGGGGGATCAGCTATTGCCCCTTCTGCGCGATTGATAGACGGAAAAGACCTTCGCTATACCCACAGAACATCGCGAGCACGCGGCTTTCCAAGCCGCGCTCCGTCAATTATGACGGTTTCATGACAATGAATGCATGGAGCTTTGATGTTAGGCTGGTTTCGCAAACTCATGCCGCGCGAGGATCGCTTTTTCGATCTCTTCGCGCAGCACTCGCGCACGATCGTCGGCGCCGCTGAAGCCCTGAACGAACTTTTGGCCGGCAAGGACATCGACGCGAAAGGTCGACGGATCGTCGAGCTGGAAAATCAGGCAGATGGCATCACGCGCGACGTGCTGCTTGCCGTGCGCCGAAGCTTCATCACGCCCTTCGACCGCGGCGACATCAAGGATCTCATCATGTCCATGGATGACGCCATCGACATGATGCACAAGACCGTGAAAACCATCCGGCTTTTCGAGCAAAAGAATTTCGACCCCGGCATGCAGCAGATGGGCGAAGTGATCGTCAAGGCAGCCCATCTGGTCGCCGAGGCCGTTCCCCTCCTCGATCGCATGGGGCCGAATGCCTCAAGACTGGCCAACCTCACGGAAGAGATCGTCAAGGTGGAAGGCCGCGCCGACGAACTCCATGACCAGGGGCTGAAGGATCTGTTCCGCAATTACGGCGCCTCCAATGCCATGGCCTTTATCATCGGCAGCGAGATCTACGGCGAACTGGAAAAGGTGGTCGACCGCTTCGAGGACGTCGCCAACGAGATCAACGGCATCGTGCTCGAGAGCGTCTGATGGAGGCCACCCTCGCCTTTCCCTTGCTGGTGGGGATCATCGCCACCGCCTTGTTCTTTGACTTTCTAAACGGGCTTCACGATGCGGCGAATTCCATCGCCACCATCGTGTCGACCCGTGTCCTGCGGCCGCAATATGCTGTGCTGTGGGCGGCGTTTTTCAACTTCATTGCCTTCATGTTCTTCGGGCTGCATGTGGCCGAGACGCTCGGAACCGGCATCATCGATCCCAGCATCGTCGATGCTTCGGTCATCTTTGCCGCGTTGCTGGGGGCGATCGTCTGGAACATCGTCACCTGGATATTCGGCATCCCCTCCAGCTCGTCACATGCGCTGGTCGGCGGGTTGATCGGCGCCGGTCTCGCCAAGGTCGGCGTAAGCTCGATCGTCTGGCTCGGTGTCTTCAAGACAGCCGGCGCGATCGTGATGTCCCCGCTGATCGGATTTGTGCTGGCGCTTTTTCTGGTCCTGATGGTGACGTGGCTGTTCGTGCGGCAGACACCCTTTGCCGTCGACAGCACGTTCCGTATTTTGCAATTCTTCTCCGCGTCGCTCTATTCGCTCGGACACGGCGGCAACGATGCGCAGAAGACCATGGGCATCATCGCTATTCTCCTTTATTCTCAAGGATATGGCGGCAGTTCCTTCCATGTGCCTCTATGGGTCGTGCTTTCTTGCCAGACGGCCATGGCGCTCGGCACGCTGTTTGGCGGATGGCGGATCGTGCACACGATGGGCTCGAAGATCACCCGCCTCAACCCGATGCAAGGCTTCTGCGCGGAGACCGGTGGCGCGCTGACGCTCTTTGCCGCGACCTGGCTTGGCATACCGGTATCCACCACCCATACGATTACCGGCGCCATCATCGGCGTTGGCGCGGCGAGACGCGTGTCGGCCGTCCGCTGGGGCATTGCCGGCAATATCGTCATCGCCTGGATTATCACGCTTCCGGCCGCTGCCGGCATTTCGGCCCTTTCCTATTGGGCCATGCAGCTCCTGAAGTGAGCGATAAAAACCGGATTCCTCCGGTTTCACAAAAAAAGATCGCGACCAATTGGTCGCGATCCAGAATAGTAAACTATATCAATGCTCTATTGAGCGCCGGATGCGCAGCATCAAAATTCTTCCCACGATGCGGCAGCCGCTGTCGCCGCACTGGAGCCCGAGAAGGCTCCGGCGATCCTTGCTCTCAAAGAGCGGGCCGGCGAAGCAGCAGGGCTCGACTGCTCCGTAACCGCAGCAGGCCGAGCCTGGCTGCGGCCTGTCTGAAGGGCGAATTGTCCAAGCAACTCGTTCAAGGCGGTCACTTCCTTGGCCAGGCTGTAGCTCGCGGCCGTGGATTCCTCCACCATCGCGGCATTCTGCTGTGTTCCCTGATCGATGGTGTTGACGGCGGTGTTGATCTCCTGCAACCCGGTCGCCTGCTCGCGTGCGGCTTCGACGATGGCGCGGACATTGCCGTCGATTTCCTCCACCTCGCGCACGATCTGCTGGAGCGATTGCCCTGTTCTGGTGACTAGATTGACGCCGCTGTCGACCTGCTGGCCCGAAGTCGAAATCAAAGCCTTGATCTCCTTGGCGGCTTTGGCGGAGCGCTGGGCGAGTTCGCGCACCTCCTGGGCGACGACCGCAAACCCCTTGCCGGCTTCGCCCGCGCGAGCGGCTTCGACACCGGCATTGAGGGCGAGAAGGTTGGTTTGAAATGCGATATCGTCGATGACGCCGATGATGTTGCTGATCTCGCTCGATGACTTCGAGATTGCCTCCATCGCGGCAATGGCCTCGCGCATGACTTCGCCGGACTTCTCGGCGCCGATACGGGCGCGGCCGACCAATGAACTCGCCTCTTCCGCCCGCCGGGTGGAATCCTTGACCGTGGTGGTGATCTCTTCGAGTGCAGCCGCTGTCTCCTCGACGGAGGCTGCCTGCTGCTCGGTACGCTTGGAGAGATCGTCGGCCGCTGAGCGAATCTGGCTGGCACCGGCCGCAATAGCCTGCCCGCCCTGGCCGACTGCCCGCAGCGTCTCCTCAAGCTTCGTCATGGAGGCGTTGAAGTCGGCTCTCAATTGGTCGAGATGGGCAACGAAAGGCTTCTCGATGCGATAGGCCACATTGCCGTTCGAAAGCTCGGCAAGGCCCCCTGCCAGACCGTCAACGGCGAACTGAGTATCTGCGGCATCCTTCGCCTTCTGTGCTTCGCGTTCGAGCCGTTCCTTTTCCGAAAGGCTTCGGCCGGCGGCGGTTTCCTGCTCCAGGCGAATGCGCTCGATGGCATTGTCGCGGAACACCGCGACGGCTGCAGCCATTTGGCCGACTTCGTCGCGACGCCCGATCCCAGCGATCTGCTCGTCGGTGTTGCCGTCGGCAAGAGACGCCATGCGGGCGCGGAGCCGTTCGATGGGTGCTGTAATCCCGCGGGCGGACACAAGAATGGCGATCAGGATCGCCCCAGCGATGACGATACCAAGTACTATGAGCGTATCAATGATGGTGCTGGTCGCCCGTTGATCCAGCATATCGCTCTTGGCGTCGATATTCGCATTGAAGGTATCCAGCCACTGGCCGACTGCCAGAGCCTCGTCATCTATCAGCGGGTCGGCCTGCTTCAGCAATTTGGTGGCGGTATCGTTATCGTCCACCAGTCCGGCCTTCACCGCCTGATCGGTCAGCGCAATAATGTCATTCGCCTTTGCCGCCAGCCTGTCCACGGCATCCGCCTGGGCAGGTATCAGACGCTTGACGGCGGTAAAGCGGTCGAGCAGGCCTTGTCTATTCTCCTGATAGTTCTTCGAGAACTTCACCATTTCCGGGTCTTTGGTACTGTAGACGAGGATCTGATAGGCGTTGTAGCTCAGTGCCGTCACCCGCTGGCTGGCTCTCGACATCTCCACGGCCGCCGCTTCATCCTTTGAAATGAAGTTCGAGTAGGTGGAAACGCTGTCCCTATATTGGCTGGATACGACGAGAACGCCTGCAATTCCGATCAGGCAGATCGGAATCATTATGGAGAGTACCTTCGTCCTGATTTTGGCATTCTGGAGAAATGACATGATGTGCCTGCTCTTGGTGAAGAGCCTGCAATCGCGTGCACGCCGCAGAGTGCGCCCGCGCCGATGATTGCCTGCTTTGGGATCGGGAGAATCGCAGATGAAGAGCGTCCTGCTCACCGCCGATAGCGCTGCAGACCGACAAAAACATAACAGGCTGATAAAACCGTTAATATAATTAAATGTTACATAAATTTAATTATGAGGAAAATTCAATATTGCAACAATAAAATCTTGCGAATTTAAAATTGCACCGAAGAAAACAACTCAATTTTCACGATACATATCAGAATTAAGCAGAAACAAAACTATACTTTTAGATGCTATTCTTTGAGAGAACAACTCTAGCAGGGATACACATACTGTATTCCGCATCAACCTAAAATCATTCCTTCTATTCGTATCGACAGAACGCCGGAAATCCGATCCGCGCGCGCCGACCATGCATCTCCTCTCCCGTCGCCGAGGCCGAGGCCGAGGATTAGCAGCAACTCTCAATAATGGCTTATTGACATAAATTTAGCCCGAGCTATATTTTTATAACGAGCTGGAGAAGCCCCATGACAGACTCGATTGCCCGGCAGACCCTGTCGGAACGTACCGATACGCAGATTCGCGAAGTTTTGGCCGGCAGGCGCCGAGGGTTCAGATCGACCCTTCTTTTCGCAGGTCCGGCGGTTATCGCCTCCATCGCCTATATGGATCCCGGCAATTTCGCGACAAATATCCAGGCAGGCTCCGGCTATGGCTATTCGCTGCTATGGGTGGTCTTAGTCGCAAACCTCATCGCCATGCTCTTCCAGGCACTCTCGGCAAAGCTCGGAATCGTCACCGGCCGCAATCTTGCCGAGCTCTGTCGTGACGAGTTCTCGGCCCCCATTCGCTATACAATGTGGGTCATCAGTGAAGTCGCGGCGATGGCGACGGATCTCGCCGAATTCCTAGGTGGCGCGATCGGCCTGTCGCTCCTCTTCCAGATGCCTCTCATCGCCGGCATGGCCGTTACGGCTGTTGTGACCTATGGCGTGCTGCTGATGGAGAAACGCGGCTTCAGACCCATGGAGCTGGTCATCGGTGGCCTCGTCGCCATCATCAGCCTTTGCTATCTCCTTGAGATGTTTATCGCGCCTGTCGCCTGGGGTCAGGCAGCCCTTGGCACGGTCCTACCGTCGATCCCCGATTCTACCGCCTTGACCATCGCAGTCGGCATCATCGGCGCGACTGTGATGCCGCATGCGGTCTATCTGCACTCCGGCCTGACCCAGCACCGTGCTCCGGGGCGAAACGATAGCGAGCGCCGCAAGCTCGTATTCTTTTCCAATTGGGAGTGCGTGATAGCGCTCGCCGTCGCTGGTGCCGTGAATATGGCCATGGTGATCATGGCATCGGCCGCCTTCCACGCGGGCCACTCAGACGTCGCAGAGATCGAAACCGCCTATCACACCCTTACGCCCCTGCTCGGTGGAGCGGCGGCCAGCATCTTCCTGATCTCCCTCATGGCCTCCGGCATCTCGTCTTCGGCGGTGGGCACCATGGCCGGGCAAATGATCATGCAAGGCTTTGTCGGCTTCCGTATCCCGGTCTGGCTTCGCCGGCTGGTGACGATGCTGCCGGCATTCGTGGTCGTCCTCATGGGCGTCAACACCACCGAAGCGCTCGTCTATAGCCAGGTCGTGCTCTCCTTCGCGCTGCCCATTCCGATGATCGCGCTCGTCATGTTCACCCGAAACCGCGCCATCATGGGCAATTTCGCCAACGGTCGAGTGACCGATATTGCTGCCATCGTGGGCACCATCGTCATTCTCTGCCTGAACGCGATCCTGCTTCTCCAGACGTTCGGCATCCCGATCCCCGGGCTCAGCAACGGTTGATCCCCATATCTGGGGATCTGAGAGCGGAGTTTCATAACGGAGTTGAATTATTTATAGTCGAGGCTAAACGTCATTACACGACTCTTAATCTCATGAGGGCAAGCCGCCTTGACGAAACCACCCGCTACCCCGGAAAGCCGCCTCGCATCCACGGAAGTCGAGACGCATGTCGAGGCCTTTCAGAAAAGCCGCGATGACCGGCGTACGGAGCTCATGGAAGACTACGTCGAGCTGATCGCCGATCTGATAGAACATGCCGGCGAGGCGCGCCAGACGGATATCGCGCAGCGGCTGGGGGTAACTCAGCCCACCGTCGCCAAAATGCTCAAGCGGCTGGCCGAAGAAAACCTGATTACCCAGCGTCCTTACCGCGGCGTTTTTCTGACTGAGGAAGGACATCGTCTGGCTATGGCCACGCGGCGGCGGCATCAGGTCGTGGAAGCCGTCCTCTGCCGCCTGGGCGTCGATCCCGACACCGCGAGAAATGATGCCGAGGGTATCGAACATCACGTCAGCGAGAAAACCCTGGAAGCTTTCGAGCGGTTTCTAAAAGCATGATGGATACAGGCGTGGCCCGAGAGCCATTTTGAGCACAGTTTCAACAAGAATGAATTGAAAATAGTCTATAAACAACCGCCTGACTTGACCAATCAACCGGTATCAACGCAAGTTTTACAAATATTCGCTAAGCAGCATTTAGCGAACCGCCGGTCCCTGTGTTTTGCATTTCGCCTTTATAACCGGCGTAGGGAATCATGATGAACGCCCAGGATCTTAGTTCCACCGTATTCGATCTCGCCCCCGTTGCCATGTGGCTGGAGGACTTCAGCGGCGTCAAAGAGCAATTGGAACTCTGGCGGAGCGAAGGGGTCACGGATCTGCGCTCCTTCCTGGTTGCGGATCTGCGTCGCGTCGCTACCTGTTCGCAAAAGATCCGCGTCCTCGCCGTCAACGCAAAAACCCTGGAATTGTTCGAAGCGCCATCTTTCGAGGCGCTGGTTGGCGGACTTTCCAATATCTTCCGCGGCGAGATGCTGCAGAGCCATGTCAACGAGCTGGTGGCGCTATGGGAGGGAAAGACGGAGTTTTCGAGCACGGCGATCAACTATGCGCTGGGTGGTCGCAGACTGGATATCCAGCTGCGCGCCGTCATACTGCCTGGCCACGAGACCTCCTGGGACCGCCTGCTGCTGACCACCGAAGACGTGACGGCACGCGAGGAAGCACGGCGCGAGGAAGAACGCCTGCGCCGCTACGCCGAGGGAATGTTCGAACATTCGCCGGTATCGCTCTGGGTTGAGGACTTCAGCCGCATCAAGATTTTGCTCGACGACATCCGCAAGCGCGGCATCATCGACTTTCAGGTTTTCCTCGACGTGCATCCGGAATTCGTGCAGCAATGCATGAGCGAGATCAGCGTACTCGACGTCAATCAGGCGACCCTGGATCTGTTCTGCGCGCCGGACCGCCAGACCTTGCACCAGCGGATCGGCGAAGTCTTCCGCAACGACATGGAAAAGCATTTCCGCGGTCAGCTGCTGGAACTTTGGAACGAGCGGCTCTTCCATCAGCGCGAAGTGCTGAATTATGCTCTCGATGGCTCCGAACGGCACGTTTTGCTGCAGTTTTCCGTTTTCCCGGGCCACGAACATGACTGGTCGCTGGTCCAGGTCGCGCTGACGGATATTACCGCGCGCAAGAAGGCCGAGGCCTATCTCGAATATCTCGGCAAGCACGATGTCCTCACCAGGCTCTATAATCGCGCCTTCTACATGGACGAGATCAACAGGCTGGAACGCAAATCCTTGCGGCCGGTCTCCGCCATCATCATCGATCTCAACGGCCTCAAGGAAGCCAATGACGAGAGCGGGCACGATGCTGGCGACTCCCTGCTGCGGCGTATGGGAGAAGTGCTTTCCAGCGTTGTATCCCAGCCAAATCATGCCGCCAGGATCGGCGGCGATGAATTTGCCGTCCTCATGCCGGGAGCCGATGAAATCGCGGCGGCGGCCATGGTGGAAACCATCAACGAACTGCTGAAGATCAACAACCAGTTCTATTCCAGCGCGCCGCTGAGCATTGCCGTCGGGGTGGCCACCAGCCAAGATGGCGAAACCATCGAAGCCACCGTGAAGCGGGCCGATCTTGGAATGTACGAACACAAGAAGGCTCATCATGCCGCAGCAGCCAAGGTGGGTGCGCATCAGGCAAAGCATGGCGCCTGACGGCGACACTCCACATTTCTGTCCCTGCGAAAGATTGGGCGGCTAGCCGCGAAATAGCCGTCAAGCGGGAACAAAAGCCCGCTGGCCTTCATTTGGCCATGCGGAAACACGGAGTTTTTATATGGAAGATCAAGCGACCAGCGTTGTCACCGCCACCCGCACGGCCCTGGATCAGGCCTCCGCGCTTGCAGTTCAATACGGTTTTTCGATCCTCGGTGCGATCATCCTCCTGATCGGTGGCTGGATTCTTGCGGGCGTCGTCAGCCGCGCGGCTTATCGCGTCATCTCGCGCATCCGGGGCATCGACGAAACGCTGGCAAGCTTCTTCCAGAACGTCCTTCACTACAGCCTGCTGATCCTGGTGTTCATCACCGTTCTCGGACAGTTCGGTGTCCAGACCGCTTCGATCATCGCCACACTGGGCGCCGCAGGCCTCGCCGTTGGACTGGCGCTTCAGGGAACCCTTCAGAATATTGCCGCCGGCATCATGTTGCTGGTCCTGCGGCCATTTCGGGTCGGCGAATATATCGAAACGACGAACGTCAAAGGCTACATCAAGGACATCGGTCTCTTTGCGACGGAGATGAGAACCGCTGATGGTCTCTACCTGATGGCGCCGAACTCCACGCTTTGGAACACGCCGATCGTCAATCACAGCCGCGAGCCGGATCGCCGCCAAGAACTCTCGATCACCCTGGGGAGCGGCGCCGATATCGAGCTTGCGCGCAAGACCATTCTCGACGTGGTCACATCCGATCAGCGCGTCAAGACGACCCCTGCGCCTGTCGCCTATATAGACGATTTATCCGCCGACCAGACAGTACTGAAGCTCGACTATTGGACTGTTACCTCATCCTGGACATCAGCCCGGCAAGACATCATCGCAAAGCTGCGATCTCAGCTTGCTTCGGCCAACATCCCGATCAAATAGAGGGCAGTCGCGGATCTTTTCGCACCTCGCCCGAAACGGGCGACGGGCCGCTACCATCTCACGCGATAGTCAAGACGCAGATTGCCTGACGGCGTCAATCTCTGCGGATCGGTGAACGAGCCCGAGAAGTTGAGGTTCGGGGCAAGCGGTTGCTGAAACGACACCGTACTGGAGAAGATGCTGCCGACCTGCTTGAGATTGCCGCTCGCCGATAGAGATGTCCCGGTCCACGGAACAGCAACTGTCACCGCCTGTGTCGCCGTGACCAAGGTCGGTGCATTCCGCATGCCCGTATAGTTGAGGTTCAACGAGCGGGAGGTGCTCATATCGAGATCTTCGGAGACGATCCAGCCGTGCGAACGCCCGAAGCAGATAGCTCCCGCGCCGTTGACCGTGTCCAACCGCAGCGCCACCTCGCGCCGCGCGGCACCCGAAAAACGGCCTGGACGATCGACTGCCATACCCCAGAACGTCGCGAGCCTGCTGTCGCGCGCGATCGTTCCATTGGTCGTCCCGCCGATGCCAAGATCCATGCCGGCACTGACATCCCACGCCATCGGCAATCGAAAGCCGACAGTGGTCTTGTAGGTTCGCGGCGCAACCTTCACCGGCGACCAGATCATCATGTCGCTGGCATTGGCGGCTTGCGACAGCGGCAGCACGCTTGCAAGAACGCCCAGAAAGGCGCGCTTGGCAATAAAAGCCATTCATAAACCCATTTATCTTTGCCCCGAAAACTGGCATCGGGGCGCATCAAGACAACAGCCGAATACGCCGCTAACGCCGCATCTGGCCTCGGATTGATTTGTTCGGTTAAGCGCCCGAAATCAAAGCGCATCGGAGCCATAGCCTAGGCATCCGATTGAAGGACAAAGCCGCCACAAATCAGGCAGCACCTTCATCCAAAGGATCACATCCACGGCCGCGCTTGTAAACCCCTGGGTTCAGGTTTTTTGCTGCAGCGCACATTTGCCACCTGTTGCGGCAGCACGGCAATTCGTCGGTGTCCGATGAGCAAACCGCTGCAATCAGCGCGTGGGTCGTCGCATCACTCCACCCGAAGACCGGCTTTCTTCAGAAGCGGGAGTACCCGATCGCAGAAATAGGGAAGCTCTTGCGTGTAATTGACGAACGACAGGGCGATGCCGGCATAGCCCTGCTCGGCGATTGCGATCATCTCGTCCGCAATCCGCTGAGGCGTACCGATCAATGGATAGCTCCCTGCCCCTCCCGCAAAGCGCTGCCGATAGCGATCATAAGCGTCGCGATCATGAGACTGAGAAAACTCCTTTTTGCCGGCCATGTGCTGGTCGACGGCGGCATGATCAGCCATGGTAACGGCATAGCGGGTATAGTAATCTTCTGCCTCCGCCTGCGTTTCGCGGCAGACGACGTGACACACGGTATAGACCCCCACCTGCCTTCCGCTCTTTTCCGCCCGCTCGCCGATATCGGCGACGTGCTTTCCGGCCTCCGCGATCTCCGTGAACGTCGTGAAGAGGTAGTCGCAGTGGCCGGCGGCGAAATCGCGGCCGGGACCGCCGAAGGCTGCATTCATCGTCACGGGCCGCGGCGCCTGCAGGCTTGCCGGCCGGCTGACGGCTTCCTTCAGATTGTAGTAGGTTCCGGCGTAGTCCAGAGGGTCGTCGGAGGCATAGAGCCTTTCGACGATCTCGAGCCATTCCGCCGCCTGGTCATATCCCTTCTCGACCAGCGGCACGCCGAACATGCCGAATTCCTTCGGATTCCAGCCGCAGACGATATTGAGCCCGGCGCGTCCCCGGCTGATGTGATCGACCGTGGCGAGAGACTTGGCTGCATAGAGCGGATGAACAAGCGGCACATGTACCGTCATGAACAGACCGATACGATCGGTCGCCGCGGAAAGGGCTGCGGCCCAGGTGAAAGTCTCGAACGACCATTCCCGCACCCGGTTCTTGCCGCCAAAGCCGCGCCAGCGGGCGATCGGCAGGAAAAATTCGAGACCGGCACGGTCGGCGATCTGTGCCGCCGTCAGATTGTCCTGCCATCCTGCCGTCCAGCGCTCGGGCACATCGGTGATCGCCAGCCCGCCATCGGCATTCGATGAAAACACGCCAAGCTTCAGCCGGTTCGGTCCCTTCAGCGGATGCGTCTTCATGGTGGCTTGCTCCTCCCCGAGTTCACCTTGCACCTGTGCCACATCGAAAATGCAGCAGCACGACAGAGCAATGTGTGACGCCCACAAGAAAGAATTTCAAGCTTAAAATTTATCGATCGATATCAAGCATGCGGCATATGGGTCTCGAGCGGCCTTGCAACACCGACACGCGTAGGCTCAAAAGCGTGAGGCGCGCGAAGTCGATGCGAAAGATCGCGGCGCAATTCAGCCTGCCTGCGATCGGGGCGGAACTTCATTCAGGAGCCAGTTCTGAAACAATGTCGCCGTCTCGTTTGTCTGCTTCTTTTCCGGCATGACGATGTAATAGCTGTTCTCCGTCGGCATCGGCAGATCGAACAAGGGTCGAAGGGTGCCGGAGCTCAACTCCTCCTCGATCAGATAGGTGGGCAGAAGCGCCACACCCAGCCCGGACATAGCTGCGGCGATAATCATGGAAAACTGGTCGAAGCGCGCGCCGGGGTAAGCGTTCTCGCTCGGCAGATCCTGCAGATCGAACCATTGAGCCCAAAGCTTCGGGCGGGTGGTCAGGTGAAGCAGCGGCGCGTCGGCCAACTCCACCGGCGACTGCAGATCCAGCCGTGCGGCAAGCGCCCGACTGGCAACAGGCAGGACCGTCTCGCTGCAAAGAAAGGTCGCAACAGCGCCGGCCCAGGCCGGCAGCCCGTAGTGGATGGCCAGATCGAAATTGTCCTCGTCGAAATTGAAAGGCTTGGAGCGCGATTCCACGGTAACGGCGACGTCACGATGTTCTTCGAGAAACCTGCCGAGGCGCGGCACCAGCCAGCGAGTGCCGAAGGTCGGCAAAGTCGCCACTTTCAGCGACAGCTTCATCTGCCCAGCCGCAACGGCACCAATCATCAACCGCTCCGAACGCAGCAGCAGATCCTTGACCTCCGGCAACAACCGAAGTCCGGCCTCCGAAAGTACGACGCGCTGTCTCACGCGCTCGAAGAGCTTCAAGCCGGTCTGCTGCTCCAGTTCGCTGATCTGACGGCTGACGGCACTTTGCGTCAGATTGAGTTCCTCGGCGGCGCGCGAAAAATTCTGATGGCGCGCTGCGCACTCAAACGCCTGCAGATTGACGATGTCGGGGATAAGGCGTCGACGCATAGTCATTCCATTTCAGCATCAAGTTAGGATTTTCTCTCACAAGACCTACTCGTCAGCAAGATATATTCTGCGTGATAGGAATGATGTAGCCTTTCAGGAAGAGATTACCATGAAGTCCGATCACATCTCGACCAGCGATATACGCAGTGCCTTTTCGGCCGCTATGTCCGCCATGTACCGCGAAGAAGTACCCGCCTATGGTACGCTTATGGAGCTGGTCGGCCGCGTCAACGACGAGACGCTGGCCGCGCAGCCTAAATTGAAAGAGCGCTTGCAGGCGACCGACTATCTCGATCGCATCTCCGAAGAGCGGCATGGCGCGATTCGACTCGGGACGGCCGCAGAACTTGCCATGATGGCGCGCGTCTTCGCAGTCATGGGGATGTATCCGGTCGGCTATTACGATCTCTCGACGGCGGGTGTGCCGGTGCACTCCACGGCGTTCCGCCCGATCGGCGATGCCGAGTTGAAGCGTAATCCGTTCCGCGTCTTCACTTCGCTGCTGCGTCTCGACCTGATTGCCGATGAGGAGCTGCGCGAGGCATCGGCGCAGATTCTCGCGAAGCGTCAGATCTTCACCAAGGGCGCTGTCGAACTCACCGAGAAGGCCGAGCGCGATGGCGGTCTCGGCAAAGAGGATGCTCAGCGCTTCGTCAGCGAAGTGCTGGAGACTTTCCGCTGGCACGATGAAGCAAATGTCGATGCTGCCATGTATCACCGCCTTCATGACGCGCATCGTCTGATCGCCGATGTCGTGTCGTTCAAGGGGCCGCACATCAACCATCTGACGCCCCGCACCCTCGACATCGATCAGGTCCAGTCGCTGATGCCCGAATACGGCATCGCGCCCAAGGCTGTCGTCGAGGGACCGCCGACCCGCGCCTGCCCTATCCTGCTGCGGCAGACTTCATTCAAGGCGCTGGAAGAGCCGGTGTCTTTCCGCAATGCCGATGGCGTTTGGGAAACCGGCTCGCATACCGCGCGTTTCGGCGAAATCGAGCAGCGCGGCGTCGCCCTGACACCCAAGGGTCGTGCGCTCTATGATCAGCTGCTCGATGCCTCGCGCAAGATCGTGCGTCCGGCGGCCGATGGGTCGAATGCCCGTGACTATGAAGCCGCGCTCGCCCAGAGTTTCGCAGAATTCCCCGATGACTGGTCAACCATTCGCGCCCAGGGCCTGGGTTACTTCACCTATTCGCTGACGGCCAAGGGCAAAGCTGCCGCAACCACCCGCGGCGACATCGAGACATTGATCGATCAGGGCCTCGTTCAGTTCGATCCGATCGTGTACGAAGACTTCCTTCCCGTCAGCGCCGCTGGTATCTTCCAGTCCAACCTCGGTGACGGCGCGCAGCAGGAGTTTGTCGCAAGCCCGAACCAGAAGCGCTTCGAAACCGATCTCGGTATGAAGGTGCTGAACGAATTCGACCATTATGCCGGCATCGAGCAGGCATCGATCGACGCCTGCCTGCAGGCGTTGTCCAAACAAGACGCAGCCGAGTGATGCGATGCGGCGGAAGTGCCGCTCGCAGCCTGGATCAAGACAAGTGGAGTTTGATAAGATGAACATCGCAGCAAAGAACATTTCCGTCGCAGCCGAAGCGGCCGCCATCCTCGAAAAGCTCGGCGTCGACAAGGCGCTCTACACGCAAGGCGACATGCCGTCCTATTCTCCGGTCACCGGCGAGAAGATCGGCAACCTCAAGACCGTTTCGGCGGCTGAAGCGGCTGAGCGCATCGAGAAGGCCCATGCGGCATACCGTGCCTGGCGCCTGGTGCCGGCGCCGAAGCGCGGCGAACTGGTTCGCCTGCTCGGCGAAGAGCTTCGCGCCGCCAAGGACGATCTCGGCCGCCTCGTCTCCATCGAAGCCGGCAAGATCCGTTCGGAAGGCCTCGGCGAAGTGCAGGAAATGATCGACATCTGCGATTTCGCAGTCGGTCTCTCCCGCCAGCTCTACGGTTTGACGATCGCCACCGAACGCCCGGGCCATCGCATGATGGAAACCTGGCATCCGCTCGGCGTTGTCGGCATCATCTCGGCCTTCAATTTCCCGGTCGCCGTCTGGTCGTGGAATGCGGCACTGGCTCTGATCTGCGGCGACTCGATCGTCTGGAAGCCCTCTGAAAAGACGCCGCTGACGGCTCTCGCTTCGCAGGCAATTCTCGACCGCGCGCTTGCGCGCTTCGGCGATGCGCCGGAAGGCCTATCGCAGCTGCTGATCGGTGACCGCGTCATCGGCGAAGTCCTGGTCGATCACCCCAAGGTGCCGCTCGTCTCGGCAACCGGCTCGACCCGCATGGGTCGTGATGTCGGACCGCGGCTTGCCAAGCGCTTTGCACGCGCCATCCTCGAACTCGGCGGCAACAATGCCGGCATCGTCTGCCCGTCGGCCGATCTGGACATGGCACTGCGCGCCATCGCTTTCGGCGCCATGGGCACAGCCGGCCAGCGTTGCACGACACTGCGTCGCCTCTTTGTTCACAAGAGCGTCTACGATCAGCTCGTGCCGCGCCTGAAGAAGGCCTACCAGAGCGTCTCGGTCGGCGATCCCCTGCAGTCCTCCGCGCTCGTCGGCCCGCTGATCGACAAGGCGGCTTTCGACGGCATGCAGAAGGCAATTGCTGAGGCAAAGTCCCATGGCGGCTCTGTGACCGGCGGCGAACGTGTCGATGTCGGCCATGCCGATGGCTTCTACGTCAAGCCGGCTCTCGTGGAAATGTCGAAGCAGGCGGGACCGGTCTTCGAAGAGACCTTTGCGCCCATCCTCTACGTCATGCCCTATGACGATTTCGATGCCGTCCTTGACGACCACAATGCGGTTGCCGCCGGCCTGTCCTCCTCGATCTTCACCCGCGACATGCAGGAATCCGAGCGCTTCCTTGCGGCCGATGGTTCCGATTGCGGCATCGCCAACGTCAACATTGGCACCTCGGGCGCGGAAATCGGCGGTGCATTCGGCGGCGAAAAGGAAACCGGCGGCGGCCGTGAATCCGGCTCGGACGCCTGGAGAGCCTACATGCGCCGGGCGACCAATACCGTCAACTACTCCAAGGCCCTGCCGCTGGCACAGGGCGTTTCCTTCGACATAGAGTAAGCTCCATGACGATCGCCACCACCATAGAGGAAGCGGGCTTTCAGCCCGCTTCGCGGATCGCCTCAATCGGCGTGTCGACCATCCTGCAGATCGGCGCGCGCGCCAATGCGATGAAGCGCGAAGGCCTTCCCGTCATCATCCTGGGTGCGGGCGAGCCGGACTTCGATACGCCTGACAACGTCAAGGAGGCCGCAAAGGCCGCCATCGACCGCGGCGAGACGAAATACACCGCGCTTGACGGCTCGCCGGAGCTCAAGAAGGCGATAGCCGGAAAGTTCCTGCGCGAGAACGGCATCGACTACGCAGTCGACGAGATCACGGTCGCAGCCGGCGCAAAGCAGATCCTGTTCAATGCCTTCATGGCATCGATCAATCCGGGCGACGAGGTCATCATCCCGACGCCGTACTGGACGTCCTATTCCGACATCGTCGAGATCTGCGGCGGCGTGCCCGTGCTGATCCCATGCGATGCTGCGGCCGGATTCCGCCTCAAGGCGGAACAGCTCGAGAAGGCCATTACCCCGAAGACGCGCTGGCTGCTGCTGAATTCGCCGTCCAACCCATCGGGTGCGGCCTATTCGGAAGCCGATTACCGGCCATTGATTGACGTCATGCTGCGGCATCCGCATGTCTGGCTGATGGTCGACGACATGTATGAGCACATCGTCTATGACGGCTTCCGTTTCACGACACCAGTCGCGATCGAGCCGCGCCTCAAGAGCCGCGCGCTGACCGTCAACGGCGTCTCCAAGGCCTATGCGATGACCGGCTGGCGCATCGGCTATGCCGGCGGACCTAAGGCGCTGATCAAGGCGATGGCCGTCATCCAGAGCCAGACAACGTCCTGCCCCTGTTCGGTTAGCCAAGCGGCGGCCATTGCGGCATTGAACGGCCCGCAGGATTTCCTCAAGGAGCGCACGGCAAGCTTCCAGAAGCGCCGTGACCTTGTCGTTGGCCGCCTGAATGCCATCGAAGGCCTGGATTGCCTCGTGCCGGAAGGCGCCTTCTACACATTCTCGGGCTGCGCAGGCGTTCTCGGGACGACAACGCCATCAGGCAAGACCATCGCAACGGATGCGGACTTCTGTGCCTATCTGCTCGACGAAGCGCACGTCGCTGTCGTGCCAGGTTCGGCCTTCGGCTTGTCGCCGTACTTCCGCATTTCCTATGCGACATCGGAAGCAGACCTCGTCGAAGCCCTTGATCGCATCGAAAAGGCCTGTGCGGCTCTCCGGCGCTAGAGCCAGAAGATTTCAGGTCTCCTCGACCTGAAATCTCAACCCGCTCCAGAATCAAAGAAGTAGAGCATGATGGTGTCCGAAAACCGCCTATACTTTTCGGCATCATGCGCTATGGCAACTCCAGCAGAAACGCAAATCCGCCATACGCTTGGAATTGCGTGAAAACAAAGAGATAAAGCATTTCCATAATTCTGTTTAAAAGCGGAAATGCTCTACTCGTCGAATGAAAAGCCGGAAGCCTTCACGTCATGATACCACGCCTTGTCTCGGCGAAAGACAGTTTGCAACAGCAGATCGGCGCCTTCGCGCGCCGACTGGCGGCACTCGGCTTTCGCGGCGACGTGGAGATGGATGAAGGCGCAAGGACGGTCGCTTCGACCGACAACTCCATCTATCAGCTCAAACCGGCGGCTATTCTCTATCCAAAGGGCGCCGATGATCTGAAGATCATTGCAGCGGCCATGTCGGAACCGGCCTTTTCCGACATCACAATTGCTCCGCGCGGTGGCGGCACCGGAACCAACGGACAATCGCTAACCTCGGGCGTCGTGGTCGATTGCTCCAGGCACATGAACCGCATTCTGGAGATCGATCCTGTCAGGCGGATCGCTCGCGTCGAAGCGGGCGTCGTCAAGGACCAGCTGAACAAGGCACTCAAGCCCCACGGCATGTTCTTTGCGCCGGAGCTTTCCACCTCCAACCGCGCCACCATCGGCGGCATGATCTCCACGGATGCCTGCGGCCAGGGTTCCTGCCTTTACGGCAAGACAAGCAACCACGTTCTCGGCCTTCGCATTGTACTGTCGGATGGCAGCGACTGGTGGTCGCGCCCGCTCGACACCTTCGCTCTCGAAGAGGTCAAGGCACGACCGGATCGCGTTGGAGAGATATACAGGGTCACCGATGGGATCGCGCGCGACAAACGCGATTTGATCGAGACGACCTTCCCCAAGCTCAACCGCTATATGACCGGCTACGACCTCGCCCATCTAAGACGGGAGGATGGCCGCTTCGATCTCAACGCCGTCCTTTGCGGCTCCGAAGGCACGCTTGCCATGATTGCCGAGGCAGAGCTCAATATTCTGCCACTGCCGGCGCAGGCCGCGCTCATCAATATTCGCTACGATGCCTTCAACACGGCACTCGAGGATGCGCGGTTGCTAGTAGCCATGAAGGTTGCCTCGGTGGAGACGGTCGACGAGAAAGTGCTTGGTCTTGCCAAGGGCGATATCGTCTGGACCGGCATCGCCCGTTTCTTTCCGGAGGACCCGTCCAGCGCCGCCAACGGCATCAACATCGTCGAAATTCTGGCCGACGATCGCGACGAGCTTGAGCGCAAACTCGCGGAGGTGACTGCTGTTCTGGATGCGGGCGCTCCGGCACGTCACAAGGGCTATACTGTCGCTCGGGAGCGGACCGAAATCGAGGCTATCTGGTCGATGCGCAAGCGTGCCGTCGGCCTGCTTGGCAACGTTGAAGGCTCGGTGCGGCCGGTGCCGTTTGTCGAGGACACGGCAGTTCCGCCGGAGCATCTTGCAGCCTATATTCGCGAGTTTCGCGCCCTTCTCGATGCAGAAGGCTTAGATTACGGCATGTTCGGCCATGTGGATGCCGGTGTGCTGCATGTGCGGCCGGCCCTCGACCTTACGCGTGACGACCATCAGCCGCTCGTTCGCAAAATCAGCGACGGCGTCGTTGCCCTCACCCGCAAATATGGCGGGGTACTCTGGGGAGAGCATGGCAAGGGCGTGCGCTCGGAATATGTTCCCGACTATTTCGGCGAGCTCTATCCCAGCCTGCAGGAGATCAAGCGGTCCTTTGATCCCGGCGACCGCCTTAATCCGGGCAAGATCGCCTCGGGTTCGTCGAAGCCGCTCCTCAAGATCGATGAGGTGCCGCTGCGGGGCGATCTCGATCGTATCATCGGCAACGATATCCGCGCCGCGTTCGACAATGCTGCCTATTGCAACGGCAACGGCGCCTGCTTCGATTTCGATGCCGCAAGCCCTATGTGCCCATCCTTCAAGGCAACGGGCGACAAGCGCTACTCACCGAAGGGACGCGCAGCGCTGATGCGCGAGTGGCTGCGTCTGCTTTCAGAGCGACACGTCGACCCACGACGCGAAGCGGAAGCCCAGCGCCGCTCAAACGGCCTTGCCGGTCTTTTCCGGCGGATGATCAATTCGGTCAATCCGGCCAACAAGGGCGATTTCTCGCATGAGGTTCGGGCGGCGATGGATACCTGCCTCGCCTGCAAGGCCTGCGCGGGCCAATGTCCCGTCAAGGTCAGCGTTCCCGCCTTCCGGTCGAAGTTTCTGGAACTGTACTACGGCCGTTATCTCAGACCATTGAAGGATCCGATCGTCGCCGCCATTGAAACGACCCTGCCGCTAATGGCGCGCTTCAGACCCGCCTACAACCTGCTCACCGGTTCCAGTGCCGGTCAATTCCTGATGCGGCTTTCCGGCCTTACCGCGCTCCCGACCATGCCCGCAATTTCACTTGAACGAGAGGCAGCGCGTCTCGGTGTTCAGGTCGCAACTGCAAAACGGCTGGAGGAACTCTCATCGGAGGAACGCGCCCGCGCGATCGTCGTCGTTGCCGATGTCTTCTCCACTCATTTCGACCCGGCCGTCGTTATCGCCGCTCTCAAGCTCATGCTGAAGATGGGGGCAAAGCCGTGGCTTGCGGCTTCGCAGCGGAACGGCAAAGCTTTGCATGTGCATGGTTATCTCGGCCGCTTCGAGAAAGAAGCGGTGAAATCGCGTGACTATCTCGACCGTATTTCACAGATGGGCATTCCTCTCGTCGGCATCGATCCCTCGATGACGCTGACCTATCGCAGCGAATATGCCGCCCTGCCCGCCGCGAAGTTGCAGCGACCGGTTTTGCTGCTCCAGGAATGGCTGGCTGATAATCTCGATCGATTGCCAAAGCCGCAAACCTTGTCTCAAAAGCATTTCACGCTGCTGCCTCATTGCACCGAGCGGACGAATGCGCCAGCCGCGCTCAAGCAATGGTCCGCGCTATTCGAGAAACTGAGCATCAAGCTGGATATTGCCGATGTCGGCTGTTGCGGCATGGCAGGCACTTTCGGCCATGAGGTGCGCAATCGCGCCATATCCGAAAAGCTCTACGCCATGAGCTGGCAGGACAAGATCGCCGAGACGAGCGATCAGAACGTGGTCATGGCGACGGGCTTTTCCTGCCGCTCCCAGGCGGCAAAAATGGAGCGCCGCGCCACTCCGCACCCCGTCGAGATCCTGAACAGTTTGGTCGGTTGAAGCCGGCCGCAGAGCCGCGCAAGCTGCTCCAGCACTTCGGCCTTACGGCCCACTCCACATCGCGTCGTGCAATGGCGCGGCCTTTCTTGCGCTTATCTCACAGCGAGAGCCGTAAGCCTGCCTCAAAACAAATGTGGCGCCCCAAGGCGCCACACTGCAAATTCTGAAAGCAAGACTTAGCTCAGACTGCTTCTCTAAGCTTGATCTTTTCCAGGCTGTAGACCTGACCGAAGCGGTTGTTGAGGAAGTCGCCCAGATCGATTTCTTCCTGGCAAACGAAGCCCTTGGCGGAAAGCTTTCCGTTGGCAAGCAGGTCGAGCACAGTCGTGATGCCGGCAGCCGTGGTGATCTGAATGGCGCTCATCTTCTTGCCGGCAACGATGCCAGAATAGACCTTGTTGGCATAGGTTTCCTGCATGTAGCGACCATCGCGCCAACCGCAGACCGTGACGAAGATAACGACGACATCCTGCATGGTGGCCGGCAGTGCGTTTTCGAACAGATCCTTCAGAACATCGCGGCGGTTCTTGAGGTTGAGGTCGTTGAGCAGTGCCTTGATGATCGCCTGATGGCCGGGATAGCGGATCGTGCGATAGTTCATGGTGCGAACGCGGCCTTCAAGCGTCTTGGCAAGCGTGCCGAGACCGCCTGACGTGTTGAAAGCCTCGTAGGTGACGCCATCGAGGGAGAATTCTTCACGCTCTTCCATGGCCGGAACGGTGACGAACTTGCCTTCGACGATGGCTTCGCACGGCTCGATATATTCGTTGATCAGGCCGTCCGTGCTCCAGGTCAGGTTGTAGTTCAGAGCATTGGACGGATATTGCGGCAGAGCGCCGACGCGCATACGCACGCTGTCGAGGCTGTCGAAACGCTTGGCGAGATCATTGGCAACGATGGAGATGAAGCCCGGCGCCAGGCCGCACTGCGGAATGAACGCGGTCTTCGCGTCCTTGGCCAGTTCTTCGACCTTCTTCGTCGTGGCGACGTCTTCGGTGAGATCGAGGTAGTGAACGCCAGCTTCGAGAGCAGCTTCCGCGACAAAACCTGTGAGATGGAAGGGAGCAGCCGACAGAACGGCAAACTTCCCGGTCAAAACGCCTACGAGGGCCGCCCGGTCGGTGATGTCGACGGCTGCGGTAGAAATCGCGGCATGGCGGTCGATCTTGGCAAGCTGCTCCGGGCTGCGGTCCGTGACGACGACCTTGTAATCGCCGGTATCAGCAAGCATCAAAGCGATCGCTCCACCGATTTTGCCTGCGCCGATGATCACTATGTCCTTCATATTATTCCCCTGCGTTTCATGAATAAGATTTTTATAAGTGTAGGCAGCGACTGAACGATTCATAGCGACAAAAAACGCATTTCGTTGTATAAAAATGCGCAATATGACGATCGTGTTTTGCAAAGTGCAGGAACAACCATGCAGGTAACGGGTAAGGACCGCGAGTTGCTGGCATTGTTGGGCGAAAATGCCCGCATGCCGGTGGCGACGTTGGCCAAGAAACTCTCTCTTTCCCGAACAACGGTCCAGGCCAGGCTTGAGCGGCTGGAGCGCGAAGGCGTGATCGCCGGATATGGCGTGCGGCTTTCGGAGACCTATCTCTCCGGCCTTATTCGGGCGCATGTGCTGATTACCATCGCGCCAAAAGCGCTATCTGCCGTGACGGCTTCGCTTGATGCGATCCATGCCGTGACGACGCTTCATTCCGTCAGTGGCTCCTTCGACCTCATCGCGATCGTCGCCGCGCCGTCGATTTCCGAACTGGATCAGCTGATCGATGAAATCGGCAAGATCGACGGCGTCGAACGAACTTTGTCGTCCATCATCCTCTCGACGCGAATCGCACGCTGAACAGCAACCCATTCGGCATTCGAGGCTCCTTCTCGCCGCCCAGATCGAGCGGATCGCGGCCCACGGATGTGCGCAGCTGCGCGCCATCAACGCTTCTCGGACCAAGGATAGCGCTCCTCGCCCCGAAGCCGAGGTTTCGACCCAAAAATGGACCTGTCACGCCACGCAATATTTATGGCTCTCGCCCATCGAAAGACTTAGAAGAACGACATCCTATCTTTTCGTAAGGGCCTAATTTCAATGCCGAAATCTCGCTCCGCCCTGGCGAACTAGGCAGGCGGCCGGAGATGCGACTGTCGCGATCGACGAGTGACATTGTCCCGTCATCCTTGCAGCATCTCCTTCATCAACGACCAGCTAAATGGATCGAAGAGCATCATGCGACGCGCCCTTGGACTGATACTCGCTGCCTCTCTTGCGACCGCGGCCCATGCCGATCCTCTTGCAGATCTGGCGGCCGCGCAAAAGGCGACCATCGAAGCCTGGGGTAAGGTTCCCTTTTCGCAACAAAACGTGACCTTCGTCTCCGAGTCCTCAAACGCCTACGGTGTCTACAAAGCGCGCGGCTCTGATGTCTTCAAGACTGGAGAGCCAATCATCACCTATGTCGAGCCGATCGGCTATGGCTGGAAGCAGCTTCCCGGCGGCCTCTATGAAATGCACCTGATGGCCGATCTCGAGATTGTCGACACGAGCGGTGAGGTCCTCTGGAGCAAGCAGAGCTACATGGATACGCGCCTTGTCAGCCACAAGCAGAACATGGAGTTCAATTTCGACATGACCTTGACCCTGGATGGTCTATCCGCCGGAAAATACAAACTTCACTACACTCTTCACGACATGACCTCGGGCAAGACGTCATCTTTCGATGAGGACTTCGAGCTCGCCTCGGGCGGCTGAGATCGGCGACCACTTTTCCGGCGCAATGATAGCGGCCGGCAACAATACATGCTCGTGCACCCAACGGAATCAATCCACCACCACAACCCATCGACGATTTGGAGGCCCCATGAAAAAGATAGTGTTTCTCGCCGCTGCGCTGGCAGCATTCCCGATGCTTGCAAATGCCAAATCGATCGCCTTCCCGAGCGACGCGCCGGTTGCCAGCGTGAGCATCCCTGATAGCTGGAAGCCGCAGGAAACCGAAACCGGTATCGATTCGACCTCGCCGGACTCCGCCATCTACTTTTCCCTGGATGTCGCCACCGATGCTAACGTCGACAAGATTACTGACGACGCAGTCAATTTCCTCGCCAAGAACGGCGTCAAAGTCGATGCCAGCACCCGCAAGGACGATGACAGCAACGAAGTCAACGGCATGAAGCTCACGCTTCTGAACTGGCAGGGCACCGACAATGACGGAGCCGTTAACATCACCCTCGGCGTCCTTTCCCCAGCGCCAGACAAAATGCTTATCCTGACCTACTGGGGTTCCAAGGACGATCAGGACAAACACAAGCAGGAAGTGCTCGATATCATCGGCTCCATCAAGCCTGCGAAGTAATGCCCCTCAACCCGGGACTGCGGCGCAGCGGCCCCGGACTGACATTCTTGGAGCCCGCTCAATGGCGGGCTCTTTTCGTTGTGACGAAATGCATGCGCCGTCGGGATACCTCCAGTCCGCTTGTATCTCGCGTCGAAATCGTGCCATGACATAGAGACGAGCGAACCAAACATTATGGAGCGGCGCCATGAAGAAGATCGGATTCCTTTCATTCGGCCATTGGACGCCCTCGCCCCAATCGCAAACGCGCTCCGCCGCAGATACGCTTCTGCAATCGATCGATCTTGCCGTCGCAGCAGACGAACTTGGCGCTGATGGCGCCTATTTTCGCGTGCACCACTTTGCGCGCCAGCTGGCCTCGCCGTTTCCGCTGCTAGCGGCCGTCGGCGCCAGGACCAGTCGCATCGAGATCGGCACCGCCGTTATCGACATGCGCTACGAGAACCCCTTCTATATGGCTGAAGATGCCGGTTCGGCCGATCTGATCGCCGGGGGGCGGCTGCAGCTCGGCATCAGCCGCGGCTCGCCTGAGCAGGTCATCGACGGCTGGCGGCATTTCGGTTACGAGCCGACCGAGGGCGAGAGCGACGCAGACATGGGTAGGCGACACGCGGAAGTGCTGCTCGACATTCTGCGCGGCGAAGGCTTTGCCAAGCCCAATCCTCGGCCGATGTTTCCAAATCCGCCCGGCCTGTTGCGTCTCGAGCCGCATTCGGAGGGCCTGCGCGAGCGGATCTGGTGGGGCGCCAGTTCCAATGCGACCGCCACCTGGGCGGCAAGGCTTGGCATGAATCTGCAGAGCTCCACCCTGAAAGACGACGAGACCGGCCTGCCTTTCCATGTTCAGCAAGCCGATCAGATCCGGGTCTTTCGCCAGGCGTGGAAAGAGGCCGGCCACAAGCGCGAGCCACGGGTGTCCGTCAGCCGCAGCATCTTCGCGCTGGTCAACGATCTCGACCGTGCCTACTTCGGCAGCAGCGGCAAGGATGCGGACAAGGTCGGCTTCATCGACGAGAGGACGCGGGCCATTTTTGGTCGCAGCTATGCCGCCGAACCAGATGTGTTGATTGAAGAACTGGCGAAGGACGAGGCGATTGCCGCCGCCGACACCTTGCTGCTGACCGTCCCCAATCAGCTGGGCGTCGAGTACAACGCGCATGTGATCGAGGCGATCCTCAAGCATGTCGCGCCTGCCCTTGGATGGCGTTGAAGCAACACTCCTGGAAATCAGGATTTACGTCTCAGGAAACCTTGGTAACTACCCGCAGAAACTTGATTTTTTGCGGGTAGTCTTTTTGGATATATCGCGATAGAGATGCGCTGGCTCCCTATCGGGTTTTCGGCTCGCGACGCTTGAGCAGGACCTGCGCGACCAGCACCAGCAATGCCATTGTGGTGGAATAGGTCACCAAAGGCCAGGCGCTGTCGCCATCCAGAATGGTGACTGACAACGTTCCCCCGATACTCACGATCACGCTCTGGATGCAGGAATAGAATGCAACTGCAGATCCAGCGGTGTCACCGAACTCCGCAAGGGCGCCGTTGGCTGTAACAGAGGCAGCAAACACGATTCCGACGGCCATGATCCAGACCGGCAGCAGAAAGCTTGCAAAGGACGGAGACCCGAAGATCTGGCCGACGGCGAGAAGTGCCGCGCCACAGATGAGCATCAGCATGCCTCGCGTCACGCAACCCGGGATGCCCCATCTTGCAACCATGCTCCTCGCGAATCGCGTCGTGACAATCATCACGCCGGCAACGGTCGCGAAAGCGAGGCTGAAGCCGAACTCCGAATAGCCGGCATGTCCAATCAAAACACGCGGCGCAATCGAGAAGAATACGAAGAACGTCCCCATCACAGCGCTGAAGGCCAAGGTGTAGACCCAGAAGGGGAAACTGGCGAAGATCGGCAAGACTGATCGCCGCGAATTCACGGAGACGGGCGGCCGCGTTTCGTGCCACCAAACCGTCGCATTGATCGCCGCCGTCAGCGTCAGCAAGGCGAGCAGCACGAAGATCGCACGCCACCCAAAGCTGTCGGCTACGACGGCCCCGACGATCGGTCCGAGAGCTGGCACGAAAGAAAGTATAGCACCGAAGGCACTGTAGATGACAACGCCCTCCTCGCGATCGGCATAGACGTCGCGGACCGTTGCAAATGTCGCGACCAGCACCGCCGATGCACCGCTGGCCTGCAGTAGGCGGCAGAAGACGAAGGTGCCGGCCGTCGATGAGCATGCAGCGCCAAGGGACGCAGCGGCGAAAAGAACAGCGCCGAAAAGCAGCACCGGACGACGGCCGATGCGATCCGAAATCGGGCCGAAGATGATCTGCCCGACACCGAGGATAATCATGTAGCCGCTCAGCGTCAGCTGGATCACTGAAGGCGACGTGTTCAAAATGCCCGGCATCGCCGGTACAACTGGAAGATAGATATCCATGGCCAGTGAGGCGAGGACATCGAAGGGCGCCATCAGCAACAATGCCGCCGACAGCGAATAGGCCCATGAGGGGCGGTCATAAGACATAAGAATATATCCGCTCGAAGGAGAAATCGGGCGGCGACTGCCTACGGTCTCGGTCTGGATGGGATCGACAGGACGCCGCAACAACAAAGTGAGCTGTTGCGGCTTATCTATCTGCTGATTTTAGGCTTCCCATGCCAAACGCTCCACGGCGAAAGAATTGATGATGCGGATCGCACTTAGCAGATCGAACCAACCCTAGCAATGATGCGCCACCTTGCCAGCGTGCCGGCGGGTGCGCTGAAATGCGCAGGTCCAAGCACCCGAAATAACCCGTCAATCTAATGAATTCTTAACCATGACTGTGGCCTAACTGGTTGTAATTTCTTTATTGGAGCAGATCATGTCGCGTGCATCGAAAATGAACGAGTTGGATGATCGTCTCGACTTCGTAGGACTGGGCCAGGATGCTCGCCAGGCCTTGACGGAGTTGCAGCCGATTATCGAACTTGCCGTCAAAGGTTCTCTTGATGTCTTCTACGAGAAGATTACCAAGCACCCGGAAATGGCGAAGTTCTTTTCGTCTCCGCAGCACGTGGCGCACGCCAAATCCAAGCAGCAGGAACACTGGAAGACCATCGCATCGGGCAAATACAGCCCCGACTATGTGGATGCCGTGTCTGCAGTCGGCCGGACGCATGCACGCCTCGGCCTCGAGCCACGTTGGTACATCGGCGGCTATGCCGTCATCCTCGAAGGCATGGTGCGGGCAATCGTCGCGCAACAGCTCAAGGGGATGCTACAGCGCAAGCACGAGCAGGCTCTGTCACGGCGACTCTCGGCCGTCCTCAAGGCCGCCCTCGTCGACATGGACTTCGGCATTTCCGTCTATCTCCAGGTGCTCGCCGATGAACGCGACCGCGCGGAAACCGAACGGGCGGCAGCACAGCAGGAGCAGCAACGCGCGCTCAACGCGCTCGGCGTTGCGCTGAATGGCCTGGCAAATGGCGATCTGACGGCTGACATCACCGAAGCCCTATCCGCCGAGTTCGAGATCCTGAAGAGCAACTATAACGAATCGCTGACTTCCCTCGGAACGGCGATGCGGCATATCGAGGATTCAGTGACTCGCGTTCGCGACGAGGCGGGCTCGATCTCGTCCGCCGCCGACAATATGGCGCGGCGCACGGAACAGCAGGCATCTGCGCTCGAGGAAAGTGCAGCCGCCATCGAGCAGATTACCACCATCTCCGAGCAGACGGCCGAGCGAACCCGCGAAGTACAGGCAATCGTCAAGGAATCGGCCTCGGAAGCCGAACGGTCGCGGCAGGTCGTTCAAGAGGCGGTATCGGCCATGGACGATATCGAAACCTCATCGCGCAAGATGACCGACATTATCTCCGTCATCGATGATATTGCCTTCCAGACCAATCTTCTGGCGCTGAATGCAGGCGTCGAGGCAGCAAGAGCCGGCGAGCAGGGCAAAGGCTTTGCCGTCGTTGCCCAGGAAGTTCGTGAACTCGCCCAGCGCTCCGCCACTGCAGCAAAGCAGATCAAGGACCTGATTGACCGCTCGTCCAACGACGTCCGTCGCGGCGTCGAGCTTGTCAACCGCACTGGCGAAGCGTTGGAACTCATTGGCAATCAGGTGGCCTCCATCGATCGCAACGTCGGCGCCATCGCCCGCTCGACGCAGGAGCAGGCCGTCGGCATCAGCGAGATCAATTCGGCAGTCCGCAACATGGATCAGATGACGCAGCAGAATGTGGCGCTGATGGAAGAAACCAATGCCTCGACCCGCCATCTGGCTGACATCAGCAACGAGCTCGCCGGATTGGTTGGTCGTTTCAAGACAGTCCGCTCGGGCTCCCGGACGGGCGCCGTCAGGTTGAAACTCGCCAGCTGAAGGCCATCGCCGGCCACCTGAAGCCGAGCCGCTGAGGGGCTTGGCATCGCACGGCTTCGGACACAGGTCCGGGGCCGCTTTCGGCTGTTCACCTTACGCCGGCATCTCCTCTATTTCCGCGATAACCCACTGCCGGAACGCCTTCATCGATGCCGTTTCCGCGCGCGACTTCAATCGCGTCAGCCAATAGCTTCCGGTCGTCGCCGTGATTCGGAATGGTTGCATGATCCGCCCGGCCTCGATGTCGTGGGAAAACATGGCAACGGGAACGAGAGCGACGCCGACGCCGCGCGCCGCGGCTTCCACCAGCGTCAGCGACGAATCGAACATCCAGCCTCGAAGATGAGGAGGCGGCAGGCCCGCCGCCCTGAACCACAGCGACCATTCATCGATCCGGTAGGACCGTAGCAATTCGAGCTCTGCGATATCCGCAGGTGCCCGCAATCGCTCGCCGATGGCTGGCGTGCAAACCGGTGACAGCGGCGCGTCCATCAAGTGAACGGCCTCGGTTCCGTGCCAGGCGCCATCGCCGAAGCGCATGAAGAAATCCAGTCCGTCGAGCACCATGTCGGCCCGGTTGTTATTGGTCTTCAAACGCAGGTCGATGTGCGGATGCTGCGCCTTGAAATTGCCGAGGCGCGGCAACAGCCAGCCGATGGCGAAAGTGCCGACGACGCCGACCGTAAGGATCTCAGCAAAATTCCCCTCCTCCAACTGGCTGAGCGTGGCGCTCACGCGGCGAAAGGCGTCGGTCAGCACCGGCAACAGCGCGTGCCCCTCGTCGGTCAGCGCCAGGCCGCGTGGCAGGCGTTTGAAGAGCGTCACCCCCAGCACATCCTCCAGCGCCTTGACCTGGTGACTGACAGCGGTCTGCGTGACGCGAAGCTCCAGACCTGCCCGCGTGAAACTGCAATGTCGCGCCGAGGCTTCGAAGACGCGCAGGGCGTTGAGCGGAAGCTGTGAGATGTCCATTGTGTCCTAAGCCCAAGTTTTTCTCATGCCTAAGCCCATAATTGATCGTTTGTCTAGGGCACGAAGCAACGGCATAGTCTGCCTCGCAAGGTGATTTGCAGGGTCTCAATGACGTCTACGGGGCCTGACGTACCAGCCCCCTGCTCAACAAAAATCGAATTGGAACCACGATGACGATCTTATTGTCGCGCCGGCAGAGCCTTGCCGGCGGCTTGCTCGCGCTCCCCGTTTTGGCGGGGATTAGCGGAGTCGGACACGCTGCGGACGATAACTCCGGTGAAGCGCAGCTTGCGGCACTCGAAAGCAAGCATCCCGGGCGCATCTGCGTCAGCATTCTCAACATGGCAAGCGGCAAGCGCCTTGAGCATCGCGCCGGCGAGCGTATCCTGATGTGCAGCACGTTCAAGGCGCTTCTGGCGGCTCTGGTGTTGGCGCGTGTCGATAAGGGCGAAGAAAGACTGGATCGGCGTATTCGCTATACGAAAAGCGATCTCGTGAGTAACTCGCCGGCAACTGAAGCGAATGTTGGCAATACCGGCATGACCGTCGCTGAACTCTGCGCAGCAACCATAAACCTCAGCGACAATGCGGCGGCAAACCTCCTGCTTGCCAACTCCGGCGGCCCGAAAGCCGTGACCGCGTTCTGCCGCAGTCTTGGCGACGAGATCACGCGTCTCGACCGTATAGAGCCGGAATTGAACGTCCGCGGCATGCCCGACGACCAGCGAGATACGACGACAGCAACGGCCATGCTGGAGAACCTGCGTCGACTTCTGTTTGCCGACGTGCTGACGCCTGCATCGCGATCACAGCTCGCCGCATGGCTGATCATGACAAAGACGGGAGACGCTCGTTTGCGTGCCGGTCTCCCCAAGGATTGGCTAGTGGGCGACAAGACGGGAACGAACGGTGACAAGTTCGGCAACGCCAACGATATCGCGGTGCTGTGGCCATCGAACCGAGCGCCCATCATCGTCACTGCCTATTGCGAGATACCCGGAATTGCTCCGGACGAGCGCAACGCAGTCATAGCGGAGATCGGCCGTATCGCCGCGGCGATTTGAAGCCAGCGGATCAATTGCGGCAACCTCTATGGGAGGTTGCCGTCCAAATCATCTCTCTGCCGTGTCATCAGTACCGGCGGCTCCTAAAATAAGGACATCATCTTGAACATGCATTTCATTCCGTTGCGGAAGCTCGGCATTGCCGCCTACTGCCTTAGCTACGGCGTTGCGGCCCATGTCGCAGGCGCTAACAATGAAGATCGCCTCCGGCAGGTCGTCGATGCAGCCATCCGCCCACTCATGAAGGAAAACGACATTCCCGGCGTGGCCCTCGCGATCAGCATCAAGGGCGAACGTCATGTGTTCAACTACGGCGTCGCCTCGAAGGAAACCGGTCAGAAAATAACGAACGATACGATTTTCGAGATCGGCTCCGTCAGCAAGACCTTTACCGCAGCGCTGGCTTCTTACGCGCAGGTCAGCGGAAAACTGTCCTTCTCGGACAAGGCGACGAAATATATGCCCGAACTTGCCGGAAGCAGCTTCGACAAGATCAGCCTGCTTGATCTCGGCACCTATACCGCCGGTGGCCTGCCTCTGCAGTTCCCGAACGAGGTGTCCGATCAGGACAAGATAGTCGCCTATTATCGCAACTGGCACCCTTCCTACGCGCCCGGCAGCTATCGGCAATATTCCAACCCCAGCATCGGTCTGTTTGGCTATCTGGCCGCACGAGCCATGGGCGAGCCGTTCGACACGCTGATGCAGGACAAGATCCTTATCGGCCTCGGCCTCGAACATACCTATGTTCACGTCCCGGCCGCCGAGATGCGCAATTATGCCTATGGCTATTCAAAGCAGGGCAAACCCATGCGCGTTGGCCCCGGTGCTCTTGATACTCAGGCATACGGCATCAAGACCACGGCCTCCGATATGCTCAGCGTCCTCGAAATCAATATGGATAGTTCGAAGCTCAAGGACGGAAGCCTGCGGCGCGCGATCGCTGAAACCCATGTGGGCCACTATAATGTGGGGAATATGACCCAGGCTCTGGGCTGGGAGACCTACGCCTATCCGACGACCCTTGCCCGCCTGCTTGGCGGCAATTCATCCGACATGGCCCTTGAGCCGCATAAGACCGAGCCGCTCAACACGCCGCAACAGTCGAAGAAGGACATCTTGCTCAACAAGACCGGGTCGACGAACGGCTTCGGCACCTACACCGTCTTCATTCCCTCGCAGCAGATCGGCATCGTATTGCTGGCGAACAAGAACTACCCCATCCCCGAACGGGTCAAGGCGGCATACAAAATCCTGACCGCCGTCAGAAACCTGTCGGCCCCTGGCAGTGCGCCGTAACGGGCATAATTGCCGTCTCCCGCCTCATCCATAAAACGGCCGGCTCTCGAAAAAATCTCGAGGGCCGGCCATCATTCCATCTGTTGATTTCTATCGGCTATTGGGCGCCTGGCGCGGGGCAGCATCTGCTTGGGAGGCTTCTGTCCCGTTGAGAAACTCCTGCAGGAGCCGGGTAATCCGCTCTGGCGAAGTGCCCTTGGCATATTCTTCCTGCATCCGGCGTCTAACTAACATTTCCAAGACTGACATGTCTTTCACCTCATAAATCCGGCGCAAGGCAAATGTCGCTCTCATTGGCACGAGAGGCAAGTTACAGTTTTTTCATGGTTTTGCCCCGCAAATGTCAAAGCTGACGCGCATCGCACCAGGGCCGCGGACATTCGCCGGTTTCGAACCCAAGCGTGCTCATTCTCCCCTTGCCAAACATCGACGCATCGTAGATTTGAAAGCGGCCAAACGGTCGGTTGTTTGCGCTTCGTTAACCTCAGTGCTTTAGCGGGCCACACCCCGGCCTTTGAATGAGGTCGCATGCAAGGAATGAATAATGCCCGTAAAGAAGAATTCTGCCTCCGATGTTTTCCAACGCAAGATCTCGGATTTTTGTGATCTGAGGCTCGCGCCGCTGCTGCAGCCGCGCAGTTTTGAAAATCTCAAGGGCTTCATGATCGGGCTCATCGTCTTCCAGTCGCGTCCTCCACTGCGCGCAGGGCGCATCGATTTTCAAGAAATCGCATCACTCTGCGGCATGGACGCCGAAATGAGTCCGGAGGTCAAACGGGCCGCCCAGCCCGGCTTCGATGCGATTCTGCGCTGGCTTGGAGTAACCAAGGCAAAGACAACAAGCATCACCCCTGCCACCGCCAAAAGCCCGCTGCGCGTTGTCGGAAAGACGAGCGTGACCAGGCTGCCGGAACGCCGGTCCATCGCATCATAGCCCCCGGGCCGCAAAGCCGGCCCTTCCCCGCTTGGGGCATCCATTTCTTCCTCTCTCGACAGATCACGAAAAGCTCGCCAGAATAATACCAGTAGCGAACAGGATGAAATTTTCTCCATGCTCGCCTCATGGAAGGATGTTGCATCTTGGCGACCGATATTATTGAGCTGATCAGGAACGAGTTCACCGCCGCCGCGCTGGAGATGCCTCTCTACAAGAGGCTCAAGACGGCGATCGAAAGCGCCGTTCGTAGCAATGCTTTCAAATCCGGCTCGGCTCTACCGGGCGAACGGTCCATAGCCGAGGCGCTTTCGCTATCGCGCGTGACCGTTCGTAAGGCGCTGGCGATGCTGGAAGAAGAAGGCATGTTGAACCGGCGGCAGGGTGCACGCAGCGAAATTGGCAATCGCGTCGAGAAGTCGCTGTCGACGCTGACCAGCTTTTCCGAGGATTTGCGGGCACGGGGAATGGAGCCGGGCTGCGTATGGCTTTCCAAGCAGTTAAGCCGCCCGTCGCCGACGGAAATGATGGCGTTGGGCATCTCTGCAAACGCACAGGTTCTGCGCATGCGCAGGGTGCGAACGGCAGATGGCGCCCCGATCGCCGTCGAACACGCGGCCGTGCCCGTGCGCTTCCTCCCCTCGCCCTCTTCCGTCGGTGATTCCCTATATGATGCGCTCGCCCAGCGCGGTTTTCTGCCACGACGTGCGGTTCAGAGAATGCGCGCACGCGCCGCCTCCGTCGAAGATGCTCTGCATCTGCGCTGCGAGCCGGGAGCGCCGATCCTGACGACGGAACGACGGTGCTTTCTTGCCGATGGCGAAATCGTTGAATATTGCGAAACGCGCTACAAGGGCGAGGTCTACGACTTCGTCTTCGAGCTCCAAAGATAATACCAGTTTAAAACCGGTTGCTTTCCGGTAACCTTCGTCTATCGTGACACTCCGAAAAGGGGTGCCGAATGCGTAAGGAAGATCTTAACCTAAGCCTCATCGTCTCATGTCAGCCGGTGCCTGACGGAGCCATGGATGAAGCCATTTTCGTCAGTGGCTTCGCTCGAGCAGCCCTCGCCGCTGGAGCGCGGGCACTGCGTATCGAATCTGCGGCCTATGTCGCCGCTGTGAGAGCCGCCGTCGACGCACCGATCATCGGCATCGTCAAACGCGATCTCGATGACAGCCCGGTCCGCATCACCCCCTTCGTCGCCGATGTCGAGGCATTGGCTGACGCAGGCGCCGACATCATTGCCTTCGACGCAACCGACCGGCCTCGGCCTGCGACGATCGAGGAACTGCTTGCCACCATCAAGGCCCGCGGCTTGCTATCGATGGCAGATTGCTCCTGCCTGGAAGATGCGAGGCGCGCGCTTGAGGCCGGCGCCGATTTCGTCGGCACGACCATGTCCGGTTACGTCGGTGGCCCAGAGCCGGTAGAGCCGGATATCGCCCTCATCGCCGCCATGCGGCAACTGACACCCTACGTGATCGCCGAGGGCCGTATCCGCACTCCCGAACAGGCAGCGGAGGCGGTCAATGCCGGCGCTGGTGCCGTCGTCGTCGGTTCGGCGATCACGCGGCCCGAACATGTGACGTCATGGTTTCACGATGCCGTCTCCGCCGCCTTCTCACAGAGGGAAACGGCAACCCTTGCGATCGACATCGGCGGCACCAAGACGCTTGCGGCACTTGTGCGCGGAACTCAGGTCCTGGTCGAAACGACGATCATGACCAGCCGGGCGGCCGATCCCGATACCTGGTTGGCCGATGTCGCCGAGCAGGCAGCGACCTGGAAGGGTCGGTTCGAGCAGGTGGGCATTGCAGCGACCGGACTTATTCGTGATGGGCGCTGGTCCGCGCTTAACCCCGCCACCCTTACGATCCCGGATGGCTATCCCCTGGTTGCACAGGCCAGCAGATTGTTCGGCAAGCCGGCCTTTGCCGTCAACGATGCCCAAGCGGCGGCCTGGGGCGAGTACCGGTTCGGTGCCGGCAACAATGAAGATACGGTGTTTCTGACAATTTCCACCGGAATCGGCGGCGGCGTTGTCGTCAATGGGCGCCTCTTGCTCGGCCTTGCGGGTCACTTTGGCCTGCTTCGTGCCCCGACACAGGGCCAGTCTCCGCTTGAAGATGTTGTTTCCGGTCGTTGGATGGCGGCCGAAGCTGCTACGGCGGGACACCCGGCCGAGGCGCCGGAAATATTCGAGCAGGCGCGCCGTGGCGAGACCTGGGCACAGGCCATCATCACGCAATCGGCTTCTCGTGTTGCCTTCCTATGCCGAGACATCCAGATGATGTTTGCTCCAAAACGTATCGTCATCGGCGGTGGCATAGGTCTGGCACCTGGCTACCTCGAAGCCGTTCGAGCCCAGTTGACGGAGCTTCCTTTACATCTCGCACCGCACCTGGTGGCCGCAAGCCTTGGCCCGCGAGCCGGTATCATCGGTGCCGCGGATCTGGCCGGACGCCATCGCTAAACAAGCCTGCATACGTCAATCAACAACGATAAAGAGAGGGAACTACAATGAAATTCAAGCATATATCGTCTGCGCTGCTGGCCGTGATGCTGTCGGCAACTGCGCTGCCAGGTTTGGCAAACGCCAAGGTCGTGGTCCTCGGTTGGCCCGGCGGCTCCGAGGAAACCGCGCTGCGCGCGACGACAGATCTCTACAACAAGACGGCATCGGATGCCGACAAGGTCGAGCTGCTGTTCTTCAACCGCGACGGCTTCTTCGACAAGCTGCAGGCCGACATGGCAGCCGGCTCGAATGCCTTCGACGTCAATCTCGTCGCGACCTATTCGATCGGCCGCTATGCGCCCTATATGGAGCCGATCGAGCTCAATGCCGATGCGTCGAAGGTATTTGGCGATACCGTCCTGAAGACGATGCAATTCGACGGCAAGCAATATGGCGTGCCGACCGACCTTTCGCTGCACTTCATGTACTATCGCAAGGATCTCGTTGACGCGCTCATGGCCGATCCGGAGGCCAAGGCGAAATATGCCGAGATTTCGAAGAAATTCCTCGGCAAGGAGCTTGCGCCCAAGCAGCCTGACGATTGGACATGGGACGACTGGGCAGCCACCTCGCTCTATTTCAGCAAGCAGGTCGACCGCCAGAGCCCGGTCCGCTACGGCACCGTGCTGCAGATGAAGAACCTTCTCTTCAACATGATGGTCTTCCAATCCCTGCCGCGCTCCTATGGCGGCGACTGGATGGATGCCAGCGGCAACGTCACGATCGATTCGGACGCCTACAAGACGGCGCTCAAGCTCTACAAGACGCTCTATGACGCCGGTGCTTCGCCGAAGGATTCGCTAAGCTACGAATATGCAGAAACCAATGCGGCCTATAGCTCCGGGCAGGCGGCGACCGCATTGCAGTGGAATGCAGCCGCGGCCGAGCTCACCGACCCGAAGAAGTCTCCTGCCGTCGCCGACGTTACCGGCGTCGTCGCGCCGCCAGCCGGTCCGAACGGCCGCGCCGACCATATTCACGGTCTTGGCCTCGGCCTGAACAAGAACGCCAAGAACAAGGAAGGTGCAATCAAGTTCCTGACGTGGCTTTCTTCCGAGGATGCGGCTCTGGCCTATGCCCGTGCCGGCGGATCGCCCGCTCTGACGCCCGACGTCGTCGCCAAGGTAGCCAAGGAGCGTCCGGATCTGGTCAAGCTCGGTGAGTTCGCCAGCAAGTACGGCTATGTCATGACCGGAGCCACCTCCGCCAAGGCGTTGTCGGTCTATGAACTGCAGGCCAAGGAGTTTACCGGCTACTGGTCGGGCCAGCAGAGCCTCGAGGACGCCCTTGCCCACACCAAGGCGGGCATGCAGGATCTCCTGAAGAAATAAGGACAGGGACCGGGTGCCCGCAACAGGGCACCCGGCCGCTGCGGCTGACAACATGGCTCTCGTAAAACGCACCGAAGGCAGGCTCTACCTGACACCGCTTGTCGGGTTTCTGCTGCTGTTTCTCGGCTTTCCGGCTCTCCTCAATCTTGTCTATTCCGTTTCGACGGTTTCTTTCGAGACATTGCGCAGCCCCCAGATCAGCGGATTTGGCAACTACGTCATCGCCCTGACGGAGCCGGCCTTCTGGCAGTCGGTATGGTTCTCGTTGCGCTTCGGCATCATCACCGCCGTCAGCGAGTGCCTGCTCGGCCTTTTTCTGGCGATTTTCCTGAAGCCGTTGCTATCGGCACGGCCGGTGCTGATGGCGCCGCTCATGCTGCCGTTGATGGTGGCTCCCGCCATGGTCGGGCTGATGTACCGGCTCGTGTTGCACGAATTTGCCGGACCTGTTCCCTATTACCTGTTCGAATGGTTCGGCGACAGTCCGGCGTTCCTCGACTACACCAATGCCTTTCGCACGCTGATCGTCATCGAAGTGCTGCAATGGACGCCGTTTGCCTTCCTGCTCTTTTACGTAGCCTATATCGCCATCCCGGCAGACGTGCATGAGGCGGCGGCGCTCGACGGCGCGACCGGTCTGCAGCGGCTTTGGCGCATCGATCTGCCGCTGATGGTTCCGACACTCGTCGTTGCCTTCTTCATCCGCTTCATCGATGGGTTCCGCGTTTTCGACAATGTCTATGCCTTGACAGGAAGCGGCGCGGGCGGCTCCACCACCTCGCTTTCGATCTACATCTATCAGGCCTTCTTCAAGGAGGGTGCCATCGGCAAGGCGGTTGCCGCTTCCGTCGTCCTGTTCATCACCTCGCTCCTGGTCCTTTATGGTCTGAACTGGCTGGGCGCCCGGAGGAAGAGATAGATGCTGAAATCACTCCGCTGGATCGTCTATGGCGTCGTCGTGCTTGCCATGAACTTCCCGATCATCGTGACGCTCATCACATCGTTCAAGACGGCACGGGAGATTTCCAGCAATCCCGGCCTGTGGATCGAGCAGCCGACGCTGGACAACTATGTCAGGGTCTTCACGGATACCGAGCGGTTCAACATCTTCCTTTACCTTGCCAACAGCACCGCGGCCGCTCTTATCGGCACGGCGCTCGCAATCCTGCTCTCCTTCCCTGCGGCCTATGTCATCGCGCGTAGCGAGACGGGGCAGAAGCTTCTGCTTCCTCTCGTCATCAATCTCCGCGCCGTACCCCTCATCGTTTTCGCGATCCCGCTTTACATGATGTATCAATGGCTCGGCCTGCTGGACACGCGGATCGGCCTTGGGCTCATCCTGACGATCGTCAACATACCGCTTGCACTGGTCATGCTGGTCAATGCCATCAATGACATACCGACGGAACTCGACGAGGCAGCCATGGTCGATGGTGCCAGCGTCTTCCAGATCATGCTCCAGGTTATCAGGCCGGTCGTGCGGCCGGCGCTCGTGACCACTTTCATCTTTGGCTTCATCACCGCCTGGAACGAGTTCCTCTTCGGATTGATGCTGACGACCAATCAAGCCGTTCCCATGACGGTCGGAGCCTCGTTCTTCTTCGCTGCAAGCGGCGGCGGCGTGCAATGGGGCATGGCTTCCGCCGTCATGATAATCGGAGCCCTGCCTCCCGCGGCCCTCGGCCTCGTGATGTACCGGCAGCTGTCGGGCTCGATGACCGCTGGCGCGGTCAAGGGTTAGAGCAATTCCAGCGAAAGTGCGCAGCGGTTTTTCGTCTGGAATTGTGTGAAAACTAAGAGATAGAGCATTTCCGCGACACCGTTTTGAGTGGAAAGCTCTAGCTCGGATCCGCATCAGCGGTCATCGAGCCCCTGTTTGTCGGGCGCCAGGGTCAGGCACGACCCCGGCGCCCGACTTCGATAGGGCGGCGACGTCTCAAGCCGACCTGGAGATGACGTTGAATCCCTCCGTCTGCGATGGCGGCACGAAATAGCTGGAGATCTGCTCGAATTCGGCATCCGAGGCTGCGAAGTCATGCGTTCCGGCTGCATTGCGGGCACGAAGACGTGCCTTGCAGACATCGTCAGGCACATCGAGGAAATGCAGGCGGTGATCGGCATCGGCTGCCTCGAAAAGCGTCCTCATCCAAGCGCGCATCGCAACCGTGTTCGCCGGAAAATCCAGCACGACAGATACCCCAGCACGAAGCAGATCCTGAACGTGGGGACCGACCGCCTCGCGCAGTCGCCGCGAGCAGCGGATGTAGTCTCCAACATCCTTCATTTCGGGGCCGAACAGACGGCTGAGCCAAAAATCCTCGCTGATAACAACGGTGGAGGGCATTTGCCCCAGCTCGGCAGTGAGGGTGGATTTTCCAGCCGCAATCTTTCCGCACACCATGTGCAAAACCGCGCGATTGGTAGCCTGAGGGACGCTATCGAATTCCTGATCTGACATTTCCGACTCCGGGAAAGCCCACGAGACGGAAAAAAGAAAACCCGCCTGAGGGCGGGTTGTTTTATTTGGACAACAGAGATCCTACCCACCATTCATTGAATGGCGAGAATAATCTCAAACTTGGCGGTGCGTAGGTTGTCCATGTCTTCCAGTATCATATGCACCTCTGCCGTCAATGTTTGATCCACTCCCTCATGCGTGCGGATGCGGACTGCTCCCCATACCCGGCGACAACTTCAAGGGGTGCGGCCTTCGTCCACCATTGACGATGATTGCTACGCCGGCGGCCGGCGGCGAGGCCCATCACCCAAGATTCCACCCGGGCGCACCAGCAGAATTACGCAAAGCATGACGCCGATTGCCACGATCTGCAGCGAGGCGGCGCGAGCCTGCTGTTCAGGAGAGAAGAGTGCGCTCGTCAGCGCGCCGGAGCCTGCCCAGATTGCCCAGACCGCGACGCTACCGATGATGGCTCCCTTGCTGCTGCCGGAGCCACCGACGATGAGCATGACCCAGACCTGAAAGGTCAGGATCGGAAGATAGTTGTCCGGCGCGATAAAGCCGATGAAATGCGCCTGTATGGCGCCGGCCAGCCCCATGATCGCACCGCCGACGGCGAAAGCCTGAACGCGATAGAAGCGCGCACTCTTGCCGAGCGAAACGGCGGCGCGCTCATCTTCACGCAAAGCCTTCAGAACGCGTCCCCAGGGGCTGCGCGCCAAATGCTCGAGCGCAAAATATACAATCAACAGCACGCCAAACACGACGCCGAGGTTGGCGAAGTTGAAGAGCAACGGTGTCTCGGCAAGGCTGGAGAACGGGCGCGGGATGAAGCCGATACCGAACGGACCGCCAGTCAGCCTTTGCGCATTCAGCGCCACAAGCTGAACGACCACAGCCACACCGAAGGTCGTTATCGCCAGATAATCCGATTTCAAACGCAGCGTCGCCACGCCGATAATGGCTGCGGCAATACCGGCGACCACCATCGCTCCAAGCCAACCGACGAGGATTGGCAGATCGAACCCGCCGAAACGACCGGCGGTATCCGGCGTCGTCAACAAAGCTGACGTATAGGCGCCAATGGCGACGAAGCCGGCGAGACCGACATTGAAGAGGCCCGTCAGCCCCCATTGCAGGTTCAGGCCGAGCGTGATGAAGGAAAAGATCAGCGCCGTGGTCAGGAAGAAAGCGCCGTAGCCAACAATATCCATCATCGCTCTCTCACTCCGAAAAGGCCGATCGGCCGAATGAACAGCACCGCCATCAGGATGATGAAGGAGATGGCAGCACGCCATTCCGCCCCGACAAGCTGAACTGCAGCCGCTTCTGCAAGACCGATGATCAGGCCGCCGAGAACTGCGCCCGGCACACTGCCGATCCCGCCGAGAATGGCGGCGGCAAACATCGGCAGCAGCATGTCGAAGCCCATCAGCGGGCGGATCTGCACGAGAATGCCGATCATGACACCGGCAACACATGCGAGCCCTCCACCGATCAGCCAGGTGACGCGCACGACCCTGGCGACATCGATGCCGACGACGCGGGCAAGCGCCGGGTTCTGGCTGAGTGCCTGCATGGAGCGGCCCGTCTGCGTTCTGGTCATCAGAAGATGCACGCCCAGGACGAGAAGTGCCGTGATGATCAGCAGCGCGATCTGATCGGGCGTGATACGAATACCGAAACCGACAGGCATGGCGATCTGGATGGCACGACTGAAATAGGCCGGCCGCGACGTGAAGAAGAATTCCAACAGACTGCGCAACGCCATGGAAGCACCGAAGCTCGCCATGACGACGATGATCGACTGCCCCTTGGCCCTCAGCCTGGAGAACAGGACTTTATCAAGCGCAAGAGCAAGAACGCCGGTAAAACCCATTGCGGCGATAACCGCGACAATCAGCGGCCAGCCGAAGGAGAGCGGGCCGATTGGCGCAACCTTCCCGAAGATCGCACCGATCGCACTGACGACGGCAAGCGTCGCATAGGTTCCCCAGGCCATGAAATCGCCATGGGCGAAATTCGAGAAGCGCAGAATCGAATAGGTCAGCGTCACGCCGATGGCACCAAGTCCGATCATGGACCCCGTCAGCAATCCGTCGACGATGAATTGCAGGTTCATGCCGCACCTCCTGTTCTAGGGGCCGCAGGCCTCTGGCCGAGATAGAGCTCCGCGACGACGGGGTCGTTCCAGAGTTCGGAGGCTACGCCCTCATGCCTGTCCTTGCCTTCGACAAGCACATAGGCGCGATCGCCGATGGCAAGCGCCGCCTTGGCATTCTGCTCGACCAGCAGAATGGTGACGCCCGATTTGCGGATCTCGGTCAACATGTCGAAGACCATCGAGACGAATTTCGGCGACAGGCCGGCCGATGGTTCATCGAGAACAAGAAGCTTGGGGTGAACGATGAGTGCGCGCGCAACGGCCAGCATCTGACGTTGTCCGCCGGAAAGATTGCCGGCAGCGATGCGGCGATGGCGGGCGAGATCCGGAAAGGTCGCGTACATCTCTTCGATGCGGACGGGAACCTCCTTCGGCTTCAGAATGCCTCCTGCCACCTTCAGATTGTCCTCGACGGACATCAGCGGGAAGACATTCTCCGTCTGCGGCACGAAGGCAAGACCGAGCCGCACCATATTATGCGCCGGCGCGCGGGTGATATCTCTGCCAGCCAACTGCACCGCGCCGCTTTCAACCGGAACAAGACCGGCGATCGCCTTGATGAAGCTCGATTTTCCGGCGCCGTTCGGACCGAGAACGACGACGATCTCCTTTTCGGCAACAGTAATCGAAGCGCCGCGAACGATCGGCACGCCCGGTTCATAACCGGCGACGAGATCGCGAACGACGAGGACAGGTTCGCTCATGCCGCGCCTCCCAGATAGGCTTCGATGACGCGTGGATCACGGGCCACCTCTTCCGGCGTGCCCTCGCAGAGCAGCTGGCCGCTCGCCATGACAAGCACGCGATGACAGAGGCGTGTCACCATATCGATATTGTGCTCGATCAACAGAAACGTGACGCCGCGCTGATTGATGTCGCGGATGCGGTCGATGATGGTCTCGAGAAGCGTGGCGTTGACGCCGGCGGCGGGCTCATCGAGCAGAATGAGGGCCGGATCGGCCATCATCACGCGGGCAAGCTCCAGCAACTTGCGCTGCCCGCCGGACAGCACTCTTGCCGGCTCATGGGCCAGGCGCGTCAAATGAACGAGATCGAGCAGCTCCATTGCCTTGGCATAGGCGGCCTTTTCCTGCTCGGCGACTTTCCACGGCCGCAGGAAATTGGACAGCAGGCGCTCGCCAGCCTGATCCTGGGCAGCCAGCATGACGTTGTCGAGGAGCGTCAGATTGGGGAAAGGGCGCGGAATCTGGAACGTGCGGCCAAGCCCGCGACCGATCCGCCGATGGGCTGCCTCGCCGGCAACAGCTGCACCATTCAAGACGATCTCGCCGCTGCTCGGCGCGACGCTGCCGGCCAATAGATCGAACATCGTCGTCTTGCCGGCGCCATTCGGGCCGATCAAGCCCAGAATTTCGCCCTTCCGCACATCGAACGAGACATCGCCGACGGCGGTGATGCCGCCAAAGCGGCGCACCACGTTCTTTGCGCTCAGAACAGGCCGGGTTTCCTCCCCATGCCGTTCACTTGTCGTACTCATGAGATCCCTCTGGCCGGAAGACGATCGCTGCCGCTCCCTGATTATTTGATTTGTGATCACACTTGCATTGATCACGCTAATCAGCTTTAATCCACTCTGCAAGCCGAAAAAAGGGATTTCGAATGCAAAAGGCCACCGCCGACAAGAGCGATCCGATTGCCGCACAGCTTGCGCCCGTGGGCCGCGAAACGGTACAGGACCGCGTCTATTCCGAGCTGCGCCGCGCGCTGATCGGCGGCCTGTTCGAACCGAGCCAGGTGCTGACGATCCGTGGCCTTGCCGATGCTCTGATGACAAGCACCATGCCGGTGCGTGAAGCACTCGGCCGGCTGATTACCGAAAAGGCGCTGGAGGCCCTCCCCAATCGATCGGTTCGCGTGCCGCCAATCACGCTCGAGCGCATGGACGATCTTCTGCGTGCCCGCATCCTCATCGAGGGTGAAGCCATAGCCCTCGCGGCCACCCGCATGACTTCGCGCCAGATCGCCACCATCGAGAGCATGCTCGGCGAATGGGACGAGATGCGCGCGCTGAAGCAAAAGAAGGACGTCGACCGCGAGGTGACGCTCAACCAGGCTTTCCATTTCGAGATCTATCGCGCTTGCGGTTCGGCCGTGTTGATCCCGATGATCGAGAGCCTGTGGCTGCAGTCCGGTCCCTGTATCCGTGTCGCCATCTACGCCTTCTCCGACGCCGGCGAAGTCGACACCGCCCATTATCACCGCACCATCGTCAAGGCGATGGCCGCGCAGGACGCCAAGGAAGCCCGCGATGCGCTCGTCGCAGATATCAGCCGGCCCTTCACCTTCCTGCGCAGCAAACTGGAAGCAGAAGCCAAGAAGGGCATTTCCGCATGAGCCAACGCGCCATCAAGATTACCGAACCACGTTCCGGCCTCAGCGTCTTTGCGCCGCTACTGGACGCGAAGGCGCCAGACAATACTGCATTTCTCTGGAGCTATTTTAGCG
>NZ_JAELUG010000662.1 GCF_016429255.1 Rhizobium sp. ASV8
CCCCCCCCCCCCCCCCCCCCCCCCCCCTTTTTAAAAGCATAATACGGAATACGAGATTTAATAGACCGTCTCGTGGGCTCGGAGATGTGTATAAGAGACAGTCACTATACACATCCCCTTCATTTCAACCTCTCATCTTTTCCTCACTAGATTTCCATTGCCATCTTCCTTTGATTACACTATTTTCCTTTTTTTTTCGGTAACCACTTTCCCTTCCCCTAGCTTAGTGTCCATGACCATCATCTTTAGGCCTGTCTCTTATACACATCTGACGCTGCCGACGACGTGTCGTGGGTGTAGATATAGGGGGTGGGCGGATCATTATAAAAAGGGGGGGGGGGGGGGGGGGGGGGGGGGGGGGGGGGGGGGGGGGGGGGGGGGGGGGGGGGGGGGGGGGGGGGGGGGG
>NZ_JAELUG010000663.1 GCF_016429255.1 Rhizobium sp. ASV8
GTCTTTCCATTCTGGGAGCTTGGGTAAACTGGTGCTGAAAACACGGCTTGATTGCACTATAGTGCAGAGACTGAGCTTTTGCTTCAAACCATGCATATTCTTATCACCAACGACGATGGGCCGCCATCGAAGCAGGCTTCACCATACGTTCACAGCTTGATCAAGCATCTTCAGGATGCAGGCCACACGGTATCTGTGTGCCTCCCTCACACGCAGCGATCCTGGATCGGCAAGGCACATATGATTGGCCAAACACTGAAGCCTTCTTACTACCGTCCCTCGGCCAATGTCCACGGCGATGACATTGAGGGTACGACTCACAGTCGGCCGGCGCCATCGGGAGATGTCGAAGAGTGGATTCTTATAGATGGGACTCCGGCATCCTGTGTCCAGATTGGCCTTAACC
>NZ_JAELUG010000664.1 GCF_016429255.1 Rhizobium sp. ASV8
CTCATGGTAAATCGATTTGGAAATTTTCTTGTTCAACGTTGCTTTGAGCACGGAACACCTGAACAAGTGATCAAGATTGCAGAAGCTATCCGTGGAAATACATTGAATCTTTCGATGGATCCGTTTGGTTGCCATGTGGTGCAAAAGGCGTTCGATTCAGTGCCCGAAAATTACAAGGCAATTATGGTTCATGAGCTCTTGCGTCGTATTCCTGAGACTGTAATTCACCGATACGCTTGCCATGTTTGGCAGAAACTCTTTGAGCTACGCTGGACGGAGTCACCTCCTCAAATCATGAAGTATGTGAACGAGGCTCTGCGTGGCATGTGGCATGAGGTAGCCTTAGGGGAAACGGGAAGCCTTGTTGTCCAAAATATATTTGAGAATTGTCTCGAGGAAGACAAGG
>NZ_JAELUG010000665.1 GCF_016429255.1 Rhizobium sp. ASV8
CCCCCCCCCCCCCCCCCCCCCCCCCCCCCCCCCCCCCCCCCCCCCCCCCCCCCCCCCCCTTTTATCATTCTCCGCCCCCCCCCTCCATCACCCCCCACGACACGTCGTCGGCAGCGTCAGATGTGTATAAGAGACAGGCGTTGCGCTGGTGTGCGATGGTTGGTGATGTGTCGGGATAGATGGTTGACCGTCGTGGTGAAACTGGCGGTTGCGTGGAATCCGGTGTAAGAAGTCGCAACATGTTTATTTCCTGGCCCTTGGCTGGCGACTCTATAAATAGTCCTAGAGGTGTGCATACTCGATTTGCAACAGGGTTGAAGGAGTTGGTCGTCATGGCACTTGCATCGGACAAGAGTGCTGAGTCCTCGGCCTGTCTCTTATACACATCTCCGAGCCCACGAGACGT
>NZ_JAELUG010000666.1 GCF_016429255.1 Rhizobium sp. ASV8
CTCTGCGACACCGTCTTCCAGTTTGTACAGAAAAGTAACACGACGTTCCGCATCATCAACATGGATCTGCATGCGACGCGCTCGGATTTCAGGATGGTGCTCAAACTCTGTTGCGAGGGAGTGGTAATGAGTTGCAAAGTAGCCAACACAGCCAATGTGGGTAGCAACATGGTGCAGAACTGCTTGAGCAACGGCAACGCCGTCATATGAGCTTGTGCCTCGGCCAAGTTCGTCAATAATAACTAGCGAACGTGGTGTGGCTTCGGAGAGAATTTTCTTGGTTTCCGAAAGCTCCACGAAGAAGGTTGACTGCGAAGCAAAAATGTTGTCGTTGGCACCAAGTCGAGACATGATACGATCAACAGGTGTAAGGCGCGCCGATACAGCGGGAACATAGCAGCCAATC
>NZ_JAELUG010000667.1 GCF_016429255.1 Rhizobium sp. ASV8
GGCGAGAAGCTAGCTAGTCTGGGCTTGTCTGAGTTTGTGGACAAGGTGCGTCAGATTTCGGGCCTGTTGGAGCGTGTGGGTGCGGTTGATCGCGCGGCGCATACGACGTGGTGGGATGCGGTGGCTACAAAGGTGCAGCAGGAGGATATTGAAGCGTAGAAGTTTCTGTAGTGTGTGTATTTCTGTAACTTTTTGGTCTCTGATTTTGGGCAGGCGATGGGAATTGCATTGGCGTTTTTGTTTTGCATTTTGCTGTGGTTGTTTATGGGGTATCTTTTGGCGTTCGGGGAAGTCCTGGTTAGTATTGGGAAATCAGTGGGATGATATACGAACTATTATCACTTAGGAACAGGGAGTAACAACAAGACTGATATGTGTGAACGTCTAATCAATCACTCATCCATCC
>NZ_JAELUG010000668.1 GCF_016429255.1 Rhizobium sp. ASV8
ACTTAGAGGAGACTTACGCCGCAGATTTTATTGTATTTAAAATAATCCTCGGGCTTCTGGATATTGTATCGGCGGACAACAGCCTTGTCGCGGTGGTCATTGTCCTGCTTGTATGTGATAAAATCTGTCTTGCGCAGGAGCTTTTGCTCGTGATGTTTCAGTTTTCGGACCATATTGACGAGTGTAGCCGCGGATTTCGTCACAGTAGTGTTGGTGATGGGAAGAGTAATGATGTTCGAGGCCTTCTTGTTGCCGGTCGAGCAGAGAAAAAAATAAAGTGGAGCCTGCGCCGTCCGAACGGAACAGTTTCCACCGACAGCTCCGCGCCCAAACGGGCTGGCTCCCAAAAATCCTCACGCAGATAAATCCAACTTCACCTCCCAAGCAAAACCACACAATTGCGCCC
>NZ_JAELUG010000669.1 GCF_016429255.1 Rhizobium sp. ASV8
AGAGAGGGGATAACCATGGTTGTGGTGGTGCGAGACGCACGCATCGCCACGCCGTTAATGAGCGTGACGAGGGCTGTCGAGGAAGTAGGCTTGCAGGTTTCCTACGTAAACATTGGTGGCCTCCATCAACTGATACATGATCTCCCGGCAATTATTCGCGACTTGAATCGTCACTTGCTACGGATATTTCAACTACACGGATCCGATGGTGATGGCGACGAAGCTCGACGAGGCAAGATCTTGGTTACTTGCGATTCTGGCAACGATAGATCAGCGGCCGTGGTCTGCGCTTACATTATGACCATGTTTGGCAAAGACATGTTGACGACATTGCAGTTTGTGAGCATTCAGCGGTTCTGCTGCACATTTGACGAGGATATAAAAAGAATGCTCCAGACGCTGTCT
>NZ_JAELUG010000670.1 GCF_016429255.1 Rhizobium sp. ASV8
CACGTCGTCGGCAGCGTCAGATGTGTATAAGAGACAGTCTTTGGCCGGGACCAAAAAAATCTCGCTGGTCCAATCTCTCTCTCCGGCGCGACCGAACAAGCACCACCACCACCCACCGCCGCCGCCGCCGCAGCACCGCCGCCTGTCGCCGACCATCCCCCAAAGACCTCTCGCCCGCCGAGAACGAGACCAGCATTCCTCACGACCGCATCTTTGCTCTCCTCTTTTTGCCCACCTTCATTGCCCTCTCTCTATCTGCACTGCGGCTTTGCGCATCATCTGATTTCCTTTTTACGCTGCCTCGACTCTTTTCGCCGCCTCAATTGCTTCTTGTAATCAAAAGTCGCTCTGTCTCTTATACACATCTGACGCTGCCGACGACGTGTCGTGGGTGTGGGGGGGGGG
>NZ_JAELUG010000671.1 GCF_016429255.1 Rhizobium sp. ASV8
CCACCACCCGTTGCCCGAAAGGTGTAACCTTTGCCTGCCCCTACGCGATCCTGATTGAGCCAACAGTTTTACGAGTATTAACTTCGTAGTAGTACGGAGTGTTTCTTGGACTATTCTAGAGTACGTAATAAAAGGTATGGACGTAGCATGGCTCCGCTTACTGCCCCCCAACGGTCCACGGCCCACGTCCTGAAGCTCGGCGTTTCCAAAGCCAAGCAGCCACTGCTCCAAACATGCTCCAGTGTGATCTTCCACCGTGCGGAGAGTCCAGGGCAGCTCCTAGCATGGGTTTGATACATCAGCGATGAAATCTGGACCCTGACTGAAAGTGCCAAAAAAAAATTCTCTGTTCTTCGTGATCGTCTGCTTGTGATGGGCAAAGGGCAGGTTTACACGGGGGCTGGG
>NZ_JAELUG010000070.1 GCF_016429255.1 Rhizobium sp. ASV8
AATGGCCGAAGCGCGACACCATCAAGAGCACCTTCATGCGCTTCTTGCTGTCATGGAACTCGGCGACCATGGCGAACCTGTCGGAGATCGGCTTGAAGCCTTCGACCAGCGCCGCCTCGCCGACACCCTCCTCGGAGATGAAGGAGACGCGCATGAAGAACATGCCGGTGTCGAGATCGTCGAACTGGCTGGAATCGACGATGTTGCAACCCTGCTCGGCAAGATAGCCGGTGATCGCCGCCACGATCCCGCGCGTCGATTTGCAGGATACAGTCAGTACGTAGTTTTTCATGCTGATCTTCCTCACCGTCAACGGCCATAATTTCCCTCCTGTGCCGGGAGATCGCGTCCCGGCACAGCAGTCCATTCAGGCGTCTTTTTTCACTCAGATATCGAGCGTGCTGTCGCGCTCCCACTGCGTGAAGTGCGAGCAGTAGGCGTTCCATTCCTGATGCTTGAGCTTCAGATAGGCTTCGGAGAACTCCGAACCGATTGCCTGCTTCAGCCCCTCGTCCTCGTCATAGGCTCGCAGAGCATCGAGCAGATTGAGCGGCAGACGCGGCGCATTCTTTACCAGGTGTCCCTGCGCATACATATCGATGTCGTGGTGAGGTCCCGGATCGGCCCTGCTGCGCAGACCGTCAAGGCCTGCTGCAATGATGACCGCCTGTAAGAGGTAGGGATTGACCGCGCCATCGGGCAGGCGCAGCTCGAAGCGCCCGGGGCCGGGGACACGCACCATATGGGTGCGGTTGTTGCCGGTCCATGTCACGGTGTTCGGAGACCAGGTCGCCCCCGACGTCGTGCGCGGCGCATTGATGCGCTTGTAGGAGTTGACCGTCGGATTGGTAATCGCCGCGAGCGACGAGGCATGCTTCATGATGCCGCCGAGAAAATGCCTGCCCTCGGCCGACAGACCGAATTGGGCTTCCCGATCGGCAAAGACATTGATCCTGCCATCATTGTCCCATACGGAGATATGGCAATGGCAGCCATTGCCGGTCAGCCCCTTGAAGGGTTTCGGCATGAAGGTGGCGCGCAGGCCGTGCTTTTCGGCGATCGACTTGACCATGAACTTGAAGAAGGAATGCTTGTCGGCTGTCTTCAGCGTATCATCGAATTCCCAATTCATCTCGAACTGACCGTTGGCGTCCTCGTGGTCGTTCTGATAGGCCCCCCAACCGAGCTCCAGCATATAGTCGCAGATCTCGGAAATCACGTCGTAGCGCCGCATGACGGCCTGCTGGTCATAGCAGGGCTTTTCCGCCGTATCGTATTCGTCGGATATCTTGGCACCGTCGGCGGTGATCAGGAAGAATTCGGCTTCAACACCGGTCTTGACGCGCTTGCCCGCAGCTTCCGCCTCTTTCACGAGCTTTTTCAGCACGTTGCGCGGCGCTTGCGCAACCAGTTTGTCCTCCATCATGCAATCGGCCGCAACCCAGGCAACGTCCCTCTTCCATGGGAGCTGGATGACGGACGAGGCATCTGGCACAGCAAAAAGATCGGGATGGGCGGGTGTCATATCGAGCCAGGTGGCGAAGCCGGCAAAGCCGGCTCCGTCTTCCTGCATACCGGCAATTGCTTGAGCCGGTACCAGCTTGGCGCGCTGGCCGGAAAAAAGATCCGTATAGCTGATCATGAAATATTTGATGCCCTTGTCTTTGGCAAAGGCAGCAAGATCCAGTGTCATTCTCGTTCCCCTTTGGATTTCTTAGAGACACTTCGATGATGCATGGTGCGGCCGGGCCTTTCGGCCCGGCCGGAATGTCAAAAGCCTCCCTTGCCCGGATACCAGTTGGTGCCGGCGAGCGGGATCTGCGCCATGGCGGCAGCTTCCATCGTCAACGCACAAAGATCCTCCGGTTCCAGGTTGTGCAGGTGATTCTTGCCACAAGCGCGCGCGATCGTCTGCGCTTCCAGCGTCATGACCTTCAGATAATTGGCAAGACGCCGGCCGGCTGCAATAGGGTCGAGACGGCTTGCAAGCTCCGGATCCTGCGTCGTGATGCCGGCCGGGTCCTTGCCCTCATGCCAGTCGTCATAAGCGCCGGCCGTCGTACCGAGCTTCTGGTACTCGTCTTCCCATTTCGGATCGTTGTCGCCGAGCGCAACCAGCGCCGCCGTGCCGATGGCAACCGCATCCGCGCCAAGCGCCAGCGCCTTTGCCACATCGGCGCCGGAGCGGATGCCGCCGGAGATGATCAACTGCACCTTGCGATGCATGCCGAGATCCTGCAGCGCCTGCACGGCAGGGCGGATACAGGCAAGCGTCGGCATGCCGACATTCTCGATGAAGACGTCCTGGGTCGCGGCCGTGCCGCCCTGCATCCCGTCAAGCACGACGACGTCGGCGCCGGCCTTGACGGCAAGCGCCGTGTCGTAATAGGGGCGCGCACCGCCGACCTTAACATAGATCGGCTTTTCCCAATCGGTGATCTCGCGCAGTTCCATGATCTTGATTTCAAGATCGTCCGGACCGGTCCAGTCAGGATGACGGCAAGCCGAACGCTGATCGATGCCCTTTGGAAGGTTGCGCATATTGGCGACACGATCGGAGATCTTCTGACCGAGCAGCATGCCGCCGCCGCCAGGCTTGGCCCCCTGCCCGACGACGACTTCGATCGCATCGGCTCGACGCAGGTCTTTCGGGTTCATGCCGTAACGCGAGGGGAGATACTGATAGACCAGTGTCTGCGAATGGCCACGCTCTTCGTCCGTCATGCCGCCATCGCCTGTCGTGGTCGATGTTCCTGCAAGCGTCGCGCCGCGACCAAGTGCCTCCTTGGCGTTGCCGGAAAGCGCCCCGAAGCTCATGCCGGCAATGGTGATCGGGGTCTTGAGCGTGATGGGTTTCTTGGCAAAGCGGCTCCCGAGCACGACGGTTGTGTCGCATTTCTCGCGGTAACCCTCGAGCGGATAGCGCGAGATCGAGGCACCGAGGAACAGAAGATCGTCGAAATGCGGCACCTTGCGCTTCGTTCCGGCACCGCGGATGTCGTAGATGCCGGTCGCCGCAGCGCGGCGGATTTCCGCAAGCGTGTGATCGTCGAAGGTCGCCGACTTGCGGGGCGGCGTATACGGATTGTGATAGCTCATGAGGTCCCCTTCGTCTCAATAGGCGTCGGCATTGTCGATGTTGAAATTATAGAGTCTGCGCGCCGATCCGTAGCGCTTGAACTCTTCCGGCCTGACGCCGCGCGCACCCGCCTTCTCAAGAAGCTCGGAGAGCTTTTCCAGATGCTCCGGGCGCATTTCCTTTTCGATACAATCGGCGCCGAGGCTTTTCACCGAGCCGCGCACAAACAGCTTGGCCTCATAAAGGCTGTCGCCCAGCGCATCGCCGGCATCGCCCAACACGACCAAATGGCCCGACTGCCCCATGAAAGCAGACATATGACCGATATTGCCGTGGACGACGATGTCGATGCCCTTCATCGAAATACCGCAGCGCGACGCCGCATTACCCTTGATGACAAGCAGGCCGCCACGGCCGGTCGCGCCCGCATATTGGCTGGCATCACCTTCAATGACGACGCTGCCGGACATCATGTTTTCGGCAACGCCAGGACCGGCGGAACCATGCACCGTAACGTTGCCGCCGTCGTTCATGCCGGCGCAGTAATAGCCCACGGAGCCCTTGATATCGACGGTGACGGGCGCGTCGATACCGGCGGCCACAGCATGATGGCCGCGTGGATTGACGACTTCGAAGGCTAGATCATTGGCGCCTGCTGGAAGGCCATGAAGGGCGCTGTTGAGTTCGCGCAAAGGCGTGACGGATAGGTCGAAAACTGGCATGAAAAACTCTCTCGTTTCCAGCGCGCCTGATCAGGCAGCCTTTTCGTGATCCCAGAAATAAACGGTTGCCGGTTCCGGCTCCCAGATGCGGGCGTTCTCGATGCCCGGGAGATTGACAAGCGCACGATATTCCGAGCCGAAAGCCACATATTGAACGGTTTCAGCCATGACCGCCGGCTTGCAGGCGATGGGATCGCGAACGACACCGAAACCCGACTTGGTACCGACGACGAAGGTGAAGAAGCCGTCGAGATCATCGACCGCGCTTTCGAGCGCCGCGCCGAGATCCTTGCCCTTTGCCATTTCGGCCGTGAGATAGGCGGCTGCGACCTCGGTGTCGTTTTCCGTCTCAAAGCTCATGCCGATGCGCTTGAGCTCGCGACGCAGGTTATTGTGGTTCGACAGCGAACCGTTATGCACCAGGCACTGATCCGAACCGGTAGAGAAGGGATGCGCACCAAGCGTGGTCACGGCCGATTCCGTCGCCATGCGCGTGTGCCCGATACCATGCGTGCCGGACATGCCGGTGACGCCAAAGCGCGTGACTACATCTTTTGGCAGGCCGACTTCCTTGTAGATCTCAACGGTATCGCCGCTGCTCATGACACGGATATTCGGACGCAGTGCAGTCAGGGCTGCCCTGCCCTCGTCAAGCTTTCCCTTTGCAAGCGTAATGACTGCGTGCGTGCTCTTGACCGTCACGGCAACGGGAGCGTCGAGCGCCCGTCTGAGCTCATATTCAAGCCCGTCGAAGTCCTTTGCCGGATCGGGCGACTGAACGGTTATCTTCGCCGTGTTGCCGCTATCATTGCCATAGATCGCAATGCCTGCGCTATCAGGTCCGCGATCGGTCATCGTGACAAGCATAGAGGACAAAAGCGCGCCGAGTTTCGGCTCCAGCGCCTTATCCTTCAAGAAAAGACCGACAATTCCGCACATGCCCAAAGCCTCCATTTTCGCATCTGCAAAAATGGCTATCAGGTCCATGGCGCATTTTCAACTCAAAAGAATAATATTTTCTTTTAAGGCAAGTTATCCAGGCTTGCCCCGCTGCGGATAGCTGATGATCGACAGGTATTTTGCCGGCAGCTTCACCAACACCTCCGGACCATGCGGCGCGTCGGCATCGAAGAAGAGACTATCGCCGGGCTGCATGGGATAAAGCTCGTCGCCATGGCGGTACATAACCTCGCCCTCCAGCATATAGAGGAACTCCATGCCCTCGTGCTGGAACGTCGGAAAGACATCGGAATCGGCCGTCAACGTGATGAGATAGGGCTCGACGATAACGCCGCTCGAATTGTTGTCGATATGGCCGAGCAGATTATATTGATGGCCGGCGCGCGTGCCGCGCCGTTCTAGCTCGACACCCTGCCCCGCTTTGACGAAAACGGCGTTGTGCGGCTCCTCATAGCGCCGGAAGAAGGACGTGAGCGGCACCCCTAGCGCTCGGGAAAGTGATTGCAGCGTCGTCAGGGACGGCGAGATATTGCCGTTTTCGATCTTCGACAACATGCCGAGCGAGATACCGGTCGCAGCAGCTAGATCCGTGACGGTGATACCGAGCTTCTTGCGATAGGCGCGCACTTCGTGGCCGATCGCCATCTCGAGATTGTTCTCTTTGGGCTCGCGCACCGCATGCGGGTCTTGCAAAAAAGCTGGGCGTCCACCGTGGGTTGGGTCATCGGTCGATAATTTATCTGCCTTGGGTTTCATTCTATATCCTTTTTTCGGCAGGGCTGCTGGGAAGGACTCTATCCTCCCAGTGAAATTTTCTCAATTGCGACGAATATCACGCCTGACGAGTGTCGCCGGGTGCAATCCCATAAAGAGAGCGAAAGGCGCGAGCAAAATGCGCCCCGCTGGAAAAGCCGGTAGCAATGGCGATTTCAGAGATCGAAAGCGGGCTCTGTTCCAGAAGCCGCCGGGCAGTCTGCAGCCTTATCCGCCGATATTGATCGAGAAACGTCGAACCGAGATGTCTGGCAAACAACCGGTCGAGATGTCGCGGTGTGACCCCGGCAATCCGGGCCATGGCCGTGCGATCGAGCGGCATCTCGATCGTCTCCTCCATTTTTTCAAGGACGCTCAGCAGGCCTGGATGGTGGACACCATAACGCTCGGCGAGCGAACCGCGTTGCGGCGCGGCGGGCTCGCCGACCTCGGTGTGCAGATACCAGTCGCTGACGCGGCGGGCAAAATCGGCGCCCATGCGCTCGGATATCAGCACATGCATCATGTCGAGGGGCGCAATGCCACCGCCACAGGTGATGCGGTTTCCGTCAACGACGAAGCGTGCCTGGCGCGGTGACAGGGCGGGAAATGCCTCCAGAAGAGCCGGCGCATGTTCCCAATGAATCGTAAAATCACGCTCGGCCATTAGGCCGGCCGCTGCAAGCAGATAAGGGCCGCCGGAAATGCCGCCGATGCGCACGCCCTCCCGTGCCAGTTGGCGAAGACAGGCGAGAACCGAAGGGTAATCCCAATCGCGCGGCGATCCGCCGGCGCAGACGAAGACGGTGCCGAGACCCGATCCGCGACCTGGAAGAGGTTCAGCCGGCACCGGCACGCCCCCCGACGAGACCGCCGGGGTACCGCCCGGTGAAAAGATCGAAATCCGATAGATTTCGCGCCCAGCCAGCAGGTTGGCCGCACGCAGCGGCTCGCTTGCGGAGGCAAAGGACATCAATGCGAATCCCGGGATCAGGATGAAGCCAATCGTCTGGGTATTTTTCGTATCGATCGAGGCCATGTCCCTTTTCTATCGAAATAGGTCCCAATTGGGCAAGTCGGCATTTTTCACTCTGTCATCATGAGGGGAATTCAAGGCGGATCGAACCATGCGCTATTCGGCTTTCTCAGTTTTCCTCAATGGCCTTCGCGGCAATGCCGGCTGGGCGCCTGCCTGGCGCCAGCCAGAGCCGAAACCACAGTATGATGTGATCATCGTCGGGGGTGGCGGCCACGGTTTGGCGACAGCCTACTATCTCTCCAAGACCTTCGGCGTTACCAATGTCGCCGTTTTGGAAAAGGGTTATCTCGGCTCGGGCAATATCGGCCGCAACACGACGATCATCCGTTCCAACTACCTGTTGCCTGGCAACAATCCCTTCTACGAACTCTCGATGAAGCTCTGGGAAGGCCTGGAGCAGGATTTCAACTTCAACGCCATGGTCTCGCAACGCGGCGTGATCAATCTCTTCCATTCGGATGCCCAGCGCGACGCCTATACGCGCCGTGGCAATGCGATGCGCCTGCACGGCGTCGACGCTAAGCTACTGGACCGCGATGCCGTTCGCAAGAAATTGCCCTTTCTCGATTTCGACAATGCCCGCTTCCCGATCATGGGCGGACTGCTGCAGGCGCGTGGCGGCACGGTTCGCCACGATGCCGTTGCCTGGGGCTATGCCCGCGGCGGCGACAGTCGCGGCGTCGATATCATCACCGGCTGCGAGGTAACCGGCATTCGAACGGAAAGCGGCCGCGTCACGGGCGTCGAAACCACGAAAGGCTTCATCGGATGCGGCAAGCTCGCGCTTGCGGCTGCCGGCAATTCCACCGTCGTCGCCGATATGGCCGGCCTGCGCCTGCCGATCGAAAGTCATGTACTTCAGGCTTTCGTCTCCGAGGGGCTGAAACCCTTCATCGATTGCGTGGTCACCTTCGGCGCCGGGCATTTCTATGTCTCGCAGTCCGACAAGGGCGGTCTCGTCTTCGGCGGTGATATCGACGGCTATAATTCCTATGCTCAGCGCGGCAACCTTGCGACCGTCGAGCATGTCGCCGAAGCGGGCGTGGCGATGATCCCGGCGCTGACCCGGATCCGCTACCTGCGGAGCTGGGGCGGCATCATGGACATGAGCATGGATGGCTCTCCGATCATCGACCGCACCCATATCGACAATCTCTATCTTAACGCCGGCTGGTGCTACGGCGGCTTCAAGGCCACCCCGGCGTCGGGCTATTGCTATGCTCATCTCATCGCCCGCAACGAGCCACATGAAACGGCACGGCAGTTGCGCCTCGACCGCTTCCAGCGTGGTTATCAGATCGATGAAAAGGGCGTCGGCGCCCAACCGAACCTGCATTGAGGACATGACGACATGGCAAGCCTGATTTCCTGCCCTCATTGCGGTCCCCGCCCCAAGGAAGAGTTCACCATCAAGGGCGATGCGAGCCTTGGCCGTCCGGCCGCGGACGCAGGTTCACAAGACTGGTACAATTACGTCTATCTGCGCGACAATCCGAAAGGCCTACACAAGGAATATTGGCATCATTCCTCCGGCTGCCGCCGCTGGCTGATCGTCGAGCGTGACACCGTCACCCACAAGATCCATGGCGTCAGCGATGCGGCGCTTGCCAAGCTTGGAGCGAGCGTATGAGCAGCCAGCGGCTTTCCTCGGGCGGCCGGATCGACCGTTCAAAGACCATTGCCTTCAGCTTCGACGGCAGGAACTATACCGGTCACCCCGGCGACACGCTTGCCTCCGCCTTGCTTGCCAACAACATCCGGCTGGTCGGCCGCAGTTTTAAATATCATCGGCCACGTGGCATATTGACGGCGGGAGCAGCCGAGCCCAATGCGCTTGTGACGACCGGGACGGGCGGACGCACCGAGGCGAACAGCCGCGCCACGATGATCGAGCTCCATGACGGGCTGATCGCCCGCAGCCAGAACCGCTGGCCTTCGCTCGCATTCGACGTCGGCGCCATCAACGGACTGCTCTCGCCGTTCCTGAGCGCCGGCTTCTACTACAAGACCTTCATGTGGCCTGCTGCCTTCTGGGAGAAAGTCTACGAACCGCTGATCCGCAGGGCTGCCGGTCTCGGCAAGGCATCCTATGAAGCCGATCCCGATACCTATGAGAAATGCTGGGTGCATTGCGATCTGCTCGTCATCGGCGCCGGACCCGCAGGTCTTGCCGCGGCCTTGACGGCGGGGCGCGCGGGGGCGCGCGTTCTGCTCGCAGACGAAGGCTTCGAGCTCGGCGGCAGCTTGCTTGCAGAGCGCGGTTCGTCCCTTGAGGAGATGCTGGAGGAACTTGCCGGTCTGCCGAACGTGCAATGTCTGCCACGCACCACTGTCATCGGCTGGTACGACGACAATGTCTTCGGCGCGGTTGAACGCGTTCAGAAGCATGTTGCAACGCCCGATCCGCGCCGGCCGCTCGAGCGGCTTTGGCGCATTATCGCCAAGCAAGCAATCCTAGCCACGGGCGCTGAGGAACGACCGCTCGTCTTCGGCGGCAACGACATTCCAGGTGTCATGATGGCTGGCGCGATGCGCAGCTATCTGAACCGGCAGGCCGTCGCTCCTGGCAAGCGCACCGTGGTCTTCACCACCAACAGCTCCGGCTATCGGACGGCTTCCGACCTCGAGGCCGCCGGCCTTGAAGTGGCAGCCATCGTCGACACACGCGCCAGCGGCGACGCCTGGAACGGCAACGCGCCGGTCCTGCGCGGCGCATGCATCATCGATGCGCTTGGGACGAAACAGGTGCGTGGAGTGAGCATTGCGAGCGGCGCAGGCACACAGGATATCAATGCCGATACTCTCGCGATGTCCGGTGGCTGGAGCCCGATCATCCACCTTGCCTGCCATCGCGGCGCCAAGCCAATCTGGTCTGAAAAACACGGAGCCTTCCTCGCGCCGGAACGGCAGGATGGCTTGTTGATCGCCGGCTCAGCGGCCGGCCTTGCCTCCACAGATTGCTGTCTCGGCGACGGAGCGATCAAAGCTGCCGAAGCTCTGGAGGCAATCGGCTTTGGCAAGATTGCTCCCGCCTTTGCTTTGGCAGAGGAAGCATCGCCCGCAGCCGCAGCGCTCTGGCATGTCAAAGGCGGCAAGGGCAAGGCCTTCGTCGATTACCAGAACGACGTCCACCTGAAGGATCTTGGACTTGCCGTGCGCGAGGGCTACGGTGACGTCGAGCTTGCCAAGCGCTATACGACAAATGGCATGGCGACCGATCAGGGAAAGCTTTCCAATGTCAACGCCATCGGCATCCTTGCCGAGGCTCGTGGCATCTCGCCAGCCGAGGTGGGTACGACGACGTTCCGGCCCTTCTATACGCCCGTCTCCTTCGGCGCGTTGACAGGTACTTCGCGGGCTAAGCATTTTCAGCCGGCGCGCAAATCCCCTTTGCATGAATGGGCAAAGAAGAACGGTGCGGTCTTTGTCGAGACCGGCCTTTGGTACCGCTCCTCCTGGTTTCCGCGCAGTGGTGAAAAGACCTGGCGCGAAAGTGTCGATCGCGAAGTGCTCAACATCCGCACTAATGCAGGCCTTTGCGATGTCTCGACGCTCGGCAAGATCGAGATCTTCGGCAAGGATGCGGCGGCCTTCCTCGACCGCGTCTATTGCAATGGTTTCGCCAAACTGCCCGTCGGCAAGGCTCGCTACGGCATCATGTTGCGCGAAGATGGCATGATCTATGACGATGGCACCACCAGCCGCCTGGGCGAGGACCATTTCTTCATGACCACGACGACGGCGCTCGCAGCCGGGGTGCTGACGCATCTGGAATTCTGCGCTCAGACGCTGTGGCCCGAGCTTGAGGTCTATTTTGCCTCATCGACCGATCAATGGGCACAGATGGCGGTGGCCGGCCCGAAATCCCGGGCCATCCTTGCCGAGATCGTTGATGAAGACATTTCGGACGGTGCTTTCCCTTTCATGAGCGCACGCGCAGTCTCCTTGTTCGGTGGCAAGCTGAAGGGCCGTCTTTTCCGCATCTCCTTTTCCGGCGAGCTCGCCTACGAGCTTGGCGTGCCCGCGGCCTATGGAGAATTCGTCGCCGACGCGATCCTGCAGGCGGGTCAAAGCCACGGGATCTGCGCCTATGGCGCCGAAGCGCTCGGCGTCCTTCGTATCGAAAAGGGCCATGTCACCCATGCGGAGATCAACGGAACCGTGACGCCGGGCGACCTCGGTTTTGCTCGCATGGTTTCAACCACGAAGCCCGATTTCATCGGCAAGGCGATGCTCGCACGCGAGGGCCTGCAGGCAGCCGACCGTCCTCGCCTTGTCGGGGTAAAGCCGACAGACCCTGCAGCCAGCTTCCGCACCGGCGCTCATATTCTGGCCGAGAATGCGGCCGCGACGCTCGAAAACGACCAGGGCTACGTCACATCAAGTGCCTTTTCACCGAGCCTTGGTCACACGATCGGATTGGCTTTGATCAAGAACGGCCCGGAGCGCGTCGGCGAGAAGGTCACTGTCTGGAACGGCCTTAGAAACGAATATACGGATGCGGTGATCTGCAGCCCCGTCTTCATCGACCTTCAAAACGAGAAGCTTCATGCCTGATTTGCCAGCACTGAAGCCGGTTCTTGCCGGCAAGCCCGTTTTGCAAGGCGACACCATCCGGCTGGCAGCCCTGCCGGAGGGCCACCTTCTGCACGTAATGGGCGCGACCACGAGCGAGGAGATTGCGAACCATCTCCTCGCGGTGAACCTCAAGGAAAGCACCGTGCGCCCGGCCGGATACCGGCAATGGTTTGTTGCCGGTGACAACCAGCTTTCCGAGGTCCAGAGGCAGGCGCTTGCCGATGCGCTCTCCGGCGGCGCTTTCATCTCTGACCAGAGCCATGGTCGCATCCGTATCCACGTTTCCGGATCCCACGCGGCCGCGCTCCTCAACAAGGGTACCGCCGTCGACCTGCATCCGGTCAACTTTCCTGAAGGAAGCAGTGCCATGACCCTCTTCGGTCACATTTCGATCCAGCTCACGCGGACTGTCGGGGAGGGTTTCGAGTTGACCGTGCTGCGGAGCTTTGCGCAATCGCTCTATGAGGAACTTGAGGCGCTCGCACTATCTTTGGGCGCATCGAAAGGTCAGTAATACGGGATGGAATGGGGGCTGAAAGACCTTACTACCTGGCCCACCAACAGGTCTTCAACGCTTCATCCTCCACGGAGCGTTGCGCGGTTCGATTCACATCGTCGACGTTGCGGAATCACGGACTTTGCTTTCATCTCGTTTGCGATCCAATGATCGCATAGGCGTTCCATATCCGCGGACGCGTGAGGTTTTTTGGGAAACGCAGCAAGGCTCTCGCGGACGACAAGACGGGTTTCGCATGCGTCGCGGCCTGTTCAATCTTCCCAATGGGGCTGTTGAACGGATTTGAACCGGCAACCCTTCTCATTCGAATGCTCTCAGACTAGATAACACATTGATCTTTATAGGCAATCTTTTCACCGGCTACGAAGAACCGCATCCCGGAACGCCAAGGCCTGACAGGCATGCCCACGCGCCCTCCGCCGTGACAAGTTCATACGGTTCTGAACAGCGCGCCGAGGCGAGACTTGATGTATGTAATGGAGGACGCCACATCTTTGGCGACACCGTTGGGAACTCCATCGAGCCCGCGCGATAAGTCTTGCATTTGCTGACCAATGAAGCTGCTCGCGTCAAGCGCTGCACCTGTTACGCCATTCTGCATATTTGCGGCAAACTCAAGCAGCGCGCTCTGCATTCCGTTTGGCGGTGCGATCCGCGCTCGAGCGACGTCGGCAGGCGACGCGCTGTAGGGTGTGGCATCGAGCCGGTCAGGTCCCAGGTTATCTGGGCTCGCAAAGGTCAGGGCAATCGACAGGTCTGGTGCGATCGCATCGCGCTTCGTCAAAGGTGGTCCCAGAGTCGGAAACCGTTTGCGCAACGTCGCAATGATGGATGTGTGATCAAAAGGCGTATCGTTCAGCGGTCGCAGCACAGTGCCCTCGGGAACGTAGGGCGAAACGATGACAGCCGGCACACGCACACCATATCGACTAAAATCGAATGCGGCTCCACGTCGTTTCGGCTCCGGCGGTTGTGCCGGCGGCGGCGGAACGTGGTCATAACATCCACCATGTTCGTCATAGGTGATGATCAGAAGTGTTCGGGTCCACGCAGGACCTTTGCGAACCGCGTTATAAACATCGGCAATCAGCTGTTCGCCAAGCGTTGCCACATGAGGCGGATGCTGATCGTTCGGCAAGGATACGTCGGCGAAATAGCGTGGCTCGATAAACGAATAGGCAGGCAGATCTCCAGTTTTCGCGTCGGTCAGGAATTCGTCAAAAAGTCGAAAACGACCTAGCGAAAGTGCAAGCTTCTCAAGCGTGATCGCTTGCGGCACGTCATGGAAGTAGATTTTCCAACCACCGGGCAATTGCGCATTGTCGATGCGGTTGTAGATCGTCGGCATCTGATATGGGAAGTGAACAGGCGAATTGTTCTCATAGCCATTGGCCGTAGCAGTGTGCACGAAAAAGCGGTTCGGCCAGGTCTGGCACGGAGCAGAAGCAAACCAGCGATCACACACGGCGAACTGCCGCGCCAGTTTACTGATCACGGGAACCTGCTCTGGCGTGAAATAATGCATCACGCTTGCGGGGTCATACGCTCCCGACGAGTGGGTCACCTGCGCCTGATAATTCTTCACAAAGCCGCTCATATCCGGCTTTGCCCCGGACCGCGGTAAGCTCGTGCCAAACAGCTGCATGTTGATGTCAGTCCAACTCTCCCCCGGATCGGGATTGGGTATGGACATCGTCGCGTCGCTGGAGCCGGCTATATTGTGTACAGCATATGCAACACCGGCCGCGTCAAGATTGGCTTCCGACCCACCCAGACCATCAAAACCCGAGGATTGGGGATAGAGTTTTCCGAGCATGCTGTCGAAAGATCGGTTTTCCAGCATGAGAACAATGATATGGTCTATCTGATCGAGTGCGCTCATTGTGTGGCCTTTGAACGATGATGTCACGGCTATCTCAAAAATTTCAGCACGCGCCGGTTTCTTGCCGGTCCCACGATAGTCATCAATTCAAGCATAACATCAAACCAAGACGGCACGCCGATGAATTGACATCTTGCGGTATACGGCAGAGCTTCTCAGAGCGTGGATGACGTCGATCAAACTGGCCGAATTTCACACAAAATGAGGAAGACCCCAATTGACTGCCAAGCGACGAGACAAACCGCAAGGGCGCTTCGCATTCCCGCGCGGGGTTTAGCGGCTACGCAACCACGTGGAAAGATTCTTCAATAAGATCAAACAGTTTCGTGGCATCGCAACCCGATATGACAAGCGCCCTGAAAACGACCTCGCTGCAGCAAAGCTCGTCGCCAGGAAAATCTGGTGTTAGAGTTTATGAGTCGACGCTCTCGAACACAGTATTGACGGCTACGCGAGTATGCGACATGCGTCGGCGGAGTTGCCGTTGAGACGTTAGAGGCTCAGAGGCAACGGGTAGCCGTTCTCATATTCGGAGGCGCTTGTCTCTACTCCCGGGCCAAGGCTCTGATTTCACTGCGAAGGCTCAAAGCAAGGTCGGGCTGATCCGAAGTCAGGTGGCCGATACCACGCTCCAACCACGAGCGGATCAACGCTTCATCGTTCAACGTCCAGACGCAGAGACGCTCAGCTGGGACGACTTGGCTGATCTGGAACCATTCCTTTTGCAGGAGCTCATGATGAATTGCGACAATCTCCACCTGCCTGGTTGCATCGATGAGAAACGCGCCTAGTCCCCCTTCTCGTTCGATCGACGCGGCGTTTGCGGAAACGAGGCGGCGAATGTGGGGAGCAACACGACGGCATTCCTCTATTACCGCCAGATCGAAGGAGGTCAAATGGCATCGATCGGCTATTCCGAACCGCTCAATTTCTGCGACGACCTTCTCCACGATACCTGGATATGGTCGGCCTGCCGCATCGGATTTGATTTCGATGTGCAAACACCTGCGGGCTGCGCCTTCGAAGACTGCGAGCACATCTGAGAGCGTTGGCAAGACCTCGAGGATGCCTTGCAAATGGGTTTCCAGTCTCATGTCCATGGTAAGGTCGCGCACCGGGCCAACCCTATCGGTGGTGCGATCGAGGGATGTGTCATGGATGACGACGAGCTCGCCCGCATCTGTCAGATGAACATCGAATTCGATGCCATCCACCTCAAGATCAAGAACGTTACGAAATCCCGTCAGGGAGTTTTCAGGCCAGATATTGCGCGCGCCGCGATGGCCGATGATTTTTGTCATGTTGTTCTCCAATGCCGAAGGTCAGCGTAATGTCGGGTCGAGCTTGTCTCGCAGCCAGTCGCCAACCAGCGAGATCGAAAGGGTCGTCACCATGATGATGAAGGCCGGTGCGAGCATGATCCAGGGTGCCCGTGTCAGGTACTCGCGTCCGAAGCCAACCGCTCCGACAAGAGACACGCGACTGGAGATAGGAGATACTGAATGGCGGACAAATATTCTTTCCGCCACCTGACGTTCGCGATACTGAGTGATGCGTTGAAATCGAAACGTCCGCAGACGGAGGTGATGGGACGTCGAAGCTCAGTGGGATCAAAACGCGCATTCGAGAACTTCGGCCAATCTGGAAGACTCTGATGATCCTGAAAAGCTAAAGATGCTATCGTTTCGATGGATAGAAATCCGCGCGATTGGGCCAACGGACATTCAGGATCCGCGAAAAGCCGCCTGCCAACAGAACCGTTAGCTAGGGAAGCACGGTTTCATTCGGCCGCACCGATGACCGAAGAAGAATAGATCACTCCTTCGGTCGAGGTTCGAGGTCGGTGCGCCATCTGCACCCACTATTGCGCCGGTTTTACGCCCTGTTGCTCCTGTTGCTGCTTCAGCTTTCTGTCGGCCACCTGTTTCTTGTGCAGTTCGTGTCCGGCAACACACCCGCCGATGGCGCCAAGCACGGCATGATGTCCAGCATAGTGTCCAGCGACAGCCCCAGCCGCGCCGCCGCTGATACACCCTACAGCCTGGGCTTCAGAGCTTGCGCCTACGATTGCAAATAGTGCTGCAGCAATGATGATCTTCTTCATGGGGACTCCATATGGGATGGTTGTCGGGTGCAGCAATTTATACCCCGCGCAACTGAACCTCGACTGAACGATCAATCCTGACCGGATCATTCAAAAGACGGATATCCTCACAAATCGCCGAGGTTTGCCATCCAACAGCGTCGCGGTGTGGTGTCGCGTTGAATCGACTCGGCATTGCGACGCTCACAACCTTTCAAAGCGCTGATTCTATCGCATTTGGTCCCAGATCGTCGGCGAGCCGATGTCACGCTGCGCAACGCGCTGTTCAAGAGCAGGCCGACGATTAACGCCTTCCCGAAATCGCGGGGTGCATGACCATGATCGTGGCCGTGGCTATTGTGATCGTCCACTTTCATGGCCTGCCCGCATTCCCTAGTGAACATGAAACCGGCCGACGAAGGTTGGTCGAACGGATTGAGGGTCAAGCTGCGGGCATGATCACTGCTGCGGCTTCGGGCGTCGGCCCCTTCTCCAGGCCGGCCCAGCCCGAATAGCCCATATAGAGCGCAATCACGAGCATCAGCACACCTGAGGCGTAAGGCGCCCGCTTGGCGAACGTATCGAAGCCGGACCAACGTTTTTGGACGTGACGCACGCTGATCGAGGCTGCCACACCCGCCGCGACCATCGTCACGGCCAGGCCGATGCTAAAACACACCACCAGCACTACGCCAAGGGACAATTGCTTGAGTTGCAGGCACAGAAGCAGCACGGTAATCGCTGCAGGACATGGAATCAGACCGCCGGTCAGGCCGAACATGATGATCTGGCCCGTCGTGACGCTCTGGTTTTTGAAGCGCCGGGCGATGTCGTTGGCGTGAGCGCGGGCGTGCGCATCCATATACTCACCGTCTTCACCGACCGAGAGGCCGTGATGGTGATGGCCATCTTCGCTATAGGCCACATTGTAGTCGTGGGTATGATCTCCATGCCCCAAGCTGACGCGCGCGTTGAAATCGTGCGGCTCCGGGATCTCTTCCACGCTTTCGAGGTAACCGCCCTTATCGAGGAAGGTGAAGTCTTGCTTAGCCCCGCTGGCGCGCTCGGTCACGATCGCAACATCCCGCACATGCCAGCCATGACCTGTTTCAAAGCGGATCCTGAAGCGCGGCGGGACACCGTCCTCAAAGACTTCCAACGCCATGATGCCATGGCCTGTGTCGATCTTGCGCGTCTCATCACCATGATTGTGGTCATGGTCATGACTGTAGCCAGCCTCAACATGCGTTTCGCGCCAGGTGCGCCAGATCATCCATAAGGCGATGCCGATGACAATCACGGCAGAGGCGATCTGGAAGTAGGGCTCCGTGGTTTCCGCATTCATGCCGCGGCCAAGATACTGACCGCCAAGGGCCACCACCCAAACAACCGCTGTATGGGACATCGCGGCCGAGACACCAAGGAGTACGGCCTGCATGATCGTGCCGCGCACGGCAATGATGAACGCTGCCATCATCGTCTTGGAATGACCGGGCTCGAGCCCGTGAAGGGCGCCGAGGAAGATGGCCGTGGGAATGAACAGCCAAGCGTGGGCCGTACCCTGCTGAAGGAGTTCGGGAAGGGACGTCATGATGGGGGCTTTCTGATGTCAACCGATGCAGAATAGCATAGGGGGGTATATTATTTGCTGTCAATCCCACCGAAACGTGTTTTGTGATAGGAGACGATTGAGACTGGGGCCTTGGAGGTTTATCGGTCGGGATCGCCAATTTCAGGAGCAACCGCATGACTCACACCGTCCGCGAAAAAGCGAAACTCATTAACCGCGTGCGTCGACTGCGCGGTCAGGTCGAGGGCCTGGAGCGGATGCTCGAAGAGGAAAAGAGCCACACCGACGTCATGCAACTCATCGCCGGCATCCGTGGCGCCATGAACGGCCTGATGAACGAAGTGATAGAGGATCACATCCGCTTTCACCTACAGGCGGCCGACCTCCCGCAAAGTGAGCGCGACGAGGGAGCGGCCGAGCTGATCGACATCGTGCGCGCCTATCTGAAATAGGCGCTCATGGCTAAGGATTCTCCCTGCACAGATGTCTGTCAGTACAACCCACTCAGTAAGTGGTGTGTCGGGTGCGGGCGGACGCTCGAAGAAATCCGCGCGTGGCGGAAGATGTCGCCATATCATCGCACCGCTCTATCCAGGGAGTTGCCGCGTCGTCTTCATCGTCTTCAAAAAGCTGATGCCAAGGCAGCAGCACCCTAATTCGATGCAATACCATCTAGAGAATGTCTGATTTCGCCCCTCCAGCGGACGTCGCCGTCAAGTTGGATCCTCACAAGTCTGGCGCCAATATTGAAACGAAGCAGAGGCCAAATCCCGATCGTTGGAGACGTGGCAGCGACGCCAGTCGGCGCACAGCGAATGGGACGGCTGGATGCTCATACTCAATCGCTTTTCCTTGGGACGTTGCGGCAGCCGGTTTGCTAGCCACGAAAGCAGGTGCTGAACGAAGCAGTCTGGTGCCGGTAGCATATGGCAAATGCGCAAGCGGCCCACTTGTCATGAAACTCGTACAGTTCGTCGAATTAAAGCGGCCCATTCAGCGCCGATCGTAACGCAGCTTCGGGCAACCAAATCAGACTGATATTCACCGCAACAAGGTTAAATCCCCCCAACACTCGTTTTGGCTCATGTTATCGAGAAGCAAGAGCTTGCAATCCGGCGATCGAAGACGAACGACAGGCAGTCGGCAGCCGAACGCCGTGCAACAGTCCCTCCGCAAGTCCGTGCCGCCGGCAGCAAGCCACCACAATAATTCCGAACGGCGGAACGGGCGCGCCGCGCCTCATCATATGGCAAACTTGCGGCTCGCCCTTATCAAGTCAACGCTGCTTCGGGTCGTTATTCCGACTTATGGCTCGTCGAAGATCTCTGCGCCGGCGCGGATTTCGTGGGTTGATTCGTCGAGATCGGTGCCGAAGGGTTCGCAATTGCCACCGAGATGCTTGGCGAAGAAAGCTTCTGCCATGGCAATATAGGCGATCCGGTTGCCCGGCTTTGCGAAACCGTGCCCTTCGTCCGGATAAACGACATAGGTCACAGGAATCCCTTTGGCCTGCATGGCTGAGACAATCGTATCGCTTTCAGCGACTTTGCAACGCACATCATTCTCGCCATGGAAGATCAGCATCGGCTTCTTAATGCAGTCGACCTTGTGGATCGGCGAACGCTCGGCCAAGAGCGCGCGCCCCTCCTCAGTTCTCGGGTCGCCATAGCTGCGATACATGAAATCGGCAAAGCCCGACCAATAGGGCGGCATCGATTCCAACAATGTTTGCAGGTTGGTGATGCCGACAACAGGCACGCTGCAGCAAAAGACATCCGGGGTGAATGTCGCGCCAACGAACGAAGCATAGCCGCCATATGATCCGCCAAATATCGCAATCTTCGATTTATCCGCTATGCCTTCGCGGATGGCCCAGTCGACCATGTCGATAAGGTCGTCGTGCATCTTGGCGGCATGCTGCTTTTCGCCAGCCGCAATGAACGACTTCCCAAAGCCCATTGAACCGCGATAGTTCACAGACAAGACGGCATAACCGCGGTCGGCGAGCCACTGGTGGTCACCACGATAGCCGTAAAGATCCCGGGACCATGGCCCGCCATGCACAACCAGGACCATCGGCAGGGGAACATCCGGTCGTTCATTTGCGATGCTGGCGGGAAGCGTCAGGTAGGAGAGCAGATCAAGGCCGTCGCGTGATTTCACTTCGACAGGACGCATCGGCGCGAGCCGATGGGCATCGAGCGCCGGGCGTGCTCGAAACAATTCGGTCATGTTTGCCTTGTCGCGATCGTAAAGGAAGGTAGTCAAAGCCTGTTCGGCCCTATGGGCATCGACGATCCAGGTCCGGTTGTCGTCGGACTGACCAACGATGTTAAATTCAAACCCAGGCAAGCTACTTTGTATGGTCTCAAAGTCGGTCCGAACTTGTGGCGCGACATAAAGCCAGTCCTGGCGCGCTCCAGCGATGCTGGCTGCCTCTAGATCGAAGGTTGTGGGATGAACGAGAACGTTTCGGACGTCGAAGCGCGGATGCTCGGCCACGACGGTCTCCTCCCCGCTCTGCCAATCGAGCCAAGCAAAGACGGCCGTCTCGCGATCAATGCACGTTTGCATGAGCAAACGCCTGTTGTCGCTATCAAACAAAATCGGCCATGTGAGCAAATTGTCGACGTAGTCGAGATCCTTCCAATGGGTAACCTCATCGCCGTCGATTCGCCACAGCTTCGCTCCGCCACCCGGAGACGACGATCGAGCGTGCCGCGGGCGAAGTTGCCAATCGAGGCCGATGCCTCCGAATTCCTGCGTGTTGAGCCAAAGCAGTTCGCGTTTCCCCGTTGCGGCATCAACGATATAGAGATCGTGCCAGCGCGGATCACGATCGTTAAGCCCTATGACGATCTTTCCTGGAACCTGCCTCGACCACATTCGAAGCTCTGCATTCACACCTGCGATGGGCGTCAGGTCCCGTAGCTCTTTCGTCTGGGGATCAACGATGAAAACATGATCGTTTTCATCGCCGGTCTCATCATTGACGAACATCACGAAGCGGCCGTCGGCCGTCCATTCCTGCCAGCCGATCGGCCTGCCTTTGGTGCGCGTCAAGGGTTCACCGGCGTGGGGCTGATCAGTCGGAGCGATCCAGATGTTGAGCACGCCCTCAAACGGCGCGATCCAGGTCAGCCATTGCCCATCGGGCGAAAGCCTTCCGCCAAATGCATCTGCGTTACCGAATAGCAGTTTCCGTGGAATAAGAATTCGGGTGGTCAAGGGCCGCTCCTTGGTTTGGTTCAAAAGACTTAAACCCCGCGACGACCATATCAGGCTTCGCAACGAGTGCGAGTAACGATCTCGTTCTCGGCGACGTCGTGATGTAAAAGATAGCTAGACGTTGCCGGTAGATCTCTGTTGATCGCCGTCAACGCGACGAACGATAGGCAATTGGCGCGAAGACAGACTTCTACATCCCCTGCCGACGGTAAGCGGGAGTTTTGATCATCCAAAACACCCAGCTTTACGCGATTTCCGCCCAGGGAGCCGGCAGCCGCGCATTTGTTAGTTCTGATGGATGTTCTCGTTGCCAGAAACGCCCTTCCCGCGGCGTGAAAAAAATGGCAGCCCTCCCGCGTCCGCAAAGCCCACGGGGTCGGCCTTATCCGCGGCCGACGCACGCTGCGTCAGGCGACCGATCGGCGCGACCCTCTGACAGCACGAAGGAGGTGTTGCAATCGCAGATCGCTGGGCTGGAAGAGCGCAAGGCCGCACCGGAGGCGACCCATTCTTTTCTGCATGGCAAGGTGAATTGCATCAAAGCGGGCAAACCTGACGACGCGCCCCGCGACTATCAGTGCTGAGCGGCGCGCAGTTCGGCCAGCCCTTCTTCCCGCGAGATCACCGGTTCGTATCCGAGTTCCCGCCGCGCTTTGCCGATATCGAAGGACACTTCTACCGCGGAAGTGGCATAGATCTGCCGTGTCAGCGGCGGAACGATCTTGCCCCTGGATATCTTCGCCAGAATGTCGCCAATGGTCGCCACGGTGCGCACAACGGCGCGCGGCACCACCTTTTTAGGAACGGCAAGTCCCTGCGTTTCCACCAGTGCCGAAACAAAGCTGCGGAACGGCACGGGCGCGCCGTCTGAAATGAAATAGACTTGGCCACCGCGACCACGGCCAAGCGCCAGCTCGACGGCCCTACAAAGATTGGCGATGTGGGTGGTCGACGTCAGATAGGTGCCGCCGCTGATCCAGGCGAACTTGCCGGATTTTACCGCCTGCATGAGCGCGGGCAGTGCGGTCGTATCATCGCGACCCCAGACGAAACGCGGACGCAGCACGACAATGGAAAAGTCCGGCCCATTCACGGCAAGCGCAAGGCGTTCGGCCGCCGCTTTCGTGCGGGAATATCCACCCGCCGGCTTTTGGGGCATGGGCATCGTTTCATCCACATTGACGAGCGGCTTGCCGGTGGCAAGCACGGATTCCGTGCTCAAATGAATGACCTTGCAAATGCCGGCTGCACGGGCCGCATCGAGAACCGCACGGGTGCCGTCTTCATTCACGCGCCGCTGCTTTTCGGTGGCGGGTCCGTGATCGGTATCGGCGGCTGCGTGGATCAGCGCATCGCAGCCGGCCATGCGAGCGGACAAAGCGCGATCAAAAAGCTCACCGCGAACCGGCGTCGCACCGAGCGAACGCACCAGCTCTGCGGCGCTTTCGCTGCGCACCAGTGCGGCGATTTCTACCCCGTGCGCCACAAAATGTCGGATCAGGTTACGGCCGACATAGCCGCTTGCGCCTGTCAAAAAGATCCGTTGAAACGGGACAAGTTTATCCGTGGCCGCAGCCTGTGCGGCAATGCTGTCAGTCATGTCATTCACCTGTATCCTGGGAGGGTCAGCCGGTGGCGATATCGGGAAGATTGCTCTCACCCGGTTGCGCGGTCACAAGCCAGTTGATCTCGCGAAGAAGCCTGTCGCGCTCTGCACGTGGGAAATGATGGAAATCGAGATGTTCGAGGAACTTCAGCCCCTCCAAGGCCAGATAGGCGAGAAGTGCACCGCGCGGTGATGGCGATGTAGCCTCGATGCGGGAAATCGTGCGGGCCTGGTTACTCTGCATCTTGGCGCGCAGCCCGGCATCCAGCACAAGCGCGGCGCTGAGGTTCAGCGCAACCGCCTTGAACTCTTCCGGCGGCGGGACAGCGGCGGCAAGAATACGTCCACGGATGGCCTTGTCCTCGATACCGGCAATCTGCTCCTCGAGCCCGGCATGATGGGCATTGTCCCGTTCAAACGCTCGGTCCACCACTGCTTCAACCAAAGCCTGCTTGGACTTGTGATCGTAAAGCACGCTCGCCTTGTTGATGCCCGCCTCTTTGGCGACGGCATCAACAGTCAGGTTCGCCGCGCCATCCCGACCGACAACCCGTTCGGCCGCATCGAGAACTTTCTGCTGATCGATAACCCGCTTCCTGCCCATGACATCATCCGTTTTATTTCCAACCAGATGGTTATAAATAATTGGCGTAACCCGTGTCAAGACGCTGGCGGTCTTCCTCTCGGCGAATTCCAGCTAACCGAGAAAATTCCGGTAAACCTAGGAATCAAGAAGCATCACCGTCACAGTGATATTGGTTCCGCTCCATCGGGCCTATCGACATGATAAAATTGGGAAAATCGCGCCGCCAGAGCCACGCAATGCCAGAGCCTAAACGCCCCCTCTCCCTCGCCGATCCGCGCCGAGGAGTTCAGTGCGCCCGATGCCATCCTCCCTTTGCCCGTCGCCATGAGCTTGCCGTCCGAGGTACGGACGAGGACGTCGCCGCCATGAGGCATCTGGCCAAGACGAGCATGGGGCCAACACGTTTCGGGCGCTTGTCTCCGATTTCGGCTATCTGAGGCCTGATGCGGGCTGGCATCATTGCCGCCGAACGAGCGTCGCGGTGAACTCGCCGTGCCCAGTCCCGAAGTCCGTCTGGGGAGACGAGCGCCGCCAGACATGGCATCAGCATACGGGCGATGGCCGAAGCAGGTTAGCCTTACCCAGGTCGTCGTGGAGATCCTGTCGATCAGCGCAAATTTGCGTCGAAGAAACGGACCAGTTCCGCGTTCATTCGCCGGTGGAAGTCAGCGCGATCGAAACCGGGAGCATCGATGCAAATATCTGGTACAGATTTGAGCAGACGAGCACTGCAGGGAGGAAGAAAGGCATAATGCCCTGCATGCGCTTCGACGCGATAGTCGGGCGCCCGCGGCAAGGCATCGCGGACGTGCTCCTCATACCACGGGCTGGGTTGATGTCGGTCATCGGCCGCCTGCCACAACAGTACCGGAATACGAACAGACGCCAATCCGGAGCGGTCGAAAGCAAAGCCGAATGCCGGAGCCGCCGCCGCGATCGCCTTGACCCGACGGTCCGGTTTCCAGGCGTCGGAGGGTGCGTGCAGCACCGATACCGAGTGCACGCCAGCTTGAGCCAATGCGGCGCAAAGGTAGTGCGTCGGGTTCGATGCACAATAGGGATCAACTCTCATCAAATCCGGCACTCCGCCCGCCTCGACCAGGACCGTAAAGCCGCCGTTCGAGAACCCGTAAGCGCCGATGCGCTGGGCATCGATGGCGTCATGCCCACGCCAACTCGAAAGCATATAGTCGATCAAGCGGCTCAGCTGCGCGGGACGCCGCCACAACAGCATGACCTTACTCTGGTCGTCGTAGGTGTCTCCCGCATGACTGATCGCGGCAACCACGAAACCGGCGCGTGCAAGCGCCAGGGCAGTGTCGTAATGGCTGGCATAAGACCCTCCGCCGCCATGGGACAAAACGACAAGCGGTAACTGGCGATTTACCACCGGTCCATTGAGTGCGACGCGCTGGGTGAAGCTTCCCAGAGCCACATCGCGCGGTTCACCGGTGGTTGGATACCATATCCCGGCCGTCAACGGCGGCTCGCTTCCATTTGGAACGCGCATTTCATCGAACCCAACCGAGGCTTCCGGCGCGGCAAGCGCCGCGGCTTGATTAGCCGACGTAATGTCTCCCGATACATCATCGACGGATGCCGCCAGCGCAGCTGCTGGACCAGCCATAATGAGTGCAGCAAGGGCGACTATTACGATCTTCCTCATGGGGTGGCTCTCTTGTGGACCGATATGAGAGGATTGTCGTTGTTGGAACTATTCCGACAGCGGCTCGACCTGAAAGTCGAGGCGTAAAGAAATCGAAAGCTTCGTCGAAGATTGCACACGAACATGCCAACTATGGTGCAAGCGGAAGCTTAGCCATTTTAAGATATGCCGCAACAGGCTGCCAGGTCCAATTTTGCGGTCGACCAAAGACCCGTGCGCGAAGGCACCGCAAGCCCGTTTTCCTCTTGAGGAAGGCCAGATCCTCTGGCCGGCAATCAAGATGGGTTGTTCGACGCTTGTCAACGCTGCGTTCCGGCCCGCAGTTGTCTCGCGTCGGCACATTACCGCCAACAAGGACGATTGCGGTGATTTCGGAAGAAATCGCCGCGCCTGAGTCGCCGAATGCCAAATCCGCAAACAGTGCCCTACCCACCGATACGATGCTAGTCTGCACCGAAGAGCTCGATACACTCGACGCCGTCCTGCCCCAGAACCGAGACATCGGTAGCCCGCCAATTGGGTACGCGCAGAGCTTACGTTTGTATGCTGGTGGCTTGTGACCACACGACCACCCATTGCCCATTGCGCTTCTCGTAGGCGTCGGTGTGCCAGTAATCGCTGAGGGGAAGCTTGTGCCCGCCGAACACCGCTTCGAGTTGAGCGCGATAGCGGATCACTGCGGCCCCGTCATGCAGCCGCACGGCGATGTCGGCTGGCCGCCATGTCAAATATTTGAGATAGCCGGAGGCGACTGCGCCCAAATACTCCTCCTTTGATAACGTCGCGCCGATTGGCGTTATCAATTGGAAGTCTGTGGCATGAAAGCGTTGCGCCTGATCCATATCAGCGTTGATCAGGGCGCGAAGCCTGGCGCGCTCCGTTTCCCTGAGAAGATCGGTCTCGTCGGTAGGCGAACGCTCGCGGGCGGGTGGTGTTGTCATGGGTTCTCTCCGTTGTAAGATAGGGTCAATCTCGCGGGCCTGTATTCCCGGTCGTAACCCATCCAAGATCGATGAGGCTTTGCGTGCTGGCTCGAACGCACTCCTCCTCCGGGCGTGAGCTCCAGTTCAATATGCGTCTCGCCTTTGCTGAACTGACGCTCAGATCGCGATTGAGTTCGTGAACAATCGTTCGCGCGTCGGGGTTTGATGCTGCCATGCTCCTTACGATCTCGTCAGGCACTTCGCTGGTTGGCAGTCGTGAAGCGTATTTCGGGAAGGAATCTCGTAACGTGGCCACCAAATCGCCGAGCCAAAAGAAGCGACCGCCCACTATGAACCGTTGGCCGCTGGCGGCGGGAATTGTCATTGCGCGAATGTGGGCGTCCGCGGCGTCGCGCGCATCCACCACGGAAAAGCCAAAGCGTGGAATACCCTTAAATCGCCCCGTCATCAGATGATGGATCAAACCAACCGATGTCCCGAAGCTCGAGCCAAGCAATGGGCCGAGAATTACGCTTGGATTGATAACAGCAAGATCAAGGCCGGTGTCCCGCGCAAAAGCCCATGCCGCTTGTTCCGTCAGGGTTTTCGATTTGTAATAGGGCGTTGCTCGCGGGCTGTTGACGTCGGTCCAGTTCTTCTCGGTAAACGGCGCTTGCCCATCGCCGTGGTTCGTGGCCGCCACGGAGGAAGTCATCACGACCCGCGTGACTTGTGCCTGGTGCGCGGCGCGCAACACCCGCAACGCGCCATCACGCGCGGTCTGGATCAGGGCATATTCATTGTCCGGATACCCCGGAGGAAAGGGAGAGGCGGTATGAATCACATAGCTGCACCCTTCGACGGCTTCGTCCCAGCCGTCGTCGCGGTCAAGATCCGCCTGCACAAAGCTGAGATGCTCGATGATGTTGTGGCAGTGGGAGGCGAGATCCCGGCCTAACACCTCGCTTTTCCCCAAGGATCGTAAGCTTCCTCGAACGCGATACCCCTGCTCGAGCAGTTGCAGGGCGACATGTCGGGCAAGAAATCCGCCAATCCCGGTCACGAGCACGGTCAGATCTCTGGTGTGTCGATCCACCATGGTGATGTTGAAGCTCCTTATTCCCCGCCCAAAACGGCAATTCAAATTAGACATATAGACAAATAATGTCTAAACGTCTTTTGACAGAGTGGACGTGGAGTGTCAATAATGACCAAATCATGCAGATTGATCGAAAAACCGACCATATCCTGGATGCGGCACTTCCAGTGTTCGTGCGCTTTGGCTTCAGTAAAACGTCCATGGCGGACATTGCCCGTGCTGCAAATATCTCCAGGGCCTCGCTTTATCTGACGTTTAACAGCAAGGAGGAGCTGTTTCGCGCGGGCTCCTTGAGGGCACATACCAGAACAATGGCCAATGTGACGGCGGCGCTAGCGGAGCCAGGGGCGGTCATTGACCGTATTGAGGCGGCCATGGCGGTCTTCCAACGGGAGCTGATCACGCCCTTTGGCGAGAGTGACGCAGCCAACGAACTTTTTGCCACCAACATGGCGCTTGCTGCCGACATAACGACGGAAGCCCGCGAGAGGTTACTCGGCATGCTGGAGCAGACATTGACCGCCGCCGAGTTAAGCAATGAGATCAGCCTCGAACCGGCCCGCGCCACGCCTGCGCAACTGGCCAGCCTCATCTTGGCGGGGATTGAAGGGATAAAACACTCGCGAAGAGGTGGTCCTCACCTTGAGGAGGAAACAGCTCTGTTCATGCGTTTTCTGCGCGTCGCGGTGATGCCACAGAATGGCCGGTAGGGGTTCGAAAAACGCCACCGCCCATCAGATGTTCATCAAACAGACTTGGTAATTTTTGCCTGCATCAAAACAACGTTGGTTCAAGGTAGAAATTACCTAGGGATCATTTCACCCTCTACCTACAGCGATTTCTTGAATCACCTCTTGCAAGCCATTTTTGCAGTGCAAAAAAGAAAGGGCCGACGGAAAACCGCGGCCCATAAAGTGTGGAGATCTTTAACCTCCAGAGGGGAACAGCTGCTGCGACGGCACTGGGAGGAGACCGTCATGTGCATCAGCTGCAGTCTTTATGCCCGATTTTTGACCAGTTGGAAAACATTTATTGTGCAATGCAGCTATGCGGCCTCTGCGTTGGTCTCGCTATCGCGATCTGCTGCAGGCAGGTTTCGATGCCGCGCAGCGCGCACCTTTTCTCCTTTAGATCGTCCGCGAAGGCGAAGGCTCCCCCGTCTCACGAACGATAAGAGGCCAGACGATGCTCGGCATCTTCAAGACGCTGGCGATACTGACGCTGTTCGTCTGCTCGGCAGCGGCCTCGTCAGAATCGCTCCACGATAACGGTGAGCTCACCGTATGGCCCGCGAACAGCTTCGCACGCCCATGTTCAAAAAATCGCGGCATATTTTAGCACTTTCATTACGACGGTGTGGTCCAATCATTCAGCGATCCGTGCCTTCCAGGCGCGTGTCGCAGAGGCGGATATGTCAAAGGGGGGGCCTTTGGGGACAAAAGCGATCGCGAGCGCAACGAGAATTCGGACATGCACGGCCATTCGTCGCCGTCAGTTTCGGAGCGCTGCATGATCCGTACTCCAAGGACAACTTTGCATCTCGTCAGTGTTGCGTGGCCCTTCGTCCTCATCGTCGTTCTTCAGACCGCACTTGCGACCTTCAGCCTGCAGGTCACCTCGTCGTTGCGAGCTTTCGTGACCGGTGAGAGTCTGTGGTCGAAGGGGCAGCACGATGCTCTTTACTACCTCAGTCGCTATGCTGAATCCGGGAATCTCTCGTTTGTGGCGCGCTATCACGAGGCAATGGCGATCCCGATGGGCGACCGTCTGGCGCGCAAGGCGCTGGAGGTGGATCCTCCCACGATTGACACGGCCTTCCAGGGTTTCCTCGCGGGTGGCAATCATCCCGACGATATCCCAAAGCTCATCTGGCTCTTCCGCTATTTCCGTTGGCTGCCGGTCATGGACGCCTGTATCCGTGACTGGCGCACGGCTGAGCACGTGCTGATGCAACTGCAGCCTATCAGCGAGGCGATCGATGCCTCCCGGAATACCAGCGACCCCGACCGGCGAGAGATCATGCGTCAACTCGATGAGATCAACGCACTCGTGACGCCGCTAACCAACCGCTTCTCCGACCGCTTGGGGGAAGGAACACGTCAGGTACAGACTGTACTCTTTGCCGGTAATGCGGTCATGGCGCTGCTGTTCATTATCCTCATTGTCTGGCGGCTGAGCAGGTTTCTCACGGATCGTCGCGTTATCGAAGAGCAGCTTTCCCACAACGCCAATCATGATGCGCTGACGGGCCTGCCGAACCGACGGCTCTTTGAGGATCACCTGGCCCACGCGCTGGAGCAGCCAGACGCCTGCCATGCGTTGATGTTTATCGATCTCGACCAGTTCAAGTCGGTCAATGACAATGGCGGCCATGCGGCAGGCGATGCACTCCTGCGCCGCGTCTCTCTCGATCTTGGCAAGGCGATCCGCGGCACGGATCTGCTTGCTCGCCTTGGTGGCGATGAATTTGGCATCGTACTTCCGAATTGCGGGCCGGAGGATGCGTTACGCATCGGCATGCGGCTGCGCGAACTCACGGAAGCGGTCGACTTTGTTTGGAATGGCCATCGCTATTCGATCAGCGCAAGCGTCGGCGTGGTGCACCTTGCCGATCGGAGTTTCACGCTACAGGAAGCCCTGCAGGCAGCGGATATTGCCTGCTATATGGCGAAGGAAAAGGGCCGTAACCGCGTACATGTCTTCGAGACGACAGACGCCGCTCAGACCCAGTTCGCCGCCAATCTCAATTGGGTACAGCGCCTTCATCGTGCGTTGGAGGACGATAGCTTCAGACTGTTCTCTCAGGAGATTGCGTCGATCGATGGCAATGGCGCATCGGTCGAGCATTGCGAAATCCTGTTGCGGCTCGAAGAGGACGGCAAGCTGCTCGCGCCTGCCTCCTTCATTGCTGCCGCGGAGCGCTTTGGCCTGATGCCGGCCCTTGATCGCTGGGTGGTGCGGCATGCACTCGATATCATTGGCCAGCGCAAGAACATGATGTCGAGCACATATTCGATCAATCTCAGTGGTCTGACCTTAAAGGACGACACGTTCTTGCCGTTCCTGCGCGAGACGCTGGGTCGTAGCCGCGTGCCGGCCGATGTGCTCTGTTTCGAGATCACTGAGACGAGCGCCATCGAGAACCTCGACGAGGCCATCGCCTTCATGAACGCCATGCGCAGCATGGGTTGTCGGTTTGCGCTTGACGATTTCGGCGTCGGCATGTCGTCGCTGACCTATCTGAAACGCCTGCCTGTGGACTATGTGAAGATTGACGGAAGCTTTGTGCGTGACATGCTGACCGACAAAGCGGACCGGATGACCGTCGAAATGATCAACCAGATCTCGCATCTGGCCGGTCGTCAGACGATCGCCGAATTCGTCGAAAATGCGGAAATTCTTGCCGCATTGCGCGCGATCGGCGTTGACTATGCGCAAGGTTATTTCCTCGGCCGGCCGCAACCGTTCCTGCCGGAAGCGCTCGACTTTGTTCCGCCCCGCCGAGTCGACGTAGCCTGATCGGCGGCGTTTGAATTGGGCATCTGCCGATCTCGCAGCGCCACGCCCGCTTCGTCGGTGATGAAGCAGGTGAACCCATCCTGCAAACTCTCCCGGATACGGTGCTCTTTTCACCTCATCGGGTCGGGTCAACAGCCGCGGAGTTTTGAGGTCGAGCAGGCAAAATCGCCTGGGAGATCTATTGGGATGAGATGCTAGCGTTCAAAGGGCGGTGCTTGCAAAGCGGTTTTCGGCGACCACCCGTTCATTCGTGTCCAGGTGTTCGTCAGGCTCGCATCGCATCGCGACCCTAGGCGGATGCGGATATTGCGAATTCACCAATGCGTTGTCAGGCCTTGAAGGGATCAACCCTAGATCCAAATCCTGGCCTGGGCACGGTGAAACTGAACGCCTCTGGCGCTTTGCAGCGGTTCAGGGCATCCTATGATGGCTGAAAGTTGTGTCTATGGCAGTTGGAGGAATGCCGATGCGCTGCTTTACCGTGCTTGGACCCTCGCAGACCGGAAAATCGACAGTCGTGGAAAAGCTCGGCGCCCTGGAGGGGGTGCCAAAAAAATCCACCTCTCCCTATGGATTGAACCTCACGGAATTTACCTTCGGAAACGAGGCGTGGTGCGCACTGGACGCGCCGGGATCTAACGAAACGTTGGCGCATGCACAGCACGCACTTCTTGCCAGCGACGCCTGCATCCTGTGCGTTTCATCGGCACCCGAGGAGGCGGTGCTCGCGGCGCCCTATCTGCGAATAATCGAGGCCTCGGGGACGCCCTGCATTCTCTTCGTCAATCGGATGGACGAACCGAGAGGGCGGCTGAGGGACGTGATCGCGGCGCTACAGGACTACGCCAACCACACTCTTTTGCTTCGCCAGATCCCCATCCGCGAGGGGGACAGGATTGTCGGCAGCTGCGATCTGATTTCGGAGCGGGCGTGGCGCTACCGGGAAGGCCAGACCTCGGCGTTAATAATAATACCCGAAAGCACCGCCGAACGCGAGCGCGAAGCACGCAGCGAGCTCCTGGAACACCTGTCCGAATTCGATGACTGGCTTCTCGAGGAACTGATCGAGGACCGCGAACCACCCAGCGGCGCGCTCTATGCCATTTCATCACGGGTTCTCAGGGAAAACAGGATTATCCCTGTTTTGATCGGTGCTGCCAGCCACGGCAACGGCATGATGAGGCTGATGAAAGCACTGCGCCACGAGGCGCCGCCGGTCGGGGTTCTTCGGCAGCGTCTCGCTTTTGCGGGAACTGTCGACGAAGGCAAGCTGGTGGCTGTGAGCTTCCACGCCTATCATCGCCAGAATATCGGCAAGACAGTGCTCGTGCGTGCACTCGGTGAGGGACTGCGCCAAGGCGCATTGCTTGGCGGCTCCAGCCTCGGCGCTTTACAAAGTCTCGCGAACGGGCGGTCCAATCTGGCGGTTCTGCCTGCGCCGGGAGATGTCTTCACCACAGTCAAGTCCGACCACCTGTCCGTCCCTTCGCTGTTGACATCAGGCGCGGTGGTCGCGCCGCCTGCATGGACCGAACCACCCACGCCAATGCTCGAAAGGATCCTAATTCCCGGCAGCGAGCGCGATGAAAACAAGCTTTCAGAAACGCTGACGAAACTTTCCGAGACCGATCGCGGTCTGCAAATCTTGCAGGAAGAGGGCACGGGCGCTCAACTCGTTCGCACCCAGGGCCCGGTGCATCTGCGTGATCTTTGTCGAACACTGTCCGATGTCTTTCACATCTCGGTGACCGATCGAATGCCCAGTCCGATCTACCGCGAGACGATCACGAAGCCATCGGAGGTTCATTATCGCCATCGCAAGCAGACCGGGGGTGCCGGGCAATTCGCGGATGTGAAGCTGAGCATTCACCCCAACGAGCGCGGCCAGGGCTTCACTTTTGGTGAGACCATCAAGGGCGGCGCCGTTCCGCGCAATTATCTCCCGGCCGTCGAAGCCGGCGCGCGCGAAGCGATGGAGAAAGGACCGCTGGGCTTCGAAGTCATCGATGTCGGCGTAACGCTGTCAGATGGTCAGCACCATACCGTCGACAGTTCGGAACATGCCTTCCGGACCGCGTCGAAAATGGGGGTGCGCCAGGCGCTTTCCGAAGGATCGACCGTCTTGATGCAGCCGGTTTTTCGCAGCGAGTTTCACGTTCCTTCGGTCTATTCCGGCAACCTCATCCAGATCGTCGCCGCCCTCAACGGCCAGGTTCTGGGCTTCGACCGTGATGAGACCGCCAAGGGATGGGACATTTTCCGGGCGCTCGTTCCGGGTGGCACACTTGACGATCTGGCGCGAGCGCTGCGCTCGGCGACGCAAGGCATTGGTTATTTTTCCAAGACCTTCGATCACTTTGAGGAGGTATACGGCAAGGAAGCCGACGCCATTGTGAGGGCGCAGGAAAAACCGGGCGTCACACACTGAAACGGTGGCGCCGTTTCGTGCTCGTTTGGCAGTGCTGACTACCGAGGCGAGCGATGAACGGCCCCCGCGCGGGGCCGGATCGAGATGTTTTCGCCCTCCTGGTTAGTCTCGAGCCGCTGCAGGATCGGACAATTGGGGCGATGGTCACCCTGGCAGGAACTAACCAGCATGGTGAGCGTATGCTCCATATCCTGCAGGTCCGCGATCTTCTTCTTCAGCGCCTCGATATGGCCCTGAGCGAGGCGCTTAACCTCGGCGCTCTGGCGGGTTTCGTCGCGCCAAAGCTCCAAAAGCTCGCCAATTTCAGCGACTGCGAAGCCGAGATCGCGCGCCCGACGGATGAAACGCAGCATGTGCACCTCGGTATCCGAATAGTCGCGATAGCCCGATGCCGTCCTGCCAGCGGCCGGAATAAGGCCAGTTTCTTCGTAGTAGCGGATCATCTTGGCCGAAACGCCCGATGCCTTTGCTGCCTGTCCGATATTCATGAAACTTCTCCTGATACAAGGCAGCCGGCTCGTGAAAGACCGGCTGCGTCCACTTGCTAATTGTCGATCTTGAAGCGGCGGAGCCGAAGCGCATTGCCAAGCACGAAGATGCTGGACAGGGCCATGGCACCTGCTGCAAAGACCGGTGAGAGCAGGATGCCCAAGCTCGGGTAAAGCGCACCGGCCGCAACCGGGATCAGAGCCGTATTGTACGCGAAGGCCCAGAACAGGTTCTGGCGGATGTTGCCGATCGTTGCCTTGGACAGGGCAATGGCGCTCGGCACGCTCTGGAGGCTTCCCGACATGAGGACGACATCGGCTGCCTCGATGGCGATATCCGTGCCCGTGCCGATGGCGAGACCGACATCGGCCTCGGCGAGCGCCGGTGCGTCGTTGATGCCATCGCCGACAAAGGCTATCTTGCCAAACTGCCCCTTGAGGCGGCGGACCGCCTCGACCTTTCCGTCCGGCAGGACTTCGGCCACGACTTCGTCGATACCCAATCGCATAGCGATGGCCCTGGCGGTGCGGGCATTATCGCCGGTGATCATCGCTACCTTCAGGCCGAGATCGTGCATCACCTTGATCGCTGCAGGCGTCGTGGCCTTGATCGGATCCGCCACGGCAATAATTGCCGCGAGCTTGCCGCCGATCGCAGCGAAGAGTGGAGATTTGCCCTCGTTGCCCAGGCGCTCGGCAACCGCGGAGAACACGGTCACATCATGCCCAAGCTCGATCATATAACGGTCCGCGCCGATTTCGATGTGCTTACCGCCGGCCATCGCCTTGACGCCGAAACCCGTCACCGACATGAAGTCGGACACGGGTTGGAGCGCCACACCTTCCAAAGCCGCCGCCTCCACGATCGCGCGCGCGATCGGATGTTCCGACTTGGATTCGACGGCCGCAACCAGACCAAGGACGCTTGTCCGGTCGAAACCGGCTGCCAGTTCGAGATCGGTCAGCATCGGCTTACCTTCAGTCAGGGTACCGGTCTTGTCCAGGGCGACAACTTTGGCGTCCTTCAGCAGCTGCAGGGCTTCCCCCTTGCGGAACAACACGCCGAGCTCCGCACCGCGGCCCGTGCCGACCATGATCGAGGTGGGGGTCGCAAGGCCCATGGCGCATGGGCAGGCGATGATTAGGACCGCCACGGCGTTGATCATCGCGAATGTAAGAGCGGGCGACGGCCCGAAATAGAGCCAGCCTGCAAACGTCAGCGCGGCCACGGCAAAGACCGCCGGAACGAACCACATCGTCACCTTATCGACCATGGCCTGGATCGGCAGCTTCGAGCCCTGTGCCTGCTCGACCATGCGGATGATCTGCGCGAGCACTGTATTGCCGCCGACAGCGGTCGCGCGGAATGCGAAGGCGCCCTTCTGGTTGATCGTACCACCGACCAGCGCGCTGCCGACCACCTTTGACACCGGGATAGGTTCGCCTGTTATCATCGATTCATCGACATAACTTTCCCCTTCGACCAGCTCGCCGTCGAGCGGAACCCGCTCGCCGGGGCGGACTTCAACAATGTCGCCGGCAACGACCGAGCCGATCGGCAGATCAACGGCCTTGCCGCCGCGACGAACCCGCGCAGTCTTGGCCTGCAGGCCGACCAGGCGTTTGATCGCCTCGGACGTTCGCCCCTTGGCGCGGGCCTCCAACAGACGGCCGAGCAGGATGAGCGTTACGATGACCGCTGCAGCCTCATAATAGACATTGACCGTGCCGGGCGGCAGGAAGCCGGGCGCGAAGGTCGCAACCAGCGAATAGCCGTAGGCCGCAAGCGAGCCGACGGCGACCAACGAGTTCATGTCGGGTGCGAGGCGCCAGAGCGCCGGGAGCCCTTTGTCGTAGAAGCGGATGCCGGGAGCGAAGAGTACGAGCGTCGTCAGCGCGAATTGGATATACCAACTCCATTGCATGCCGATCGAGGCTTCGATGAGGCGGTGCACTCCAGGAAGGAGGTGAGCCCCCATCTCCATCAGGAAAACCGGTGCGGTCAGCACGGCGGCGACCGTGAAATCGCGGGTGAGCTCCCGGCGTTCGATTTCCTTCTTCTCGGCGCGATCCGCATCTTGGCTTTCGCTCCGGTCCGATATGGTACCGATCACCCTTGCTTCATAGCCGACATCTTCGATTGCCGCGACCAGGGACACCGCGCTGACGGATCCCTTAATCGTGGCCCGTTCGGTCGCCAGGTTGACGACCGCCTGCGTTACACCGGGAACGGCCATCAAGGCACGTTCGACGCGGCCAACACAGGAGGCGCATGTCATGCCCTCCACCGAGAGTTCAATGGGGTCTGAGGTCGCGACGAAGCTGGCGGGCACGGAGTAGCCTACATTTTGGACGGTTGCGATGAGTGCGGTGCGGTCGACGGTCGCGCTCATCGTCATATTGGCCCGCTCGGTGGCAAGGTTGACCGATACAGTCTCGACGCCCGGGACCGTCTTCAGCGCTCTTTCGACCCGGCCGACGCAGGATGCGCATGTCATGCCCTCGATCGGCATTGATATTGCAGTGGACGTGTCTGTCGCTCGAATGGGGGCATTCATAGCCGCCTCCTTTTTTAGTTCAAATCTGAGTTCGAGCGAAGGATCAGGCTTCCAACGATGGGAAGGTCAATAGCGATTTTTTTGTTTGATGTCACTTGACCTTCCCATCGTTGGAAGCCCCACCTTGAGCGATGTGAGATCAAAACACGGAGATGTTTCATGGAACTCAAAATCGAAAACATGACCTGCGGCGGTTGTGCCAGGTCCGTCACCAAGGCGATCCAGTCGGTCGACCCGAATGCCAAGATCGAGGCCAATCCCGACAAGCGTCTAGTCACGGTTCAATCGGCCGCAGGTGAAGACGTCATCTTGCAGGTTCTCGCAAAGGCCGGATACCCGGCTATGACGAGCTGATCGGGAGCGGATGATGAACAAGCTCACTCCGATCTTCATTGGCGGTGCAATCGCCGTCAGTGCGGGGCTTGCGATTGCGCAGAGCCAGCTGAACAAGAGCGCCCCCGTGCCGGGTCACGACATGTCGGGAATGAATATGTCCAACCATTCGATGTCGGCAGCGGGCAGTCCCTCCACGAAAGCGTTCGGCGAAGCCAGCGACCGCCTGCACAAGGAGGTGGTGATCGAGGCCCAGGAAGGTGAGATCGCCATGATGAAGGAATGGCTTGCCAAAAATGCGAAGTGACATCCGGGGACGCGCTCTTCGGAGGCGCGTTCGCGGAAGCTCAAAATTAGGAACGGACCTCAGCGACCGCGTCGCTGCCAGTTCGTCAGCAGCAAAAGGAAAACGATCGATGCACCGGCGGACTTTTCTCGCAAGCCTTGCAGGCTTTGCCATTGCCGGGCCAACCGCGGCCCAGATGAAGCATGACATGAGCGGCCATGATATGGGCGCCATGACGGGCCATGGCGGTCACGATATGCCGCAAGCCGGGGGCAAGCCCGTTCTGCCTGAAGGGCTGCCCCTGCGTGATCTGCCGCGCCTGGAGAACCAGTCGGGCGTCGTTGGAACCTTCAAGGCAAAGCTGACCGCCGGGCAAAGCCGTGTACGGTTCTCACAGGGACTTGATACGTCGGTGCTTGCCTATAACGGTACCAGTCCGGTGATTGAAGCGCATGAGGGCGACAGGATCGAGATTGCATTCGCAAATGAGATCCCGAACGAGCCGACAACGGTTCATTGGCATGGTATGCCGGTGCCCGCCAATCAGGACGGCAATCCGGCCGATCCGGTAGCGTCCGGCGGCGAGAGGACCTACACGTTCGATCTGCCGGAAGGCAGCGCCGCCTCCTACTGGTTTCACCCTCATCCTCATGGTTTGACCGCCGAGCAGGTCTATCGCGGCCTGGCGGGCATCTTTCTAGTGAAACCGAAGCAAGATCCGATCCCGGTGGAGTATGGCGACACGATCCTGATGTTTACGGATTTAAGGCTCGCTGCCGATGGAACAATGCCTGACAGCACCATGGCGGATATGATGAACGGACGGGTTGGCGACCATGTGCTCGTCAACGGCCAGAAGAATCCGATCATGGCGATGGCGCAAGGCGAGAAGCGCCGACTGCGGCTCTTCAACGCGACGAACGCACGCTTCCTGCGCCTCAAGTTCGAGAACGCCGGCATGACCGTCATCGGCACGGACGGCGGTTTGATCGAGGCTCCGGTCGCCGTCGAGGAGCTGTTGCTGTCACCCGCC
>NZ_JAELUG010000672.1 GCF_016429255.1 Rhizobium sp. ASV8
GTTGATGCCAGGGACGCGGACGAGGTTGAGCTTCTCGAGGGCCTTGCGAGCCTTCTTCTCGTTGCGGGAGTGGATTACGGCAGTAGAGCCAGAAGGAAGGTCGGCTTCACCCTCATTCTCCTCGACGTCAGACTCGTCGCTGTTCTCCTGGGCCTCAACGGTAGGACGCTGGGCATCGTCATCGGGAAGCTCTTCAACGCGGGGGTTCGCCATTTTGGATGATGTCTATGTGAGAGGCCATTGTCAGTGCATCCGGTCGTGGTGTCGTCAAAGATAATCACTATAAGATGGTTTCCAGCTGAAGGCAGCTGGTTCGAGCATTATTTCGACGTTACAGGCTGTCACTTACTCTTGTGCTGAGTCCGATTGGTCTTGGTCTGCACTTCGATTGACTCTCGTCTCCGT
>NZ_JAELUG010000673.1 GCF_016429255.1 Rhizobium sp. ASV8
TATCAAAACCTGTCCTGCGTTCCATTTCGCTCCAGCAAATCCAAATCGAGCAAGAGGTTTGGGAAAGCTCAGTCTAGTACACTGCGGATAGCATATCATGGATATCCAACCTCTGGATGAAGCCATTGTCGACCTTCAAGTAGGCGCGAGGCAAAGAATTATTATCAATACTGGCCTATTCCCGATGTAATGGACTAGGCTTCAGCAAGCAGGACTTCGGAGAAATATATGTTTCGAAAGGAACAGATTTTATTTACTCATCAATTTGCATTGTTTTATTTCTCTACTAGTTTCCGAATGGGCTTTTGCCGTGGGGCCGGACTATTTGGGAAGACTGGTCTCTTAGCTAGTGCTTTCGATTCGAGATTTGCGAAACGCCTATTGAGTAAGAAGAAAGCCTTGGAG
>NZ_JAELUG010000674.1 GCF_016429255.1 Rhizobium sp. ASV8
GTATAGCCACGGCGCTCGACGAGTTTTAGCCGCGCGCGCTTTGGAACAGTTGTGTCACCGTAACACTACAAGCATCTTTTGCAACGGTGTAATACGGCGCAAACTGAGACGACGTGGGCTTTGCGAAATACAAGGCTTTCGAAATGCGAACCGCTACCTTTTTCTTCCTTTTTTGGCGACGGCTCGACCGACACGCGCAGCTCGGCAGAAATTCCGATGGATTGCTGTTGCGCGACGTTGCACAGCATTGTGTCGGCTTGTTTGCAACGTTGGCATGTGACAGGACATGTCAGTTTTGTTTTATTGCGTGTCGCATCTCAGCTGCCTGGTCAAGTGGTGGTCAGCGACTGCCGATGCAGGCATCCTGGGCGACGAACCAATGAGCAGTCCGCCAGATGCAAGTT
>NZ_JAELUG010000675.1 GCF_016429255.1 Rhizobium sp. ASV8
CCCCCCCCCCCCCCCCCCCCCCCCCCCCCCCCCCCCCCCCCCCCCCCCCCCCCCCCCCCCCCCCCCCCCTCTTTTAACCATCCGCCCCCCACCGACACCTACCCCCACGACACGTCGTCGGCAGCGTCAGATGTGTATAAGAGACAGCATCTGCGGCGCTGCCTTTGGCGGTGCCATAGCCGATACCATCGGGTGGCGCTGGTGCTTTCTTGCTCAAGTTCCGCTTTCAAGCATGGCGCTGTACTTTGGCCCTGTCTCTTATACACATCTCCGAGCCCACGAGACGGTCTATTAAATCTCGTATTCCGTCTTCTGGATGAAAATGGGGGGGGGGGGGGGGGGGGGGGGGGGGGGGGGGGGGGGGGGGGGGGGGGGGGGGGGGGGGGGGGGGGGGGGGGGGGGGG
>NZ_JAELUG010000676.1 GCF_016429255.1 Rhizobium sp. ASV8
CCCCCCCCCCCCCCCCCCCCCCCCCCCCCCCCCCCCCCCCCCCCCCCCCCCCCCCCCCCCCCCCCCCCCCCCCCTCTTTTCCACCAGAAGCCGGAATACGAGATTTAATAGACCGTCTCGTGGGCTCGGAGATGTGTATAAGAGACAGAGATGGCACCAATTGAAGGCAAGAGTTTAAAAAAAAAATATGATCGACTGCTGGTCAATCTGCTCGCGCTAGACTACGGGTCCAGACCGAGCAGCCACTCCGGAAGGTTCCGAATATTCCGTCCTGGGCATTCTTCCTGTCTCTTATACACATCTGACGCTGCCGACGACGTGTCGTGGGGGGTGGGGTGGGGGGGGGGGGGGGGGGGTGGGAGGGGGGGGGGGGGGGGGGGGGGGGGGGGGGGGGGGGGGGGGGG
>NZ_JAELUG010000677.1 GCF_016429255.1 Rhizobium sp. ASV8
CGTCAATCCAGCTTCCCAAGTGGGAGCTTTGCAACTGGGGCATACTACTAATAGAGGGATTTCCTGAGTTAACAGTCGGCCTGCCATTTGTGTATTGGGAGTTGCCTTGGTCCAGAGACCTGAGAAATTGGTGTGCCACAACAGCGGACGTCTGGGTCGGGCTGGCCCTCGCGACTGGTGCCTGCGTCTCATTTTTATCCTATCCATCGTCAACAAAATGCGAGTTAATAAGTAGCGAGACCTTACCTCCTCCCAAGGAGAGAGTCGACCCTCGTTTGATTTACCACCAGAGGTAAGCCAATTAGTACGCGGTCCGCTAGCCCCAGTCACCAAATCCGGAGCCATTGCAGCCGGAGGCGCCTTGTACTCGACACTAGCGGCCGGCTTGATCACTTTTGGCTCCT
>NZ_JAELUG010000678.1 GCF_016429255.1 Rhizobium sp. ASV8
ACTGCTGAAGAACTTGTCAGTCTCTACGCCAGAGTTATCCCTTCTGTCGAAAATTCTGAGCCGCTACCGCCGAACATCATTGCCTCACTCATGTATGCCTATATCGAGATTGAAGACTACGAGCGCGTAGTCAGCCTCTGGGACGTAACGTGGGATAGCGTGTACAAGCGCAGTCGCCGTCCAAACGGAAAGGGCATCTATGCAGCGTTTGAATACAATCTCACACAGCCGAGTGTCCACATTGCTAGGGTATGCAAAGTACGCGAGGACGGCGCTGGCCTTCTCAATATCGTTCAGCAAGCCAGAGATGCCGGATTCAACTTTACGCGGAGCACGTGGAATATCCTTATCCGGTACCTGGCCGAGCTGAATCAGTGGGAGCCAGCAATGAAATGGTGTGAGAC
>NZ_JAELUG010000679.1 GCF_016429255.1 Rhizobium sp. ASV8
AGTTTCACCCCACCCTTCCGCTGCTTGCCCTTGTCTCGTCTTCTTTCAACTCTACTTTGCTTAGTTCAACAAGGGGAGGGAAATTCAATAAGGAGACAAGAAGCAACGACGCGATGAACAGGGCCATTTCGCAGAGACACATCAATCTCATCAATGACAGCACTCAGGCATCTTGTTATAGAAGAGACGTTCGATACGTCGAGCAAGCCAACGCAGAGCTTAAAAGGCAGTTGCTGTCTACCGCGGAATCAGACGACGAAGACCAAGATCCATGGCGTGTGTGCTTCTTTGAAATGGAGCCTCACCGGGATCCCGAACAGCGAAGCACTCCTTCAGACAGAGAAAACGTGAGGAAGAGGCTTCGTGATGTTATTGGGCCTGGTGTCAAGAAGAATGTCCCCGAA
>NZ_JAELUG010000680.1 GCF_016429255.1 Rhizobium sp. ASV8
GCGACAAGCGGGCCGTCCTTTAGGTGGCTCGGGGGCCTGTCAGAAGGCGACTATATGCGATGAAGAAATGGAGCTCGCAACAGCGTAGGAGGAAAAGTATGGAAACGAAGTCGATCCAGATGCAGATTCCCATTCTCACGGTGGCTGACATGTCGATTTATTAATAAGCTCGCACTTCCCCCTACTTTCTTGTTCAACCTAGAAAAGCATGCATCTAAAAGTCACGCAGAGATTAACTCCCCCCGCGAGCCAATCTGGGGCGGTGGACTGCCACACGTGCAGGCTCTGGCGCTGCTGTGCGGATAGCCGCGCATCTGATGGAGGGATGGCATGCGATGCACGCGACTTGGAGTGGGCACGCTTGTACTCGCCTGATTGGGGCGGGACGGTGCTACGAGTACGAG
>NZ_JAELUG010000681.1 GCF_016429255.1 Rhizobium sp. ASV8
CACGACACGTCGTCGGCAGCGTCAGATGTGTATAAGAGACAGCCGTTGAACTCGATGCCTTTTGGTTTTTGTTCGTCATTTAAAATTGCGGGCTGGTCTCCGGGGCGGTGTCAGGCTTTGTTTGGCAGTCGGGCGTGTTTGTGTGGCTTGTTTTATGAACGTATTCGAGCAATGAACACTCGGTATGTTACATGCAAACGATTAGTCTAATATTTCAATGATGAGCGGGTCGATTTTTATTTCTTGGGGACAGTTGTAGCTAAACACTGGGCGGCCTAAGTACATACAGGGCCACGGGCGCTTCACTGCATTACTCGTAGAATGTCTACCAGCTAGCGTGCGCCCCAGCTGAACCATCAACTTCAACCTCGCCCAGCACACTACGGGTATCACACTCATATCT
>NZ_JAELUG010000071.1 GCF_016429255.1 Rhizobium sp. ASV8
CTGACGATCGACGACGTCGTTGCCACGCTCAAGCGCCATACCGATTCGAAATCGGAATCGGGCGCACTCGGTGTCATGAAGTCGATCAAGGACATCAAGGCCGACGGCGACAACCTCGTCCTGACGCTGACCGAAGGCAACGCCGACATGCCGTTGCTGCTGACCGACTATCACCTCGTCATCCAACCAAACGGCGGCAATGATGATCCGCTCGCATCGATCGGCACCGGCCCCTACAAGATGGTCAGTTTCGAGCCAGGCGTGCGCGCGACCTTCGAGCGCAACAAGGACGACTGGCGCACCGACCGAGGCTTTGTCGACAGCGTCGAGATCATCACGATGAACGATGCGACCGCGCGTATCGCCGCACTTTCGTCCGGCCAGGTCCATTATATCAACCGCGTCGACCCGAAGACCGTGGATCTTCTGAAGCGTGCACCCACCGTGGAGATCCTGTCGACCGCCGGCCGCGGACACTATGTCTTCATCATGCATTGCGACAAGGCGCCCTTCGACAATAACGACCTGCGCATGGCCCTCAAATACGCCATGGATCGCGAGACCATGGTCAAAAAGATCCTCGGCGGCTACGGCAAGGTCGGCAATGATTTCCCGATCAACAGCACCTACGCCCTCTTTCCTGAAGGGATCGAACAGCGCGCCTACGATCCCGACAAGGCTTCCTTCCACTACAAGAAGTCCGGTCATAGCGGCTCAGTCCTTTTGCGCACCTCGGAAGTCGCGTTCCCCGGTGCCGTCGACGCCGCGGTCCTCTATCAGGAAAGCTGCAAGAAGGCCGGCATCACCATCGAGGTCAAGCGCGAACCGGGCGACGGCTACTGGACCAACGTCTGGAACGTTCAGCCCTTTTCCACCTCCTATTGGGGCGGACGGCCGACACAGGACCAGATGTATTCCACCGCCTATCTTTCGACGGCGGACTGGAACGACACGCGCTTCAAGCGTCCCGACTTCGACAAGCTTCTGCTTCAGGCCCGTTCCGAACTGGACGAAGCCAAGCGCAAGGAGCTCTATCGCGCCATGGCGATGATGGTGCGCGACGAAGGCGGCGTCATCCTGCCGATGTTCAATGATTTCGTGAATGCCTCCACCAAAAAGGTGAAGGGCTATGTTCACGACATCGGCAACGACATGTCGAACGGCTACGTTGCGACCCGCGTCTGGCTGGATGCCTGATGCCCAAACCGGGCGAATAGGCCCTCATCCTTGAGGAAGCCGGGACCGCGGATGATTTTCGCGGTCCTCCCGACGTTTAAGCGCGAGGCATCGGCCATGTCCAATCTGCCCCCCGGAACCGTTTTGCCCGGGCTGAGGTTCAAGCAGCGTTTCCCGTTGCTGTCCCTCATCATCGAGCGTTGCGTGCTCAGCATCGTTCTTTTGTTCGCCGTTTCCATCCTGATCTTCGGCGGGCTCGAGGCGTTGCCGGGCGATTTCGCCACCACCTATCTCGGCCAGTCGGCAACGCCGCAGGCCGTCGCCAATATCCGCGAGGAGCTCGGTCTCAACCGGCCCGTCGTCACCCGCTACGTTGAGTGGCTCGGCAACGCCGTCAAAGGCGATTTCGGCACCTCTTGGGCGAGCAAGAACTCCGTTAGCGAGCAGATCGGCAAGCGCCTCGGCAATTCGCTATTCCTGGCCGGGTTTGCCGCCTTGATCTCGGTGCCGCTGGCGGTTTGTCTGGGCATGCTCGCCGTGCATTTCCGAAACCGAATGCCGGACAAGATCATCAACGTCATATCGCTGGCGGCGATCTCGCTGCCGGAATTCTTCATCGGCTATCTCCTCATCATGTTCTTTTCCGTGAAGTTCGGTGTCGCGACCTTTCCTGCGACGGTCTTTGACGGCATGGGCTTTATCGATCGACTAAATGCAATCGCTCTGCCAACGGCAACCCTCGTTCTGGTCGTGCTTGCGCATATGATGCGCATGACCCGGGCGGCCATCTTGTCGGTCATGTCGTCGGCTTACATGGAGACGGCCGAGCTGAAGGGGCTCTCGGCCTTCCGCGCTATCGTCAAGCATGCAGCGCCCAATGCGCTGGCGCCGATCATCAATGTCATCGCGCTGAACCTTGCCTATCTGATCGTCGGTGTTGTCGTTGTCGAAGTCGTCTTCGTCTATCCCGGCATGGGCCAATACATGGTCGATGCGGTGACGGTTCGTGACATGCCCGTGGTACAGGCTTGCGGCCTGATCTTTGCGGCCGTCTATATCTTCCTCAACATGACCGCCGATATTCTCGCCATCATTGCCAATCCGCGCTTGAGGCATCCACGATGAGATTGAGAGATATCCCCATCACCGCCTGGATCGGCATCGTCGGCATTCTGATCGCCTTCGTTTGCGCGATCTTTGCACCCTGGATCGCGCCTTACGGCGAGACGGAAGTCGTCGGCAATGTCTGGCAGCCTGCCGATGCACAATACTTCTTCGGCCTCGACAATCTCGGCCGCGATATCCTGTCGCGTCTGATCTACGGCACCCGCACGACGCTCTTCGTCGCGCTGGGGGCAACGATCATTTCCTTCTCGCTCGGCATCATCCTGAGCTTCACCGCCGCCGTCTCGCGCGGCTTGATCGACACGATCTTCTCACGCTTCAACGACCTGATGATGTCGATCCCGACCCTGATCTTCGCACTCGTCGTGCTCGCCGTCCTGCCGCAGAACCTGATCGTGCTGATCCTCGTCATGGCCATTCTCGATTCCACCCGCGTCTATCGCCTCGGCCGTGCCGTGGCGCTCGATGTCGCGGTCATGGAATTTGTGGAAGCAGCCAAGCTGCGCGGCGAAGGCAGGCTCTGGATCATCTTCCGCGAGATCCTGCCCAATACGCTGTCGCCGTTGCTGGCGGAGTTCGGGCTGCGCTTCGCCTTCTCGATCCTGTTCCTTTCGACCTTGTCCTTCCTCGGTCTCGGCATCCAGCCTCCGGCGGCTGACTGGGGCGGCATGGTCAAGGACAACAAGGATGGGATCATTTTCGGCATTTCCGCCGCCCTCGTGCCGGGTTCCGCCATCGCGGCTCTGGCAATCTGTGTCAATCTGGTGGTCGACTGGCTCTTAAGGCGCACCTCCAGCCTCAAGGGAGGGCGTGGCGATGCCTGAGCTTCTTTCCGTGCGCGATCTGAAGATCGAGGCAACCAGCTATCCGCCCGGCGAACCGCCGAAACGCGTCACCATCGTCGATGGTGTCTCCTTCGATCTTCAGCGGGGCAAGGTGCTCGGGTTGATCGGCGAGTCGGGTGCCGGCAAGTCGACCATCGGCCTTTCGGCGCTGGCCTACGGCCGCGGCGGCGCCGAGATTACCGGCGGCCAGGTGCTGCTTGACGGCAAGGACATCCTGCCGCTCGGCAAATCCGGCATCCGCAGGATCCGTGGCGCGCGGGTCTGCTATGTCGCCCAATCGGCCGCCGCCGCCTTCAATCCGGCGCACCGGCTGGGTGCCCAGGTGATTGAAGCGACCGTCAAGCACGGTCTGATGACGAAGGAAGAGGCCAGGAAGCGCGCGCTCTATCTCTTCAGGGTCCTTGGCCTGCCCAATCCGGAAACATTCGGCGAACGCTATCCGCATCAGGTCTCGGGTGGTCAGTTGCAGCGCGCCATGACCGCCATGGCGCTCTGCTCCAACCCCGAACTGATCGTTTTCGACGAGCCGACGACCGCGCTTGACGTGACGACGCAAATCGATGTGCTGGCGGCGATCAAGCACGCCATCGAGGAGACGCATACGGCAGCGCTCTACATCACGCATGATCTTGCCGTCGTCGCCCAGATTTCCGACGACATCATGGTGTTGAGGCATGGCAAGATGGTTGAATACGGCAGCGTCCAGCAGATCATCGAGGCGCCGCGGCAGGATTACACCCGAGCGCTCGTCAACGTCCGGCAGGAGGCGCGGGCAGAGGCTGTCGACCAGTCAAGCGCACTGTTGAGAGTGGAGAATATCAGCGCGCAATATTCCAATGGTTTCAAGGTTTTGCACGATGTTTCGCTACATGTGCCAAAGGGCCAGACCTTGGCTGTTGTCGGCGAGTCCGGCTCGGGCAAGTCGACACTTGCCCGTGTCATAACCGGCCTTTTGCCGCCAAGCGACGGGCGGATCATATTCGACGGCAAGCCGCTGACGCCGGCGTTGAAGAACCGCTCGCGCGAGGAGCTGCGCCGCATCCAGCTGATCTACCAGATGGCCGATACGGCCATGAACCCGCGCCAGACGGTGCGCGATATCATCGGGCGCCCGCTGACTTTTTATGACGGCCTGCACGGTGCGGCCAAGACCGCGCGGGTGAAGGAGCTCTTGGATCAAATCGAGATGGGCAATGGCTTTATCGACCGCTACCCGGCCGAGCTCTCCGGTGGTCAGAAACAACGCGTTGCGATCGCCCGTGCGCTTGCGGCCAAGCCTGAACTTATTCTGTGTGACGAGCCGACATCGGCGCTCGACCCGCTCGTCGCGGAGGGCATTCTGAAGCTGTTGCTCAGACTGCAGGAAGAAGCTCATCTTTCCTATGTCTTCATCACCCACGATATCGCGATCGTGCGGGCGATTGCCGATAGCGTTGCTGTCATGCATCGCGGCAAACTGGTTCGCTTCGGTCCGAAATCGCAAGCGCTCTCGCCACCATTCGACGACTATACCGACCTGTTGCTGAAGTCGGTGCCCGAGATGGAGATCGGTTGGCTGGAACGAGTTCTGACGACCCGAAGGATGGAGAGCGCCGGAAACTGAAACGGCGTTCTCAGACCGATCCGGCGAAGCGACTGGCTGCGGCGCATATGGCTGCAAAGCCGGCGCGGGCTCCATCGCTCATGTGCCTTGCCCGCAGCCATGCGTGCACCATCTGGGGTTCTTCGCGGAACCAGACTTCGACACCCGCCTGTGCCAGCCGGGCGGCATAAAGGCGACCATCGTCGCGCAGCGGATCGAAATGCGCTACCGTAATGAAGGTTGGCGGGAGGCCGGCAAGCGATGCCAATGCAAGCGGCGCGGCCACAGGATCGCCAGACGGCGCCTGCAGAATGTTGCGGTAATAAGCGACATCGGCTGTCGTCAGCCCTGGGGCATCGCTCATCTCCAGATAAGAGCCGGAAACGAGATCGCCGCCCAGTGCGGGATAGATCAGGATCTGTCCGACAACACCCGAAAGCCCTTCGCTCAGCGCCCGGATCGCCAGCCCCGCCGCCAGATTGCCGCCGGCACTGTCACCGATCAGCACGACGGATTTCTGTTCGGCAAGCAATTGCTTCAGGACAGCGAAGCAGTCGTCGGTCTGCGCCGGCCAAGGATGTTCCGGGGCGAGACGATAGTCGACCGAAACCAGCTGAGCTCCGACATGATCGGCAATCTCGGCGCAGATGGCGTGATGGCTATCGAGCGAGCCGACCACGAAGCCGCCGCCATGCAGATAAAGCAGGCTTGTCGTCGTACGGATGTTGGCCGGCCGATAGTGCCGAACCGGGATCGTGCCGGCGATGAGAGCGTCCAACGCGGCCACACCCTGGGGCAGGGGGCGATCAAAACGAGCGCAAAGCGCGTCATACCATTTGCGTTGCTGGCCAATGGACGCCGACACAGCATCCGGAGGGTAGAAGGAATCGCAAATGTCCAGGAAACTCAAGATAGCTGCTTCGGTCGGCATGGGACGCTGCGGAGAACTCATCGGCAAACCTCTGTTCCTGCAATTGGGCGATGTCATAGCACATCATGCAATCTTCAACTTATCTCCTGACGGCCGTCGTCGTCACGGTCGCGACACTGCTGTGAACCGGTATCATCATAGCTCTTGTGACGGGGCACTTTGGAGATTTTTCGCGAGCGATTGCGCCAAGTCGGAAATGGCGGGTTGAGATACCAGCCGGCAGCGGCTATCTGGTGCCAAGCCCACAGGAGGGCGTTTCACAAACGACAAGGTGCATGCCGGCATGATTCCAGATTTTCTCGTCACTCATTCGGGTGGTTTCCATGCCGATGAGCTCATGTCCAGCGTCATCCTGACCAGGCTTTTCCCGCAGGCCCGCCTCGCGCGCAGCAGGATGCCCGAGTGGATCACACCTGGTTCAGACCGCATCATCTACGATGTCGGAGGCAAATACGACGCCGCAGCGCGGATCTTCGATCACCATCAGCGTGGCGCCCCGTTGCGAGACGATGGTCAGCCCTTCAGTTCGTTCGGATTGATCTGGAAGCACTATGGTCGCGACTACCTCATGGCCTTGGATCTTCCAGAGGCGCATGTCGACACGATTCATGCCTCCTTCGATGCGAGCTTTGTGCTGCCAATCGATCTGGTGGATAACGGTGCGCTCAGCCCCTCGGCTGCGGGGCCGCTTGCCTCACTGACGCTGCCAGCGCTCCTTGAAACCTTAAAGCCTGTTTTCGACGAAACAGACCCAGAGGCTGACGATCGAGGGTTCCACCATGCGCTTTCGATCGCCCGCAGCTTCGTCGAGGCGAGGATCGGACAGAGTGCCGCAAAATTGCGCGCCGAGGCGATCGTTCATCAGGCAATCCTAAGGACGGGCGAGGGGCGGGTCCTTGAGCTTCCGATGGGAATGCCGTTCCGTCCCGCAATCGTAAAGGCAGGTGCCGACCATCTGCTCTTCGTCGTTCATCCGCGCGAGAAGGATTGGTGCCTGACCGGTATCCGCCGGGCGGAAGACGGCTTTGCTCTGCGAGCCGATCTGCCGGCAGCCTGGGCTGGGCTGACCGATCGTGATCTGGAGATGGCCTGCGGCATCGAGGGAGCAACCTTCTGTCACAATGGCCGTTTCATTGCCGCTGCCAAAACCCGAGAGGCGGCACTTGCGATGGCAGAGCTTGCGGTGACCGAGGCGATGTCCCCGACGAAAAGCCGGCCTTAAAAGCCGGCTCTTGCGGCCGCGCAGTTTACTTGCAGGGTTTCGCGGCGGCCATGCTCTTCACGAGCTTGTCGACGACAGCACCGTATCGCTGCTGATCACTGCTGGGATATTCGAGCGAGAAATTGCCGACCGCGCCATCGCAGAGCGCAATCTCTCTGACATATAGGATGCGATTTTCCTTCGCGCCGGAAAAGCTCGCCCAGGACGCCGTCTGCTTTTGATAGGATATCTGCCAGCCGTCCTCGATGTAGAATTTTCGGCGGCTATTGCTCTCGTCCCTGAAACTCCCATCCATGATGTAGTTTCCCCAGACCAAGAGCTTGGCCGTACCGTCAACTGACTGAAGGCTCATGCCATCACCGTTGTCGGCGACCGACACCGTCTTGAATTCTGTCGGAAGATCAATGGAATAGCCGAATCGGGAGTTTCGATAGGTGTTGCTGTCGGCGGCCATGACGGCCGTTGATACCAAACATAAACCGACGACTATGCGTGCCAGCATCTCCATTTTTCCTCACTTTTGATAGCATGCTAACCTGGTCCTGGCGGTGAGGCTTCGGATGGTTGTTGATCGAAGGCATATGCCATTTTGCATTCCCCGGTGCCGCGACGCCGAGCCAGAGGGAGATTGTCGCCGCTTACTCGATCTGAGCTTCGAGCGTTTCGGCGAGTGCCTGATAGAATTGCGTGGAGGCATCCTTGTGCTCCGCCTTGTATTTGACACTCACGAGCCGAGCCGCTTCGACCGCCACACGAAAGGAATCGATCCGAACTTGTGGATCCAAGTCTGATTGACCGCCAATGTCACCGCTCTCGAACTTGCCGGCCCTGTATCCATCGCCGAGATCGACGACGCCGATCTGGGGGATTCCGTCCGCCATTTTCCCAAGGAAGGCCACACCGACCCGGTCGCCGTCCCGGCGGCGCAGCATTCCGGTTCCGGAGGCTTTGCCGTTCGCACAGTCACCGACCCAGAAAGTCGGTCCGCTTGTGAGCGAAGCCGGAGCGACGAATTTGCAGTGGCTGCCCGGATCCTCCAGCCAACTCTGTTCCGACGTAGCTTGAGCCAGGACGTCCGTTCCAAGCAGCCCGAATAGGGCAAGGCATGACGCCGAAAGCCACGACAAACGCATTTTCATATCAATCACCTGCCTGCGGGAACACGGCCGTCTCGATCGTCCTGAGGTTGACGGCGGGATAGAACTATCTGAATTCACGCTTGAAATGCAATTGGAAGGTTGCTGGCACAAGCATTCCACCGGAAGACATAGACCGACCTTCAAACCTGAGCGGTTCTAACGAAGGGATGTCGCGGTGCCGGCGGCCGCTTCCACAAAGCTCCGAAAAACGGCGTTTCCCGGATGATCCGTCCCTGCATGCTGTTCCTGATGCCATTGGAGGCCGACGGCGAAGGAGGCGGAAGTGACCTCGATCGCTTCGATGATGCCATCCTTTGCCAAAGCACTCGCAAGAACAGCCGGTGAAACCTGAGCGACCGCCTCGCGATGGAATGTGTTTACGTCGATGCCGGATTTGCCGATGATTTTCGCCAGACGCGATCCCGGAAGAATCTCGATCGAATGAAGATGATCCCGCTTGTCGTGTTCCCCTGCCGAGGGAAAGGTTGCCTTGAGATCAGGCGTGAGGCGACAGCCGTTCAAACATGCGAGCATCTGCATGCCCGAACAGATGCCGAGAACGGGCTTATCCTTTTGAAGATAGCCCTCCATGATTGCTCGTTCGACCTCAAGGCGCTCCGATGGCGGTGCCCGAGAGATTTCTCCTTCAATGTACCAGTGGTCCGGAAATGCAAACCGTCCGCCGACGGACACAAAGCCGTCGAACTCATTCAAAGCAATGTCGACGATTTCAGGTACGTATGGAATACCAAAGGGGAGACCTCCCGCATCGCGCACGCCGCGAAAATATCCCTTGGCTGCTTCATAGCGCGTTCCGCCCGTGCTGGTGTTCTCGTCAAGGATAATGGCGATGCGGGGCTGGCGCATATGATGAGGCCTCTTGGCTCTAAGGGTTGTGACGCACTGACTTGCAGGAACATAGTCGGAGGTAAGCGGCCAGTCGAGATGCGGCCGTGTTAGCTCTCCGGGTCTGATCGGTCGCCGATTGCGGTCAGGATCCGCTCTGCTGAGATCAAAAAGGAGGCTCGGCGGCGAAAACCGTTGCAAACGCGATCCGCTTGAAGCGATCAAGCGCTTCTGCGCTTCGATCCACTTTCATTCGCAGAATGGCTCCTTCCCAGGAGACAAGCAGGAAATCCGCCAGATCGCTTGCCGAAAACCGCGTGCCGATTTCACCTGCTTGCTGGGCTTCCGTGATGCAGCGCTCGAATGGTTTGCGCCATTCCTGATAGATCGCCACGAGCCGTTCGCGCAGCAACTCGCTCGTCTGCGAAACCTCGATACTGAAATCGCCGATCAGACAACCGCGAAGATAGTCGTCGTCGGCAAGACGCTCGGTAATGATTTCAAGATAGCGCAGCAGCCGCTCGCGAGGTCCGAGGGAGCGATCATTCAACGCTTGCCCGACAAGCTCGCGGGTATGGGCAAAATACCGGTCGAGAACCTCGGCGGCGAAAGCTTCCTTTGAGCGGAAGTGATTGGTGAAGGAGCCCTGGGGCACGCCTGCCTCGGCAACGACCTCCCTTACGCCGGCTCCGTTATATCCCTTGCGGAACATGACCCGTAGGCCGGCGGCAACAATGTCGTTTTTGTTTGATGGCTTTGGCATGTGTTGACAATACGTACGTCTGTATTAATAATCAAGGGGCGAGGAGAGGAAACCTTTCGCGCAAGTCCTTATCATTTTCCCATCGTGTGTGGCCTTACCCATCGAATGGCAGGCAGCTCACAGAGCTCATAACGCGTCCGATACCAATACGGACGTCCATATTGAAAAGGAAGATCCGATGACCAACCATTCCGAAATGCATCGTGTAGAGGTTCTGGATTCCTATATGACCTATCGAGACGCAGGCCCGAAGAACGGGCCGGTGGTTCTCTTCCTGCATGGGAATCCGACCTCCTCCTATATCTGGCGAGACATCATCACTGATGTTGCGCCGCATGCCCGGTGCATCGCGCCTGATCTCATCGGCTTCGGGCAATCGGGCAAGCCAGACATCGACTATCGCTTTGTCGATCACATCCGCTATCTCGACGCGTTCATCGATGCGCTGGAAATATCCTCGGCATTCATCGTTGCTCAGGACTGGGGCACCGCGTTTGCTTTCGAACGGGCAGCACGCCTGCCGGAATTCATGCGTGGGCTTGCCTTCATGGAGTTCATTCGGCCGATGGAAAGCTGGGACGAGTTTCATCAGGTGCCTGCGGCACGAGAGTTGTTTCAAAAATTCCGCACGCCTGAAATTGGCGAGAAACTTATACTGGAGGACAATATCTTCGTGGAGCGCGTCCTTCCCGGTTCGATCAAACGCCCACTCACCGAAGAGGAAATGTCGGCGTATCGCGCGCCGTTCCCGACGCCGGAAACGCGGCGCCCTGTGTGGCGCTTTCCAAATCAACTGCCGATAGCCGGCGAGCCCGGCGACGTGTGGGCGCTTCTGAGTGCCGCTCATGCCGCGTTGCGTGAAAGCACCTATCCGAAAATGCTGTTCGTAGGTGAGCCTGGGGCTTTGGTTTCACCCGATTTTGCCCGGAAATTTGCCTCTACGCTGCGGAACTGTGAGGTGGTTCCGCTGGGAGCCGGAGCCCACTATCTGCAAGAGGATCATCCGGGAGCCATCGCAGCAGGTGTTCGACGCCTGATGGAGGGTGCCGGGCAACGCTAAAGGTCCGGCTCACTCAAACCCGCCTGATTGCTGTTGCACCCAATGGATTGCCCTTCCCTTTCCCTGTCGGGCGAGAGGGGAGGGCAACGATGGCCTCCTAGTTATAAATATAGTCGCGCTCGAGCCCCTTGCTTCGCCGCCGACTGAAGTCGTTCGTTCAAGTGAGATGCGTAGAGCCTGCGTCCGATCTCGCTCCCATGGTCGGGACAGCAGGTAAGACTGCGGTAATATTGGAAACTTAGCGACTGTCGGTGCCGGCGCTGAGAGATTGGCCACAAATGATGGCTTCTGGATGTATCGGCGCAGAGACGAGGCTGGATTTTCCGATCGTTCGATCGGCCGGAAACATGATCCGCGTGACGTCGATCTGGCAACAACCATCGCAACGCAGCGGGCATCACAGAATGAATTACCTCGAGTTCATCTTTCGTCTTCTCATGCGATATTTTCTCTCGGCCTTTATTGTTGGAGCGCTGCTGGGCGGACCAGTCGCCATACTGATCTTGAAATAAGATTCCGCAGACAATGAGCCCCGCAGGCCGACATGCCGTAAGGTTATCACAAGGGTTGGATCGCAATCGGATGCAGCTTTCACAAAGGAGTTGTATTGTATGCATCCGATTGCATTGTCGACCAGGTCGACGCCGATAACTGCTGTGCGGCCGATGTCCGCGCGTTGGTCTGTGCTGGCAGCCTGCTTCATCCTGGCGATCACAAGCGGCTGTAGTTCGGTTCCGCTCAAGGAAGGAGGCATGCTCTCGTCCTACGGCAATCTCGGCGCGCCAAAGGGCAGATTCTCGAAATCCAGAGTATTTCTGGACAAGGAGAAATTAAAGGAAGTCAAAAGGATTGCCATCTGGCCAACGACGTTGACGCTCACGGCTGGAAGCAGAATTCAAAATCCAAGAGACAGGCTTTTGGTCTCGAATTCGATAGATCGTGCCATCTGCTTTGCAATGAGCGAGAAATATCAGATCGTTCCGCTCAGCGGCTCTCCGGATCTGACGATAAAGGCTGTGATTACCGACATAGTTCCCACCCAGCCAACGGTCGCCGGCGCAGCAAAGGCGATTTCGATCGGTAGTTCGATCGCTTTGCCGGTGCAGATTCCACGCCTTCCTCTGGGGCTTGGCGGACTGGCCGTGGAGGCGGAAGCGCTTGACGGCGCCGGCGTCCAGCGCGCCGCTGTCGTTTGGTCTCGAGGAGCAAATTCCTTTACGAGCAAGGCGCGCGTATCAAAAGTCGGAGACGCCTACGATCTGGCTGCGGCCTTCGGAAGCGAGTTCTCCAGAATGATCATTGCCGGCAAGGAGCCAGGGGGGCTGAATATTCGCCTGCCGTCCTTCTATGAAATTCGCACGGCACTTGGCGGCAAGCCAGGCTCGCCCCTGTGCGAGAATTTTGGCCGTTCGCCCGGCATCATCGGCGAGATCGGCGCATCGTTCGGGGCGCCTCCGTCATGGACCGACAAGGGGGCTCATGCGTCCAATTCCGGAGTGCCAGCTGCGCCTCCGGTCAAGCTTGCGTCGCCTTCCAATGGCGAGCATCGCCAAGGAACGAGCGCTCCCAGCCTGTAAGGCTGCCGTAATGTTCGCGCCGCATTTGCCGGCAACCACCAACGAAATGAAAAATCCTGAGGTATCTCCATGCGTTATTGTTTTGCACTCGCCCTTTCCCTCCTGCTAATGGGATGCCAGTCCACAGAAGATGGCGAGCGCTGCGCGCAGTATGGCTTTGAACGCGGCTCTACGGAGTTTGCCGTTTGCAAGCAACGCATCGACCTTGCGCGTGAGCGTCGGATGGAAAGATCAATTGAGGCGCCAAACTATGACTATTGAAGAGATGTCGGCCGGCTAAGCGTCTCGCCTGATTTCGTGTCGCATATTTGCCGTATCGCCTTGCGAGAGCGGCCCGGACGTTCCGGCATCGGTGTAAGTTTGCATCGTACCAACACATTCACGCTCTAGCTCAGGCAAGACATGCATATTCTGATCGTTGAAGATGATCTCGAACTCGCCACCTCCCTTAAGGCGATGATGGAAAGCTCGATCGGGGTGACGGATATTTTCGCGACCATTGCCGATGCGGAAGCGGCACTCCTTGCGTTCAAATTCGATCTGGTCATTATCGATCGTCGCCTCCCGGATGGCGACGGTCTTTCCTTGCTGTCGACGTTGCGCCAGCTACGCCCGCGTCCGGCTACGTTGATATTGACGGCGCTGGATGACCCCCTCGACATCGTGTCTGCGCTGGACAAGGGAGCGGACGAATATATCGGCAAGCCGTTCGAGCCGATGGAGCTGGTCGCGCGCGCAAGGGCTGTCTTGCGACGCTACAATCTTGACGAAACGGGCTGCACGCAGTTCGGAAACTTGATCTTCGATCTCAACCATCGTTCGGCCATGATCGGTGAAACCGTGCTGAATATCCCACGACGAGAATTGGGCATTCTGGAAGCGTTGATGCGCCGGGCCGGCCGCGTGGTTCAGCGTGATACGTTGGAAGCATCCACCTATAGCCTCGACGACGAAATCGAGTCGAATGTCATCGAGTCTCATGTCTCGCGTCTGCGTCGACGATTGCGTGAAGCCAATTGCGATGTAAACATTCGGACCATTCGCGGGATCGGTTACATGCTGGTGCAGGAATGAGGTGGCCGTCGCGCTCGATCGCATTCCCAGTCGCGGGCCTGCTGATTGTCGGTATGGCTTGCGTCATGGTGCTGAGTACCGTCGTGACGTTGGGTGTCTTCCTCAGCACGGACGTGAAGTCCAAGCAGCGGATGAATGCCGACGTCGTGGGCAAGCTCCTTCGATCGGGGATGACTTACGATAGCGGTGGCAGGCTCGTTCTGGAGCAAAAGGGGTTCCCTTCGACCATCATGGGATTTGCCGAGGCGGAGCCATCTTTCTGGTATCTCGTGAGCGATGGAAAGCAAACCATCTCTCACGGAACCATACCTTCTTCCGTCGGTCAGATTATTAAAACGGCCCCTTCGGAAATCTTTGCCTCCGAGTTTTACTATACCTCCGGCGACGAACGGTTGCTTGGGCTTAGATTGGTGGACGACACCAATTCAAAGGTCGTCATTGCCCTGGGCGGCATTTCCTTTTCCGGTGTTCAGACCATCTTGGCGACGCTTTGGGCACTCTGGCCCCAGGGGCTTTACCATCTTCTGGGTCTCGTCCTGGTGACGACCGTGACGATCGCGGCGATCGCCATCCGACAGACCATTGCGACGCCGGTGCGCCGCGTCGTCGATTGGGCAGAGAAGATTGACGGTCTTCCCAATGGCCGCAGAATTCCCAACCAGGACACGCCGACCGAACTCAGGCCGATGGTAGCGGCATTTAATACCGCCTTGACGAGGATCGACAATGCTTTCGAGGCGCAGCGAAATTTCCTTGCAAGCGCATCCCATGAGTTACGGACGCCGCTGACCAAGCTGCGCATCAAGCTGGATCTGGTGAAGGACGTTGAGGTCAGGGAGATGCTGATCCGCGACGCGACGCGCCTTGCTTCCATCGTCACGACATCGCTTCAGCTTGCCCGCCTGTCTGGCCAATCTCTCGCCTTCACAGCCGTCGACCTGACTGCGGTCGCGCGTTCGGTCATTGCGGATCATGTGCCCAGGGCAATTCAGCAGGGGCTCGAGATCGAGTTGCGCGCTCCCGAAGCGGCAGTCAACGTCTGGGGTTCGGAGGCGGCCATTCGTGTTGCGCTGGACAATCTGATTTCCAATTCCTTGCGGCATGCGCATAGCTCCGACATGATCATCGTTGAGGTGCTTGAGACCCGTCAGCTCAAGATCCTAGACCATGGCCCTGGAATTCCAGTCGAGGAGCGGGAGATGGTGCTGCGCCCCTTTGTTCGCGGTGTGAACGCCGCATCCGATGGCACAGGAATGGGATTGGCGATTGTTGCGCAAGTCATTCGCGCTCACGGTGGATCTGTTGTTCTCGATGAACCGGCAGGCGGCGGATTGGTCGTATGCTTGACCTTTCCAAGTCGCTGACCAGCCGCTTGCACGTTCTATGCGAGGGGAGGGGAATGGCCGCAATGCTCCCGGTTGGCTGGGGCATGCGGCCTATCTTATCCTGCGACGATATCGGCTTGCTCCCGTGACGACCGGAAGGTTTTGATATCTGCGCATGAGCGTAGATGTCGTTGGCAATACCGCCTCAAATGTTGGGAGATTGAACCATGCAGCTATGCCTTTGCATGGCCAAGTGCCCAATCTCTGGCCAGTGGCAACAATGGGAGCGCGAGCGGGTTGGTACCTACGCCGTTCATTTGCTCGGCCAAAAGAAGGGCGGTCGTCGGGCCGAGCGTGAAGCCCTGATGGCCATGACCAAAATGGAACCACAGGCCTTTGTGGCGGCCGGGGCCGACGACGGGCAGCATGTCGGGCATGCAGGGGCGATATCCTGACCAGGGAGTGTCCTCGATAGGTTCCCCGAGGGAAAAGAGCTCATGGGCGGCCTCGACTGAGCGCAGTATCTGACGCGTTGCCGGTGCTGTCCCCGGGGGCGCCATGTGGGCGCCGGTCAGAACACGCCATCCTCTGTTCATTGGAGCGATGACGGTGGAATTTTCAATGTCCAATGTCGAAATTTGCGGGCCGTCCTTGCCGGCGAAGTGCCGGTGGTAGCCGCGTTTGAATACCATCGGGACACGGTAGCCGAATCTCTTCAAGAGTGCCGGTGACCACGGGCCGAGACAGACGACCGCATTTTGTGCTGTCATCGTCCCCTCTGCGGATTGCACACGCCAACCGGAACCATGCTGTTGCAGTGACATAGCGTCGGCGCTGACCAGCGTGCCTCCACGTTTAACAAACAGCGACGCATAACGCGCCACCAGTTCGCCTGGGTTAAGGCAGGTCCAGGGCGAGGTCCAATGAACGGCGCCGGCAAGCCGGCGACGCAACCCCGGCTCTCGGAGAGCAAGCTCATCGGCGCCGAGCACGTCAGACGGGACGCCATAGTCAAGCTTCAGCCGCTCCGCCCTTATTGCCGCCGCCTCGAATTTCTCGGGCGTACGATAGACCGCGCGCCAGCCCTGCCGGACGATCAGATCATCCGCTCCGGCAGGGACTATGAAGCGGGCATGGTCGTCGCTTGCGCGCAACACCAGTTTTGAATAGGCGGCGACGGTTCTGGCGTAGGGGGCTGGCGCAGATTGCGAGAAATAGCGCCAGAGAGGCCAGGCCAAGTGCCCGATGTCGCGCATCCGCCAATCGACATCATTGCCGCGCTTGAAGACAACCGAGAGGATCTCGCGCAAGGAGCGCGGGAACGGGTATGGCTCGACCGCTTCCGTCTGGATGAAGCCGGCATTGCCATAACTGGTTTCTCGGCCCGGCGCCTTGTGATCCAGAAGGGTGACTTGATGTCCGCTCTCCTGCAAGGCAAGTGCGGTTGAGACGCCGACCATGCCGGCGCCGAGAACGAGTGTGTCAGTCATGCATGATGTCCGTTATGGGCGGTCAGAAGGTCAGACGCGAATTATATCCGACCACAAACTGGATGAAGCGCGAGACGTCGACCATGTCGTCGCCCTGATAGCGGATCGTGTAACCATCGATGCGGTCGACGCCTTTCAGATAGGAGAGATATTCGGCTGGAAGGCGATTGCGGAACACGATCTCCAGCACCGGATTGGCAAGCTTGAAAGGCCGCGCCGAGCCTGCCCTGGCCAATGCGGTCTTGACGCCCTCGCGGATACGACGATGCGCGACGTTTGGGGTGAGTGTGATCGCCGACTGCGTGCTGTAAACCGTCTTCACGGGCACAGTCACGATATCTCCGATGCGTTCGGTGATCTCGGCCAGCGCCACATTGTCGCCGGAGGCGAGCAGCACCGGCACGTCGAAATGCCCGGCGACGGCGGCGTTGATGCCTGCTTCCGGCATGACGACGCCGTTGATCCGGATCTCGGCAAAAGCGGTGCCGCCGATCGTATGCGACAAGACGCCACTCGGATGGCTGGCGCCGGCGTGGTAGCCCAGAAGCATCGCGCCGACGAAGGAGCCGAGTTCCACGCCCTGCATCATCATCAAAGGGCGCGGCCAGCTGCGCACGATCTGCACATAGTCCGGCAAGCGATCGATGAGAATGCTCTCGCCATTTCCATGGGAATCGCTGAGGATGATTTCCTCCACGCCTTCCTCATGCGCGGCCTCGCAGGCGTTCACCACGGTGTCGGTCATCCAGCGACGTGCATTCTCGTATTCGAAGCCTTCCGGCATCAGATGGTCGCGGCTGACCACCCCGACGATCCCCTCTATGTCGGCGGAAATATAAAGGCGCATCGATTCCTCCCTCTCGTTGCCTAGTATGGATATTGGATTTGACTTTCTGACCATAAACATATTTCTATGATGAGAAAATATCTTTCTGCATTTGGGAGGCAAAAATGAAGCTGTTCATCGCGGGACTGGATACCGAAACCAACACATTCTCTCCAATGCAGACGGGGCTGGAGACCTTCAGCGAAAACTTGATCGCCTATGGCGACGCGACGGAAAGGCCGCTGAACTGCTGCTCATCGCAGATGTTCGTCTGGCGCAACGCGGCCCGGGAAAAGGGCTGGACCGTGGTCGAAAGCCTATGCGCCGTCGCCGAACCTGGCGGCAAGACAACGCGCGCGGTCTATGAAGGCTTCCGCAAGACCATCCTCGACGATCTCAAGGCGGCGATGCCCGTCGACGCCGTTATGCTTGCCCTGCACGGCGCCTGTGTCGCCGATGGCTATGATGATGTCGAAGGGGACCTATTGGAGCATGTGCGCCAGGTCGTCGGTCCGGACGTTCCCGTTGCCGCAGAGCTTGATCTGCATTGCCATCTCACCGATCGCATGGTCGCCAATGCGACCATGATCGCCGCCTACAAGGAATATCCCCACACCGATATCGAGATCGTCGCGGAGCAGCTGTTCCGGCTAATGGAACGCACACTGGCCGGCGAGGTTCGCCCGGTGATGGCGGTCTATGACTGCCGTCTCGTCAGCACATTTCATCCGCACAAGGCACCGTTGCGTGGAATTGTCGATCGCATGAAGGCCATCGAAGGCCAGGACGGCGTCCTATCCGTCTCATTCGGCCACGGCTTTCCCTGGGGTGACGTTGCCGATGTCGGCGCCAAGATGCTTGTCGTGACGGACAATGATCGGCAAAAGGCGGCGCGCGTCGCCGAGACGTTCGGCCGGGAAATCTACGATGCGCGCGAGGAGATGCGGCATGATTACCTGACGATCGATGCGGCACTCGATCAGGCACTTGCCGCAGGACATGGCCCCGTCGTGCTGGCCGATGTCTCCGACAATGCCGGCGGCGGCGCCCCCGGCGACTCGACGTTCATCCTGCGCCGCATCATCGAGAGAGGCATCCAGGATGTCGCGTCCTGCCTCTATTGGGATCCCATTGCCGTGCGCATGTGCCGCGAGGCGGGGGAAGGGGCCACGCTCGATCTGAGGATTGGCGGCAAGGTCGGCAAGGCTTCGGGCGATCCGCTCGACCTCACCGTTACCGTGCGGCGGATCGCATCGGACATAACCCAGCGCTTCGGACCGACGCCGCTCAGCATTGGCGATGCCGTCTGGATCAGCGCGGGAAGCGTGGACATTGTTCTCAATACCTTGCGCACGCAGACCTTCCATCCGGAATGCATGACGGCACTTGGTCTTGACCCGTCAACAAAGAGAATTGTCGTCGTCAAGTCGAGCAACCATTTCCGGGCCGGCTTCGAGCCCATCGCAAGCGAAATCCTTTATGTCGGCGCTCCCGGTGCGCTGCAGCCGCGTTTCGATGAACTGCCATTCACCAAGCTGAAGAAGTCCTACTGGCCGAAGGTCGATAATCCACTGGCAGATCAAGGCTAAACCATCTTCAGGACAATATGCGGCGGTTTCTGCCGGAGATGCAGGGGTGGACAAGACGGTGGCGTGCTTTTGCGCGCGGAAGAAGCGGGTCATGTTCCAATGTGGTCCGCATCTGTCGCGGGTCACTGTCCGCTACGATGGAGCGGCAGATGGGCACGCGACAAGATCCTTCGGCCTGTTTGTCGCCGATGTTTCTTTGCGTCTGCGGTCGTGAACGGCCTTTCTCGGTGGCTGCGAACTATCCTGCCCTCGTTGGTCCGCTAGATCATTTCCTGTCAAACGGCTGGATGTTCGTAGGGATGGGCGCTGTTTCATTGACGGGCATGGATTGCTTTTCAGCAGAATGTTGATTACGGGCTCGATCCATAGAAAATAGTTTTCCTATCATGCCAATCGAATTCTGCCCCTGTTTACGGCACCGGCGCGAACTGGCGGGCGAATGGTTGCAGGCGAATTGGAGACGCCACGGATGAATGATGCGAAATCCAGCCTCGGCGATATCCTGAAGGATATCCGCAATCGCAATCACTGGACCCTGGCCGAGGTGAGTTCCATGACCGGGCTGGCGGTCTCGACCCTTTCCAAGGTCGAGAACAATCAGATGCAGCTGACCTATGATCGGCTGGTCCAGCTTGCGCAGGGGATCAAGGTCGATATCGCCGAGCTCTTCGGCACCCTGGCCAATGCCGATGAGACCTCAAACGTGATGGGGCGCCGAACCTATACCAAGGCCGGGGACGGACGGTCGATCATCACGAAGAACTATGACTATCTCTATGTCTGCACCGAGATCTACAAGAAGGCCATGGTGCCGATCATAGCGATCGCGCATGCCCGCACCCTTCAGGAATTCGGGCCGCTCATCCGGCACAAGGGCGAAGAGTTCTTCTATGTTCTCGAAGGAGAACTTGAGCTTCATAGCGAGATCTATGAGCCCCTGCGGCTCAAGAAAGGCGATTCCGCTTATTTCGACGCGATGACCGGCCATGCCTATCTGAGCGTCAGCGAAGAGCCCGCACAGATTCTCTGCGTCTGCTCGACGCCCGAAACCGAGCTGGTTTCGACCCTCGCGAAGGCACAGGCGCCCAAGACGGCGAGCTAAGCGGAAATAAAAAGACGCATACGATAATAAAAAATATTGCACTTAGGAAAATCGTTTCCTAGACTGTTGCTGCGGTGAGTGCCGGGAGGGCGCGAACTGCAGTTCTGGGGAGGACAACGAGATGAACGGTTCCAAGTGGAAATCCGTCGGCTTTGCATTGCTTTTGGCGTCGACGCCCTTATCCGCTGCCATGGCAGCGCAGGATGTATTGGTTCTGGCGCGAGCGGAAGATGCGCCGACGGCCGATCCAGGCATCGAGATCAGCAATAGCGGCTACACGCTCACCTACGCCGCCTATGAACGGCTCGTCGCTTACAAGGGGGCGTCCACGGAAGTCGGGCCTGAACTCTCCGAGAGCTGGAGTGCAGACGACACGGGTCTGGTCTGGACCTTCAAACTCGCCAAGGACCACAAGTTCGATGATGGTTCACCGGTCGATGCCGCTGCGGTCAAATTCAGTTTTGACCGGCTCATGAAGCTGAAGGCCGGGCCATCGGATGCGTTTCCGGTTCTCAAGGAGGTTGAGGTCGTCGATCCGCAGACGGTGAGGTTTCATCTGACGGCGCCGTTTGCGCCATTCATTTCGACACTCGCGGTCTCGGGGGCTGCCATCATCAATCCGAAGGTGATGGAGCATGAGAAGGATGGTGATATGGCAAAGGGATGGCTTGCCGAGCACTCGGCGGGTAGCGGTCCCTATCGCATCTCTTCCTGGGAGCGAAATCAAAGCATCATCCTCGACCGCAATGAGCATTATGCAGGCGCAAAGCCTGCTCTCAACCAGGTCGTGATCCGTGTCGTTGGCGACATATCAGCCCGTCGCCTTCAGCTGACCAGCGGTGACGCGGACATTATCGAACAGATTCCGCCAGACCAGGCAGAGGCGCTGCAGAAAGACAGCTCCGTCGTGGTCGAGAGCAATCCCAGCATGTATGTGAACTACATCTACATGAACAATCGGCAGCCGCCACTGGATGACGTCAAGGTTCGCCAGGCAATCTCCTATGCCGTCGATTATCAGGGTATCATCGACGGCATCATGCAGGGGCAAGCCAAGCAGATGCGCGGTCCGGTGCCGAGCGGCATGTGGGGACATGATCCACAGGGTTTCCAGTACAGCTACGACGTCGACAAGGCAAAGGCGCTGCTTAAGGAATCCGGCAAGAGCAACATTCGCCTGACCTACACCTTCTCGCAGGCCGATCCCGCCTGGGAGCCGATCGGTCTTGCGCTGCAGGCTTCTCTTGCGGAGCTTGGCATCAAGCTGGAACTGCAGGCCGTCGCCGATACGACGAAGCGAGAAATGGTGGCCAACGGCAAGTTCGACATGGCGCCCGGCGCCTGGACGCCAGATTTCGCCGACCCCTACATGTTTATGAACTACTGGTTCGACGCCGACAAAATGGGCGGTCCGGGCAACCGGTCATTCTACAACAACAAGCAGGTGACCGCTCTGGTGAAGGAAGCGGGCTCGATCGTCGATGAGGAAAAGCGCAAGTCGCTTTACATCGATGCGCAGAAGCTTGCGGCTGAGGATGCTCCCTATCTCTACATCATGGAGAAGAACGACATTTTTGCCCGTCGTGCCGCAGTAAAGGGTTACGTCTACAATCCCATGCTGATCCAGGTCTATAATTTCGGCACGATGTCCAAGACCCAATAAAGCGCCGGCTCAAACCGACCCTGCCGCCTCGCCGTCCTTTGTCACCGAAACCTTGGAGTTTCGCGAAGAGGGCCGGAGCGGCAGGATCTCCTTACCCCAGGCAAGGTCAGGATTATTCTGGCGAAAGGGCTGACGTCCATGGCAATCACCCGCATCATCATTCCCCGTCTGATCCTTCTGTTCTTCGTGGTGCTGGGGGTCGCCGTGATCACCTTCACGATCTCGCATCTGATACCCGGCGATCCCGCCCGTATGATCGCGGGTGACAGGGCAAGTGCTGAGACGCTGGAGAATGTCCGGCGCAGCCTCGGTCTTGACCGGCCTGTGGTCGAACAGTTCACAATCTACATCGGTAATCTTCTGCATGGTGATCTCGGAACCTCGTTGCGCACCAGCCGCCCCGTTGCCGCAGATATACGCGCTTTCCTGCCGGCTACCTTGGAATTGGGAACCGTGGCATTGCTGATCGCGATCTGTCTCGGCGTGCCGCTGGGCGTGGTATCGGCGGTCTACAAGGATGGCCCAATCGATCAGCTGGCGCGAACGGTCTCCGTCTGCGGCATATCGATGCCGGTCTTCTGGTTCGGCCTCATCCTCATCTATTTCTTCTATGCGAAGCTCCAGATATTGCCCGGCAGCGGGCGGTTGGCGATGGGCATTGTCTCGCCGGAGCGCATTACCGGCTTCCTGCTGATCGATTCCCTGTTACAGGGCCGCTTCGACGCATTTCGCAGCGCCGCCTATCATATCATCCTGCCGGGCTTTGTGCTCGCCTTCGCCAATATGGGCGTCATCACGCGTCAGATCCGTGCCTCGATGCTGGATGTGCTGCAGGAGGATTACATCCGTACTGCCCGGGCCAGCGGTTTGCGACGGAAAATGATCATCTTCAATTACGCGCTCAGAAACGCGCTGATCCCTTCGATCACGCTTTTGGGCCTGGCACTTGGCGACCTTCTCTACGGTGCGGTCCTCACTGAGACGATCTTCGCCTGGCCGGGCATGGGAACTTATGTCGTCAGCTCCATTCAGACGCTCGATTTCCCGGCCATCATGGGTTTCACCATCGTCGCATCCATCGGTTATGTGCTGATCAACCTTCTCGTCGATCTCGCCTACATGCTCGCCGATCCACAAATCCGGGAGGTGTGATCATGTCCGCCATCATGCCGACAAACACTGATGCCGCGCGCACGACAACGAGCAGGAAAAAGCCCTGGTCGGAGCAAATGCGCTATGTTTGGTATTTGAGCCGCCGCAGCCCGCTCACCCTTGTGGGGACCGCGATCATTCTGCTTCTGGTGTTCATTATCATTACCGCGCCCTGGATCGTACCTTACAATCCCGACAAGGTCTCCCTGACGGCCCGGCTGCTGCCGCCGAGTGCTGCACATTGGTTTGGGACGGACGAAGTCGGCCGCGATCTTTTCTCACGCGTCATTTATGGCTCTCGAGCCTCCTGCGGCGCCGCCTTCATGATCGTTCTCATTTCGATGTCGGTTGGGGTGCTGATCGGTTGCCTTTCGGGCGTGGTCGGTGGTCGCATCGATACCGGCATCATGCGCCTTATGGATGTCATCATGGCGCTTCCGGCACTGGTGCTTGCCATGGCACTGGCGGCAGCCCTCGGACCGAGCCTGTTCAACTCGATGCTGGCGGTGGCGATCGTGCGCATACCTGCATATGTGCGCCTTGCCCGCGGACAGACGCTTTCGCTCAGAGAGCAGATTTTCGTCAAGGCATCGCGTACCTTTGGTGCGTCGCCCTTCTATATCCTGCGCTGGCACATCCTCCCGAACGTCATGTCGCCGATTATCGTGCAGTCGACGCTTGATCTCGGCAGCGTCGTGCTGATCGCCGCAGCCCTCAGTTTCATCGGTCTCGGCGCACAGCCGCCGACCGCCGAATGGGGGGCGCTGGTCAGCAGTGGACGCAGCTACATGCTCGATCAGTGGTGGTATGCGACATTTCCGGGTCTCGCCATCCTGCTTTCGGCAATTTCATGCAATCTTGTTGGTGACGGCATCCGCGACATGCTCGACCCGCGCTCGAGGAGCAGATGATGATCGGCACAGCGCAACCAGACGGTCAGGCTCTGGCAATTAAAGGGCTCTCACTGGAATTTCCGACCTTCAGCGGCTCGATCAAGGCACTGGACAATGTCTCGATTGAGGTCGGAAAGGCCGAGATTGTCGGGGTTGTCGGCGAATCCGGCTGCGGCAAGTCGGTCACGACCATGGCGGCAACTGGATTGCTGCCGAAGGGGCGATACAACATCACCGGCGGGTCGGTCAGCCTGTTCGGTCGCGCCACCTTGACGATGGACGACAAAGAGCTGCAGAACATGCGCGGCAAGGTGGTGTCGACCATCTTTCAGGAGCCGATGAATGCGCTGAACCCGACCATCCGCATCGGCAAGCAATTGACTGACATCATCATGCGCCACGAGGGGACGAACCTAGAGGACGCAAAGCAGCGTGCGCATGACATTCTCGCCGATATGCTGATCGGGGAACCCGAGCGGATCATGCGGGCCTATCCGTTCGAACTCTCCGGCGGAATGCGGCAGCGCGTTTTGACCGCAATGGCATTTTCTTGCAATCCAGGGCTGATCATTGCCGATGAGCCGACGACCGCGCTCGACGTGACCGTTCAGGCCGTGATCTTGCGGCTGATCCAGAACCGCGCGCGCCGTACCGGAACGTCGGTTATCTTCATCAGCCACAATGTCGCGGTGGTGTCGCAGCTATGCGATCGGATCTACGTTATGTATGCCGGCCGTATCGTCGAGCACGGCGCAACACGCGCAGTACTCGATGCACCCCAGCATCCCTATACCCAGGCGCTGCTGCGCTGCCTGCCCGAACGCTTGGCTCCCAAGCAGGAATTGGAAGCAATCCCCGGCGCCGTTCCCAATTTGATGCATCCGCCCGCCGGCTGCTATTTCCAGCCGCGCTGCGGCGAAGCGGTTGAGCGCTGTCGAACGCACTCTCCGCAACTTGCAGGATCCGATGCGCAACAGGTCGCGTGCTGGCAACGCGGAGATGGGGTTCTGATCTTGGACAAGGGGCACGGCAATGCTTGAGCGCACCGAAACAATGGCGCAGCCGGTTCTGGAAGTGACCGATCTCCATGTCCGTTTTCCCGCTTCCCGCAACTGGCTGGGTCGTGCCACGTCTCACGTCCACGCCGTCAATGGCGTCAGTCTCGCTGTTCGCCCCGGTAAAAGTCTTGGCATTGTCGGCGAATCCGGATGCGGCAAAACCACGCTTGCCCAGGCAATCATCGGGCTTGTCGACTATAACGAGGGCAGGGTCGCCATCGACAGCCAGGATTTCAAGGCAGCCCAGGGGAGGCAAAAGCGGGACCTGCGGCAGAAGATGCAGATCGTGTTCCAGGATCCGCAGTCTTCGCTCGACCGTCGTCTGCCGGTCTGGCGTCTGATCAGCGAACCGCTGCATATTCGCGGCGGATTAAGCAAGGCAGACCTTCATGCGAAGGCAGCGGAACTTGCGGTTGCGGTTGGCCTGCGGCCGGAACATCTGGACCGACTGCCGCACGAATTTTCGGGCGGTCAGCGCCAGCGCATCGCCATCGCCCGCGCCATCAGCACGGATCCGGATCTCATGGTGCTGGACGAGCCGACATCGGCGCTCGACGTGTCGGTGCAGGCGCAGATCATCAACTTGCTCTTGAAGCTGCAACGGGAGCGGGGGCTGACCTATCTGATGATCTCCCATGACGTCGCACTCGTGCGCCACTTCTGCGACGATGTCGCGGTGATGTATCTCGGCGAGATCGTCGAAAGCGGCCCCTCCGAAGAGGTGCTGCAAAACCCACGGCACCCTTATACGCAAACGCTGCTGGCGGCGGTTCCAAGCTTCGCCAGCCCTTTGCCAGAGATCGCTGAGGTGCGTCTGGGCGAGCTTCCCAATAATCGCCGCTTGCCGACCGGCTGCTTTTATAAGCAAAGATGCGCCAAGGTTGCGGCCGGTTGTGACGTGCGGCAGGCTTTGTTGCCGATCGATGCCGGATTGCATCAGGTCCGATGTCATGTGGCAAAGCGGTAAGGGAACTACCGCTTCCCGAAAAACCTGCATCAGCCGGCTGGAGCAATGTTTCCATCCAGCCATTTCCCGGAGACGACAGTGACCAATGCCGCGGCGCCTGACGCCTTTCTTCGTCCATATCCGGCCGACTTACCGACGCCCTATGTGGAAATCGACCAGGAGCGCTTGATGCGCAACCTGCGCGGAATGCAGGAGCGGGCCAACGCGGCCGGTGTCGCGCTGCGTCCGCATATCAAGACACACAAGAGCCTGATGATCGCCCATCGTCAGCTCGAACTCGGGGCCATCGGCGTAACGGCCTCGAAGCCGGAGGAGGCATTGGTCTTCGTCGAGGGTGGTGTTCGCTCTGTGACGCTCGCTTATCCGGTCGTCAGGCCTGAAGCGATCGGCCGGCTCGTCCGCAGCGCGAAAATCCATGGAACCGAATTGCTATTGATCGCAGCCCATGACGCGGGTGTCGATGCGATCGGGGCGGCAGCGGAAGCACATGGCGTCAAGCTCGGCGTCTTTTTGAAGGTGGATGTTGGTCTCGGTCGCGTCGGGATCAAACCGCAGGACCCGGCGGCCGTTTCGCTCGCCCGGCGAATCGAGCAGCATCCTTCTCTGGCCTTTGCCGGATTGCTGTCGCATGCAGGCCATTCCTATGGCAGCCGAAATCTCGAGGAACTGTCCGATATAGCCAGAGCGGAAGCGGTTGCGCTTGGCGAACTGGCGGAGCGGCTGCGCCGATCCGGGCTTGAGGTGCCAAGATTATCCGTTGGCGCTACGCCGACATGCCTTGGCGCGCCGATTCCGCAAGGCGTGACGGAAATTCGACCCGGTAACTACGCCTTTCTCGACCGAACGGCACTGCGCCTGGGCATCTCGTCGCCCGACGATACCGCGCTTTCGGTTGTCGCAACGGTTGTTGCGCACAATGACCGCCATTTCATCGTGGATGCCGGTTCCAAGACCCTGACGTCCGATCTCGGCGCCCATGGTTCAGGCGGCAGTGGCTTTGGAATTGCCGTCAGTGTCGGTGAGTTGCAGCCGCAAACATGGGAGGTGGAGCGTCTCTCCGAAGAGCACGGGTTTGTTCGCTTTCTTGGCGATCCGCCGGCTTTGGGCAGCCGTGTCCGGATATTCCCCAACCACGCCTGTGCCGTTGTCGCGCAGTTCGACAGCGTCAACCTGCGACAATCGGATGGGCGGACGAGGGCGCTGCGGATCGATGCCCGCGGCCGTCAGACATAGTCGCCGCCAGCACTCGCTACCGGAGAGGCGGCCGAGTTTCGTCGTCAACGTTGAGAGAGGACCATTATGGAAAAGGAAGTCGAATGGGCGCGGATGACGGCGCCCGTCTTGCGGGAACTTGCCGGCAGGCCAGATGCGCTTGCGGTTTTACCGATCGGCTCGCTGGAGCAGCACGGACCGCACCTGCCGGTCATTACCGATACGGCCAGCGCCTCGGCGGCCGCTATTCGTGCTGCCCGTCTGGTCACGCGTGACATTCCTGTCGCTGTTCTGCCCGGCCTGTGGCTCGGCATGAGCGAACATCACCTGCCGTTCGGGGGCACCATTACGCTCGACTACGATACGCTCAGCCGAACTATCCGCTGCATCGTCCGTTCCCTGAAGGCGCTCGGCTTTTCACGATTGCTGATCGTGAATGGTCACGGCGGCAACATCGAGCCGCTGGCGGTCGCCGTGCGCGAGCTCGCCGTCGAATTCGCCCTGCCGATTGTTGCGACGACGCCCTGGATGCTTGCGCCAGAGGAGGCGAAGAAGATCTTCGAGGTCGACGACGGCGCTCACCACGCCTGCGAAGGCGAGGCGTCGGTCATGTTGGCGATCGTTCCTGATGCGGTCAGGACGGAAATGTTCGGTCAGGCTTTCGGCAACCAGCGGCATCCCGTCGATGTGCCGGCGGATGTGTCGCGGTTCTACTCGTTCGCCGAGCGCGCGCCTGTCACCGGAACATGGGGAGATCCGCGCAGCGCGACCGCAGGAAAGGGCGAGCGCTTCCTCGATCTGCAGGCAAGCGAACTCGTCAAACTGATCCGCAACGATGTGCTGTGGACAGCGCCCGATCCGGTGTGGGCGCCTGGGCGTGGTCTTCGCGGAACCGATGGCAGAGCCGACTGAGGCTTGCCGCGCAAAGGAACGGAGCGATTTTGCGCGACATGCATTAAATGTCGTGCAACATTGGCGGGGAAACACATGGATCGGCCATGACGCTGTCGGGGTGTTTTAAAGCTATGGTCCGGCGGATGCGAGACGATGAGCGTTGATCCTCTAATCCTCAATGCTTGGGCGTCAGGGCGATCGATCGCACGCGGGCTTGCGCCACCCCAACCGGAATATGGGGGCCTGCGCATCGATACCAACAACGACGTCGAAATACGGCGCTGGATTTTCCCCAGATTGGGGGCTGGCATCGGTGACCTCGCTCGCTCCATCACCGAACCGCGTTATTTTCTGAAGCTCTGCGGGGATGTCGACGAATTGCGTTCGGTTTTGCCGCAAGCTTGGTCGCTCCACTCGCCGTGCTTCTTCATGCGTGCGAGCCAAGCCCATGAGGAGCGGCCCTTGGCCCGGGGATACAGGATCGAGGTCAGGCGTGCAGGGCTTGTCTTGGAGGTGCGAGTGTTCTCGGAGGCCGATGCGCTGGCAGCAAGTGGCTATGGCGTCGAGACGGAGGATGCCTTTGTCTACGATCGAATCGTAACAAGTGAAGAGCACCGTCGCAAAGGGTTGGGTCACGCGGTCATGGCTGCTCTCCAAAAGCTGAAGATATCTCCGACTGTTCCCGAACTGCTTGTGGCGACGGAACAGGGACGTGCCCTCTATGCCAGTTTGGGCTGGCAGGTGATCTCGCCATATTCGACTGCGTCAATCGCTGTTCCCGAAGCCTAATCTATTGCGCGTCCCGGCAGGTCGCCGATGAGCGCGGCTATCAGGCCGCGCCCATGCCTTGTGCTTGTCCGGCGATCTCAGCCGCAGCGACCGTCGAAGGTCGTCGGGCCTAATTCCTTGCCGTTGACGAGAAGGGTCGAGCCAGGCGACTGCGTGATGGAGCCGCTCAGGCCACCCATCCAGGATGGGTCCGATTTGCAGTCACGCGGGGTGTTGCGAACGGTGATGTCGCCGGTCAGATCCTCCGAAGGACCCATGAAATAGAGACCCGCCTTGCTTGCGTGATCGATGACGACTTTTTCGAAGGTGATGTTTGCAACAGGGCCGCCAAGGTAGCCCCAATCATCGCCATAGACAAACATGCCGTAGGTGCCGGCATTGGTGATGGACACGTTCTTCAGATTGATGCCTGAGACCGGGTTGAAGAAGATGCCTGCGTTTCGCGTGCCGTCAACCTGAAGGCCGTTGACGTTGACGTTCGTCGTCTTTGCTTCATGGGGCAGCGTGGTGGAACTGACGAGCATCAGGCCGTTAATGCCGCCCTTCAGCACCATGTCGGTAATCGAGACATTCGAGCTGCCCTGCAGCACGACAAGATCCATGTCCAGCCCCTGCGCCGAGTTATCGACCGTCACCTTGTTCATCTCGACCTTATCGGCAGCGACCAGCAGCACGCCTTCGCGGCGCGAGCGCGAGATGGCAACGTTGTCCAAGCGAATGTTGCTGGCGAGGTCCGTGATCGCCGGGGGCCATCCACGGTCGTCGATCGCACTTCCCGCGAACACGCCATAGGTGACGCTGTCGATCTGCGTGTCGCGAACGGTAAGATTCCTCGTGCCGTGGGCGCTGACCGCCGCATAGGGTGCCTTGTTCGGATCCATGATGGAGAATTCGCAAAGCGTGCTGTTTTCGCAGATGAAGAGATCATGGATCTTGCTGTTGCGAATGGTTGCGCCGTCGACGCCCGCCAGCCTTATGCCGTCGTGGGCGGTGCCGGAAATATCGACATTGTCGATGAGGAGGTTCGACGCGCCGGTGCTGCCGATCCCTGCGAGGCCACCTGAAAGAGAAATGTAAGAGACGATGCTGTTCGATGCCATCGTCACCACGTTCTGTGCGGCATTGCTGCTCGTCAGCCTTCCGCTGATGCCGGAATTGAAGAAGGTCGCTCTACCGCCACTTGCCGCGCCGTGCAGTGCCAGAGCGCCGCCCCCGCCGAGCAGCAACTGGCCATCCCCGAGCAGCAACGACCCGTTCAGTCCAATATCGCCGTCCGCGAGCGCGAGCGCGTTGGTGCCCGCTGCCGCAAGCCGTGCATTAACGGTTGCCGCATCCTTGTCGGCCGCCGAGACGGTGACGATCTTACCGGCGGTTCGGCCGTTGATGTCGAGAATGGCGTCTTCCAGTTCTCCGGTGGCGCCGACGTGGGTCTTGATCGCCAACGCTCGCCTTACGCCCTGCATCTCGAGATCGAAGGGATCGAGAGGCTTGCCGCCGCCGGTTCCACCGAAGGGAATGCGCAGCCTCGCCAGGATCTCCCCGCCGAGCTTGTTCTCGTTATCATATGTCGCGGCGGCTCCGAACGAGACCGTCGAACCCGTCGGAAGACCGGGCAGGTTTGCAACGGCGAGTTCTGCGCGCAGCTTGCCGCCAAACATGTCGCTGATATTCTTGCCGCCATACCAATAGCTTCCACCGAAGAACTTCAGTTCCGCGTTGCCGTCGTCGGATATTTGCGGAATCTTGAAACCGATCTCGGCATCGGCCCCCGGCCGCGCCTGCTCGCGCCCCTCGCGGAAACGAAGGGTTCCGTTATCGATCACACCGCGTCCGGCGCCTTGAACGGCCACATCGCCGCCGAATGGCAAATAAAGGTTGGCTCTGGCTTCGATGATCGGGCCGAGAAGTTCGGTGCCGACCGAAAGCTGGTGAAAGCCGTTGCCGAGGCTGGAGGTCAGGTAGTCGTAGTAGCCATTGACGCCGAGGATGAAGCCGTGCGTCGTCTGGAAGCGATAGCCGACGCCGATCGACCCCTTCTGAACGTCCCCCTCCATGATCGATCCATTGGCATCGACAAAGAATAGCCGGCTCGAATCCAAGCGGAACGGCTGCATTATGTTGAACCCGGCTTGCGAATTTTCGCTGTGCCACCGGCTTTCGAACTCAACAAAAGCCGGAATTTCAGATGCTTGGGCTTGCGCAATACTCAACACCGCCGCAGCCGTTACCGGCGCGGTCAGGACCACGAAATTTTTCATCATATCCCCATTTCACTGTGCCCGCGAAGCGGACGGCATGGGCGTAATATACATGAGAAATAGAGTCAACTTATAAGGGCACTGAAACTTCAATGCATTCTGGCCAGCTTCGGAGAGGCGTTCCTGTCGCTGTCGAAACAGGCTCTGCGATGCCGCATGCCAATCCGCTCAGGAGTGATTCTCGTTTGCCAGCTTCCGGCGAAGGCGGCTCATGAAAGACGCTCGAGGAAGACCCGTTGGTAGCTTATGAATGGAAGGCTATTCCCGAACCTCGAATTCGCCTCGATGCCTTCTGCGTCCCTGGCCACGTCGTCGCGATAGCGAAGATAGGCGTTATCATCAGGAAAGGAGAACAATGCCACCGCGACATTATAGGCTTCATCCTCTCCTGCTTTCGGGAAGCTCATTGCTGCACCGGCGGGAGCCTCGCGCGAGATGAAGTATCCGTGGTGGGTCCCACCATATCGTTCGATCAGCCTCATCCAGGTCTCGGCATAGGCTTTGAACTCATCGATCGCCATCTTGTCGATGCGATACCGAACCTCACAGATGACGCCAGCAATCGACATGGGGATTCCTCAGTGCAAAAAGAAGTTGATCGCATGCCGCCCAGGGCAAGTCCATCGATCGGGTGTCTGAAACCTGAGGTCGAAATTTCTCTGGCCATATGATGGCTGCCTTTGACACGGGATCGATGGCGCTCTTCCTGCAAGGCTGATCATCGGCGGATCCAAACTTGCCAATCTCGCCACGTGAGGAGAATCATGAAGGCTGGTGTACCGATCAGGATCCCAATGATGCAAAACAACGGGCCATAGATCAGCGCGCTGAGGCTCATGTCACCAATGCAGCCCCCCACGTCCATTGTCAGGCAGTTGCTCGGACCCCCCTCCAGAATGCCATGGACGGGCAAAAAAAGCCCGGAAACGATCAGGCTGGTCGAAATCGCCAGGATAACGGATTGGATGAGCAGGCCGAGAGTCTTCATGCGTCTACATAGAGATTTTACGACAGGTGGCAAATGCCCGAACTGCATGCAATCTTGCCGGGCACATGGGTCGGCGTCATCGAAGAGCCGTAGCGTCGGGCAATCGGGAGTGGCTCCCGCCAATGCCGGCCGCGGTTCAAGTGATTTATGTCATTCTTCTGAGGAGCGCGATCAGGGCGCTGGAGTTCGCATTGGCATCCATGGCAAGCAGGTGATCTTCCGCCAAATCGGCGATTGCCGTGAGCACCTCTCGCTCCGACCAGCCGACATCTGTCGCCGCGCTGACCAGGTCACGAAAGGCCGCCTGAAGCGCGTCCTGGCAGCGGATATACCGGTCAGGATCATCGTCGGTCACGAATGGTCGCGCAATATCGGCCATGATCGAAGGGTGAACTGATTTGTTGCCTTTGGCAATCCCGTCCGGCCAGCAATTTACCCAGGAGAGATCTTGCCGTCGGTAAGACTATGTGCCGGACGGTATTCCGCAGGCGTCGAGAATTCAATCCTGCCGTCGAGAGCATGTGTTGCGCTAAATCAACAGTCGCATTTTCCTTGCTCCGGCGCCGGTCGGATTATCATTTACAAACAATCTGGATGTATATACCCAGATGACAGGACCTGAAATTGGCTTGCGTCTGGTGGGGTTGAATTCCAGTGCAAGCTAGCGAGGTTCCATAGGGGTGGGGATGATGCCGGCAGACATTGCGGATGCCGCGGCTGGATCGCCTTCTGCTTGCAGAATGGTTGCTCCCGGACGACGTATTCTACTCGCTCCTTGGAATGTGAATAAGTAAATACAAACCAGGAGTTTCTAATGAACATCAAGAGCCTTCTTCTCGGCTCCGCTGCTGCGCTGGCAGCAGTATCCGGTGCCCATGCAGCTGACGCCATCGTTGCTGCTGAGCCGGAGCCGCTGGAATACGTTCGCATCTGCGACGCATACGGCGCTGGCTACTTCTTCATTCCGGGCACCGAAACCTGCCTCAAGATTGGCGGCATGGTTCGTACCGAAGGCAAGTGGTACGACGCCTACAACCCGAACAGCCACAACGGCACTCTCTGGCATACCCGCGCTCAGCTGGCGCTGGACACCGCGACCGACACCGAATACGGCCCGCTGAAGACCAACACGGTCATCCGTTGGGACTGGCAGGAAGGCAACTCCACCAGCACCAAGCTGCTCTGGGCTAACATCAGCCTCGGCGGTTTCCTCGTCGGTAAGGCTGACTCGCAGTACAACTCCTACATCGGCTATGCTGGCGACGTCATCAACGACGACGTGATCTATGACGGCCCGTACGAACTCAACCAGTTGACCTACAACTACGATGCAGGCAACGGCTTCACGGCTGTCGTCTCGCTCGAAGACTCCAACTCCAGCGGCTCGGGCGCTGCCTACGGCGCAAGCTGGGCGACGGACGACAAGGCCAACCATTACGCTCCTGACGTTGTTGCCGGTGCTGGCTTCAAGTCCGGCGCATGGGGCTTCAAGGTCGTTGGCGGTTACGACTCGATCAAGTCTGAAGGCGCCATCAAGGCTCGTGTCGACGCCGACTTCGGCGTATTCTCGGCCTTCTTGATGGGCGGCTGGAACACGGACGGCGACAACCTGAACAAGTACGCAGGCACCAACCTGGCTCGTTCGGCTTGCCCGGCTGATCGTCCGCAGCTTTGCGGCTGGGGTGACTGGGCTCTCTGGGGTGGCGTTGGCGTTCCGGTTAACGAAAAGCTGAAGTGGAACGTTCAGCTCGCCTACACCGACAGCAAGATCTTTGCCGCTACCACGAACCTGAAGTGGAACCCGGTCAAGAACCTGCTCATCGAGCCGGAAATCTCCTACACCAACTTCGATTCTGTGAACCAGGATCAGGTGTCCGGTATCCTGCGCTTCCAGCGCAGCTTCTAATACAGCTTACCTGGCCTACCTGGGGCCGGGTGCGAGAAGCCCTGTGTACCGATCCACCGGGCTTCTCATAGTGATCGGTTGACCTCCGATCAAAGTCGGAAGGATCCGGTTTCCCTCCGGATCCTTCTTATTCAGCGATAACTAGTTTTGTGTTGTGGAGTGTCAACAAACTCCAGAGGCGATTGCCCCGCAAAGCTCCGCTATCGTAATCGCCCGAAAGCAATCCCCATCGTTCGAGTGAGTGGCCCAGACCGAGGTCGGAGACGCCCCGGATGGGTAAGGGATGTCTGGCGAAGCCGGTTGATTTGAACCCGTGAATAGCTTTCCGTGTTTGGCCGCAACGCAATGGCAGGCGAGGGCGCCTCGTTCGGCCGCCGTTCCGCTATTTGCAACGTCTATATTCGTAGCCCGGCGAATTTGACGGAACCAGCTGTCGGTCGCGATAAATTACCGATATCCTGCTGCCACGCGCCACGCATGCCGCGTTGAAAAAGCTGATCGGATCCACCGCATTGCCATTGGCGTCCTTGACGTTATCGTTGTACTCGATCTCGTACACTTGATCTCGATAGGCGTCGGTGAAGACGCTACATTCCTTCCAAACCTCGCATTCCTCGACGATTGCGAAATCGAAGCCGATCTGCGACGGCCCCTTGGTCGCCAGGCTCGGTGTATTTTTTTGAGCAATGGCAAGATTGGCGGCGTGGGCGCGCTTGACCAGCATCTTCGCGAACGCGACGTTGTTTGCTTCCGAAAGGACGCCCTGAGATCTCGTCCAGGAATCAAGGTTATCCGCGTCGATGCCCTTGAAGCCATCCGCGGAGCATTTGTCGAACCAGGGGCCGACGATCTCCATCAGCGCCAACCGTTTTGCCTCGGTCGACGTATCGAACAGGTATTCGTTCCACTGCTTATCGGTAACGAATTTTCCGTCTTTCCTGACCAACAATGTCGGATGCCTCGACGTCCACCAATCGGCGTCGTCGGGTTGGGTCTGGAACGTGTTGACGTAACATATGTTGTACTTATCCTTGACCGGTGGCGCCAGTCTGTCGCGAACGACAATCGACACGCTCTTTTGCGGGGAATAGGCTCCTCCGAGCTGGTAGTCGAACTGGCCCTTAGCCGGCGGAGAAACGACAGCGTGGCCGTATGCCGGAAATACGACTAAGACCGTCGCCATCGCAGCGGCGATCGCCGCATGGATCCACTGAGTACGCATTGTTGAAAACCTTGTCTTGCTGATTCCCCGCCTCGAGCACGGCGCTCTGGCGTGTTCATTGGACGGATTGGTTGCCGCCTGGGTCAGCCGTTGTTGCTATCTAATACCAGTCGCGGGATGGGTGGTAGCGAAGGGTCGGGATAAATTAATGACCGCAATTGACGTCGAATTGTATTCAGTATTCATCGATGAAAGTTTCCTTCATCGTCGATTTTATTTGAGTTATTGTCGCCATCCACATGTTCATCGCGATTATCATGCTTTTCATGCAGTTGGTCATCGGATGAATAAACATCGTCTCTATTGATAGGGCGTGTTGAATTATCATTCACGTTTCCTATCCGCGCACCTTCAATCACATCACCGTCGCCTTGAGGATTGTAAGTATCGCGATTAGGTTCTCTATCATTGTCGCTACCATTTCCGGAGCTTTGAATTTTCACCTCCTTCTCTGACGGGATAAGCGACGGTCTATCTAAGTTGGAATCGTCACCTTCATCATCGATGTGCTCCCGTGTGATCTCTGAGGAGATCGTATCTGATGGCGACACTGTTATATTGATATTTTCGAGGTTTTCCTGCGGCAAAGATTCGTATTCGATGCGCGTCTCGCTATTTATGTTATAGATGGTTTGATAGGTAATTTCCTGATTGACTTCGATATTGGTAATTTCAATCAACGGATCGTTGATCTCCATTGGCTCGTCAAGCCAACCCCAGCTCCCGCGATCGTAATAGCCGTCATAGTAGCCTTCCCAATAAGAGCGCCAGCTGCTGAATTCCGGGTCAAGCGATACGAAGTATGGATAGTAGGTCGGGTAATAAACCTGTGTCGTGTAGGCGAGCGCGTTGAAGGAGCCGGACGCTATGGTCAGTGTGAGGAGCATATGCTGGTATGTCCGGGCGTCGTCAGGACGGCCATCATAGTAAGCAAGGTCTCGCCGCAGTTGCGCGACCTGCCATTGAAGCGCAGCATTGGCGGCAACCTGATCTTCCAGCGCCGAGACGCGTCTTTCCAGAGCGCTCACCTTTCCACGCAGCGCCCGAATTTCGGCCCTGCTTGGCTCCCCGGCCTTGCTCTGCGACCCTGAGAGAATATATCGCGAAGAATAAGCCCTCCAGGCCGCGTTCAGACGGCGTATGCCTCTGGCGGCGCGCTCATTTTGCGCTGGCGTCAAGCTATAGCGCGTCTGTAGTTCACCAACGGCGCGAGACAGATCGTTGGTGGCATCGGCAACCGCCTTGCCCTCGCGGGCGGCAAGAGCGGTCTCAAGCCGCTGATTGGCGCGTGCCGCTTGAGTAACACCATCGATGACGCTGATCGCACTTTGATGCCGGGCGCCGGCAGTACCCTTGTAGCTTTCCGCGATGATGCCGAGGGAGACACGCATGTCTGAAAGCAATCCCTGTGCATTTCGTTGTGCCGTGGGGGCGGCGACAGCCGGAGACGCAAAGGCTACCTGTGTCGCATAGGCCAATGCCGCAACCGATAACGAACCTGCAAGATGACACGAGATTGCGAGCGCCAAGCCGCCGGACGAAATTCTGTTCAGCACGGAGCGTTTTAACATATCGAAGAATCCATATTTGCGCATGCGAGCGCGATTGCAGTTTTCAGTGTCGTGCATCAGCGGGGGGAGCTTCGAGGCAGATCTTGGAGGACCGGGGAGCTGATAGCCTCGCGATCGAAACATCGGCAACGGAGGCCAGGTTGGGGCTCCACATCAGCGCACAAGCCGGCAATCGGAGTATCTGGCATCCTGGCAATGCAGATCGAATGGGCCGCCGGAACGCGTCGGCCGAACGATAAGCAAAGACAGAACGACGGCAAACAGC
>NZ_JAELUG010000682.1 GCF_016429255.1 Rhizobium sp. ASV8
GGCGACGAGGCCGATGATGGAGTTGGAGAAATGCATCTTGATTGTTTTGTAAGGAGTTGGTGTTGAGTCTTTCTGAGTGAGACTGAAAGCACGTGTGTTGACTTTCGTTGTGCGTATAAGAGAGAGTAAGGTGTAAGTTGGCTAAAGGCTTTGCTTTCAAAGGAATGAGGAAGCAAGTTCGTCTAGTAGGTAGAAGGAATGTGGAATGGTTGGAAAACAACTTGAGATCAAACTTTGAAATTAAGATTGAGATCGAACGAGGGCGAGGCACCGTTTTATAACTGTCTCTTATACACATCTCCGAGCCCACGAGACGGTCTATTAAATCTCGTGTGGCGGCTTGTGGGTTAAAAGAGGGGGGGGGGGGGGGGGGGGGGGGGGGGGGGGGGGGGGGGGGGGGGGG
>NZ_JAELUG010000683.1 GCF_016429255.1 Rhizobium sp. ASV8
CCCCCCCCCCCCCCCCCCCCCCCCCCCCCCCCCCCCCCCCCCCCCCCCCCCCCCCCCCCCCCCCCCCCCCCCCCTCTCTCAACGCCCCGGCGCCCCCCGCCATCCACCCCCACGACACGTCGTCGGCAGCGTCAGATGTGTATAAGAGACAGCGAAACAACAGGGAAAACGCTTGAACAGATGGACGAAGTGTTTAACGACTACCGAAGTGCTGAAGAGGCGCAACGCAAGACGGCCATACTGAATGACGCCTGTCTCTTATACACATCTCCGAGCCCACGAGACGGTCTATTAAATCGCGGTAGCCGTCTTCTGCTTGAAAAAAAGGGGGGGGGGGGGGGGGGGGGGGGGGGGGGGGGGGGGGGGGGGGGGGGGGGGGGGGGGGGGGGGGGGGGGGGGGGGG
>NZ_JAELUG010000684.1 GCF_016429255.1 Rhizobium sp. ASV8
GGCCTCCATGAAATAGCGTAAAATGCCAAGAGATCTGATAAAAACGCGCTCTTGCGTTTTTGTGTCCTCTTCAGATGCAATGAATACCATAGAATCATCATCACCACTGGGAGACCCATCATTGATACGTCGCAAGCTTCGTGCCGCAGTCTCCATTTGTTTCAAGCATCTGTCAGCCAAGCGGACGTGGATTTCCTGTGCTCTCTGGGACGGGAGCGTCGCAATCGCACGGCTCTCCAGATAGACATTACTTGTGAGAGCTCGAATGGCAGAGCTGACCATTGAATCGTCCTCTCCCATCAAAAGTATGCGCCACAGATGTTCAATGGGACTAGCTGACACAAGTTCTTCGTCCTCTAAGATAGATGTTGACGGGTCATTGACAAGTTGGGAAACATTGTCT
>NZ_JAELUG010000685.1 GCF_016429255.1 Rhizobium sp. ASV8
CCCCCCCCCCCCCCCCCCCCCCCCCCCCCCCCCCCCCCCCCCCCCCCCCCCCCCCCCCCCCCCCCCCCCCCCCCCATTCTCCTCCCCCGCCCCCCCCCGATACCAACCCCCACGACACGTCGTCGGCAGCGTCAGATGTGTATAAGAGACAGGTCCTGGCCATAGACGACCGAACGCAGTTCCTGTTCGATGTTGGCGAGAACCATCTCGTCATCCTTGGAAACCGTCTTCGGCGGTATGCGGGCCATGGTCTGTCTCTTATACACATCTCCGAGCCCACGAGACGGTCTATTAAATCTCGTATGCCGTCTTCTGCGTGAAAATGGGGGGGGGGGGGGTGTGGGTGGGGGGGGGGGGGGGGGGGGGGGGGGGGGGGGGGGGGGGGGGGGGGGGGGGGGGGGGG
>NZ_JAELUG010000686.1 GCF_016429255.1 Rhizobium sp. ASV8
GCATCTTCGTACATCGCCATGGCTGACGCGCCAAACACAAACGATGAGCTCTACCCCATTGCCGTGCTGATCGACGAGCTCAAGGTTTGTCACGCCCCTCGATTCCCTACGTTTGCCCCTCTGTTGACTCTTGCATCTAGCACGACGATGTCCTCCTGCGACTCAATGCCATCCATCGCCTGTCCACGATTGCTCTAGCTCTAGGCCCCGAGCGTACCCGCGAAGAGCTGATTCCCTTCCTCGACGGTTAGCCTCCCCGAAGTCGGTTGTACGGTCCTGTTCCCCGCTTCTAACATGTGCATTTGCAGAGTCGGTGGAAGATGAGGACGAAGTCCTGGTTGCCCTAAGTGAGGAGCTTGGTGGCTTCACTGAATATGTTGGTGGTCCGCAGTGGGGTCACGTC
>NZ_JAELUG010000687.1 GCF_016429255.1 Rhizobium sp. ASV8
CCCCCCCCCCCCCCCCCCCCCCCCCCCCCCCCCCCCCCCCCCCCCCCCCCCCCCCCCCCCCCCCCCCCCCCCCTCTTTCTCCTCCCCCCCCCCCCCCCCAGACCACCCCCCACGACACGTCGTCGGCAGCGTCAGATGTGTATAAGAGACAGGGCGTGTGCTCTAGACTACGATATTGCGACGCTGCAAGACGGCGATCAATCAGAAGCTGGAGTGCAAGGTGTATCGCTAAGCGGCGGACAGCGCCAGCGCTGTCTCTTATACACATCTCCGAGCCCACGAGACGGTCTATTAAATCTCGTATTCCCTAATCTGCTTGAAAAAAGGGGGGGGGGGGGGGGGGGGGGGGGGGGGGGGGGGGGGGGGGGGGGGGGGGGGGGGGGGGGGGGGGGGGGGGGGGGGG
>NZ_JAELUG010000688.1 GCF_016429255.1 Rhizobium sp. ASV8
CCCCCCCCCCCCCCCCCCCCCCCCCCCCCCCCCCCCCCCCCCCCCCCCCCCCCCCCCCCCCCCCCCCCCCCCCCCTTCTCACTCACCCCCCCCCCCCCCACAACAACACCCACGACACGTCGTCGGCAGCGTCAGATGTGTATAAGAGACAGAAATTATACACATTTTTATTATTATTACTACTTAATAGCTGAATATTACCATAATTTATTCCCATATATCAACACGTTTTCCAGAGTAAAGTGCATTGTCTGTCTCTTATACACATCTCCGAGCCCACGAGACGGTCTATTAAATCTCGTATTCCGTCGTCGGGGTGGAAAAAGGGGGGGGGGGGGGGGGGGGGGGGGGGGGGGGGGGGGGGGGGGGGGGGGGGGGGGGGGGGGGGGGGGGGGGGGGGGGG
>NZ_JAELUG010000689.1 GCF_016429255.1 Rhizobium sp. ASV8
CCCCCCCCCCCCCCCCCCCCCCCCCCCCCCCCCCCCCCCCCCCCCCCCCCCCCCCCCCCCCCCCCCCCCCCCCCTCTTTTACTCATCCCCCCCCCACCCACATCTACCCCCACGACACGTCGTCGGCAGCGTCAGATGTGTATAAGAGACAGGGATGTTCGCACTTTTTTCACGCGTGGGTTGGAGTTGGAGGAGATTGGCGAGGCGGCATTTGTGACTAAGCTCAAGGACGAACGTGTGCGTTGGCATCCCTGTCTCTTATACACATCTCCGAGCCCACGAGACGGTCTATTAAATCTCGTATTGCGTATTATGGTTGAAAATGGGGGGGGGGGGGGGGGGGGGGGGGGGGGGGGGGGGGGGGGGGGGGGGGGGGGGGGGGGGGGGGGGGGGGGGGGGGGGG
>NZ_JAELUG010000690.1 GCF_016429255.1 Rhizobium sp. ASV8
CCCCCCCCCCCCCCCCCCCCCCCCCCCCCCCCCCCCCCCCCCCCCCCCCCCCCCCCCCCCCCCCCCCCCCCCCCCTTTCCCTCACCCCCCCCCCACCCCCATCTACACCCACGACACGTCGTCGGCAGCGTCAGATGTGTATAAGAGACAGACACACAGACACACACACAGACACACACACAGACACACAAAAGACACACACACAGACACACACACAGACACACACAGACACACACAGACACAACAGACCTGTCTCTTATACACATCTCCGAGCCCACGAGACGGTCTATTAAATCTCGTATTCCGTCGTCTGCTAGAAAAGCAGGGGGGGGGGGGGGGGGGGGGGGGGGGGGGGGGGGGGGGGGGGGGGGGGGGGGGGGGGGGGGGGGGGGGGGGGGGGG
>NZ_JAELUG010000072.1 GCF_016429255.1 Rhizobium sp. ASV8
GACCGAAGGAGGTCGGCGCGGAGATTTTCAAAGTGCCCTGCATCTGCGCCGAGCGGCCGGCGATATAGGCTTCCGCCTCTTCCAGCCCGGCCAAGATGGCAAGCACCCGGTCATAGAAGCCCTGGCCGGCTTCGGTCAGCGAAATCTGCCGCGTCGTCCGTTGCAGAAGCCGTGTGCCGAGCCTGTCTTCCAGGCGCTTGATGCGTTTTGATATGACTGCGGGAGAAAAACCGAGCGCTCGACCGGCCAGCGACATGCTGCCCGTGGCGACGACGCTGGCGAAGATTTCAAGGTCCCCAAGATTGGTCATGCACGATTATTTCCTGTTTTGGAATAAATGCTTATCATTTGCGCCAAATTTGGGAAAGCGCTAAGCCTGTAATGCGTTAAAAGGAGCCGACGCCCCAAATCGGACGCAGGAGGAGGACGGCATGGCCGAGGCTATTTCATTTCTGGAGCCGCGCGCGGATGTTCTCGCCCGCCGCAGCACGATCGTAGCCGACCTTGCCGATCTTCTTGCGCCGGAATGTCTCATTCATGAGGCGCGCGAACTTGTTCCGTTCGAAACCGATGCTTTCGTGTCCTACCGGCGCGTGCCGCTTGCGGTGGCATTGCCGCGTTCGACCGCGGAAGTGGCGGCTGTCATGAAATACTGCCACCGCTACGGCATTCCCGTTGTGCCGCGGGGCGCCGGCACCTCGCTTTCCGGCGGCGCGATCCCGCAGGAAGATGCCGTTGTTCTCGGCCTCTCCAAGATGAACCGCATCCTCGATATCGACTATCCCAACCGCACCGCGACGGTGCAGGCGGGAGTTACGAACCTGAATGTTTCCGAAAACGTCTCGGCTGATGGCTTCTTCTATGCACCGGATCCGAGTTCGCAACTCGCTTGCACCATCGGCGGCAATATCGGCATGAATTCCGGCGGGGCGCACTGTCTGAAATATGGCGTCACCACCAACAACCTGCTGGGTGTGAAGCTCGTCTTGACTGACGGCACGATCGTCGATCTTGGCGGCAAGGCGCTGGATGCGGCGGGATATGATCTGCTTGGCCTCGTCTGCGGCTCGGAAGGCCAGTTGGGGATCGTCACCGAAGCGACCGTGCGGCTGATCGCCAAGCCCGAAGGCGCCCGGCCGGTGCTCTTCGGTTTCGATACCTCGGAAGACGCGGGCGCCTGTGTCGCCGACGTCATTGCGGCCGGTATCGTTCCGGTCGCGATCGAATTCATGGACAAGCCCGCCATCGAGATCTGCGAGGCCTTTGCAAAAGCGGGCTATCCGCTCGATGTTGGCGCGTTGCTGATCGTCGAAGTGGAAGGCTCGGAGGCGGAAATGGATGATATGCTTGCCAGTATCGTCACTATTGCCCGCACCCACGGCGTCAAGACGGTGCGGGAGTGCCAGTCGGCAACGGAAGCGGCGTTGATCTGGAAGGGACGGAAATCCGCCTTCGGCGCCACCGGCCGCATCGCTGATTATATCTGCATGGATGGTACAGTGCCGCTCAGCCAGCTGTCTTACGTGTTGAAGAAGACGGCTGAGATCGTCGACGGCTACGGTCTGCGTGTCGCCAACGTCTTTCACGCAGGCGACGGCAATATGCACCCGCTGATCCTCTTCAACGCCAACGATCCCGAAGATGCCGCCAAGGCCGAGGCAGCCGGCAACGACATTCTGCGGCTTTGCGTCGACGCCGGCGGCTGTCTCACCGGCGAGCATGGGGTCGGCATCGAGAAGCGCGATCTGATGCGGCACCAATATGCCAAGGTCGATCTCGATCAGATGATGGCGGTACGATCAGCCTTCGATCCCGGCTGGATCCTCAATCCTTCCAAGGTGTTTCCGCTCGACGGACGTAGCGCTGCATGAACGAGTTTCATCCAACAACTGAAGAGGACGCGGCCTCCCTTATCAGCGATCACGCGGTACGTGGTGCGGCCCTTGTCGTTGTCGGCGGCAACACGCGATCCGGCTTCGGCAATAGGGTAGCCGCTGAGGCGGTGCTGTCTTCTCGAGGCCTCGCCGGCATCGTTGCCTACAATCCGGGTGAGATGGTGATGACCGCGCGTGCGGGCACGCCGGTTGCCGAGATCGAAGCGGCACTGGCCGAAGGCGGCCAGATGATGACGTTCGAGCCCATGGATCATCGCGCGCTGATGGCGACGGAGGGTGAGCCGACGATCGGCGGGGTTTTCGCGGCGAACGTCTCCGGCCCGCGGCGTTTCGTCAGCGGCGCCGCACGCGACAGCCTGCTCGGTATCCGCTTCGTCAACGGCAGGGGCGAAATCGTCAAGGCCGGCGGGCGCGTGATGAAGAACGTCACGGGCCTTGACCTCGTCAAGCTGATGGCCGGTTCGCATGGGACGCTGGGTCTGTTGACCGAGGTGACCTTCCGCGTGCCGCCAAGGCCGAAAACGGAGGAAACCATCGTCGTTTCCGGCCTCAACGACGCCGAAGCCGCCAGTGCGATGGCCGCTGCCATGGCCTTGCCATTTGAAGTTTCAGGAGCAGCCCATCTGCCGCTCACCGTCGGCTGGTGTTTCCTCGACGGCAAGCTGCCGAGAGGGGAGGCGACGGCATTGCGTGTCGAGGGGCTTGCCGGCTCGGTCTCTGTACGGGCCGAGAAGCTGACTGCCGCGATGAGCCGCTTTGGTTCCGTGACACGGCTTGCGGAGGAAGACAGCCGCAGGCTTTGGCTGGAGATCCGCGACGTCAAACCCTATTCGGATGGAACCATGCGGCCGGTTTGGCGTGTGTCGGTGGCGCCTGGTGCGGGCCATCAGCTCGTGGCCGCTCTTCGCCTCGAAGCAGGCGTCGACGCCTATTATGATTGGCAAGGCGGCCTCGTCTGGATGCGGATGGAGGCCGAGCCGGAAGGCGACCTGCTGCGCCGCTATATCCAACTGTTGGGTGGCGGTCACGCGACCTTGCTGCGCGCCACGCCCGCGCATCGAGCGATGACACCAGGGTTCCAGCCGCTGCCGGAAGCGGTCGCACTGCTCTCGGCGCGGGTTAAGGAAAAGTTCGACCCGGCCGGGATTTTTAACCCCGGCAAGATGGCGTGACGGGGGATACTGTTCGATGCAAACCAATTTCACTCCCGAACAGCTTGCCGATCAGCATGTCGCCGAATCCGAGGCGATCCTGCGCAAATGCGTGCATTGCGGCTTCTGCACCGCCACCTGTCCCACCTATGTGACGCTGGGCAACGAACTCGACAGCCCGCGCGGCCGCATCTATCTCATCAAGGATATGCTGGAAAACGGCAGGGCGGCCGATGCCGAGGTGACGACGCATATAGATCGCTGTCTTTCCTGTCTCGCCTGCACGACCACCTGTCCTTCCGGCGTCGATTACATGCACCTGATCGACCACGCCCGCGCCCATATCGAAAATACATACAAGCGGCCGTTGATGGACCGCATCACGCGCAACGTGCTGGCTGCCGTCCTGCCTTACCCCGGCCGCTTCCGGCTGGCGCTGCAGCTTGCGCGCCTCGGTCGGCCATTCAAGGGCGTGTTCAGGCGTGTTGCGGCACTGAAGTCCTTTGCCGCGATGCTTGATCTTGCGCCTCTCAGCGTGCCGGCTCCGTCCCCCTTTGCCAAGCCTGGCCGGCATGAGCCGCAAGCGGAGCGGCGTGGTCGCGTAGCCATTCTGACCGGATGCGCCCAGCCGGTGCTCGATCCCGGCATCAACGAAGCGACCATCCGTCTGCTGACGCGCCTCGGTGTCGAGGTCGTGGCGCCGGAGGGCGAAGTCTGCTGCGGTTCGCTGGTCCATCATATGGGGCGGGAAGAGCAGGCGCTCGCCGCCGCCCGCGCCAATGTCGACGTTTGGACGCGTGAGATCGAAACGGGCGGCCTGGATGCGATCATCATCACCGCATCGGGTTGCGGCACGACGATCAAGGACTATGGCCATATGCTCCGTCTCGATCCGAACTATGCCGAAAAGGCGGCAAGGGTTTCGGCGCTTGCCAAGGATGTTACCGAGTATCTTGCGAGCCTCGATCTGCCCTCGCATATGCCGCGGGGCATCATCGTCGCCTATCATTCCGCCTGCTCCATGCAGCACGGCCAGAAAATCACCATGGCGCCGAAGCTTCTGCTCAAGTCCGCCGGCTTTACGGTGCGCGACCCGGCGGAAGGGCATCTTTGCTGCGGCTCGGCGGGCACCTACAACATCATGCAGCCGGAGATTTCGGCCGAGTTGAAGGCCCGCAAGGTCAGGAATATCGAGGCGACGAAAGCCGATGTCATCGCGACGGGGAATATTGGCTGCATCACGCAGATCGCCACGGGAACGGGTATCCCCATCCTGCATACGGTAGAGTTGCTGGACTGGGCCTATGGCGGCGAAATGCCGACCAAGCTGAAGGGATTGCAGCCGCCTGTCGTCTGAACGGCGTCCGGAAAAGCTGCTTTCGTTGCTCCGGCGAGCGCAATTCCAGGAAAAGTGCGAAGCGGTTTTCCGTTCGGGATTGCGTAAATACAAAAGAATAGTGAGCGTTTTCGCGTTTCGAAGAAAGGCGGAAAGGCTTGAGCGGCGTCAGTTCGGCTCTTCTCCAGCCTCGGCGCGATGAGCCTGCCATTCGATCTCGAATTTGTCGGCGACGATGCGCGTCATGCTGATGCGCTCCTGGCCCTCCTCGAAGAAGAGGCCGTCGACCAGCCCTGCGATACCATCGTAGAACGAGCCTTCGACCAAGCTGGTGATGCGCCGCCGGTCGCGCCCCAGCAGGGCAAAATCGACAACAGCCATGCATTGCCGTCTGCCGTCGGCGAACACGTCGATAAGTCGCGGGACATCGCCCGAGGCATCGACCTCGTAATAGACGATGACAGGTTCCTCGCTCGCGGGGTGAATCCAGTCACACCGATAATAGGAAAGGCTCATGGGCTATTAAGTATCACATAATCCCCCAAGCCAGAAATGGTCCGGGGGATCGATCAAGCCTCGAGCGATGTGATTTTAGAAGTTGAACGAGACGCCGAAGTTGATGGCGTGGGTGAAGACGCGGGTCTTCAGCGTATCGCCGCTGTCGATGGAGACGTCGTTTATGAAGTTGTAGTTGCCCTTGTATTCGACGAAGGTCGACCAGTGTTGGGCAAACTGATAGCTGACGCCAGCCTGGGCCTGCAGCGATGCGCCGCCAAACTGATAGTTGAAGGTCGTGCCGGAGGCGCGGGTGACTTCGACATGCGGGACGTTGATACCGGCGCCGAGGCCGACATAGGGCGTCCAGTTGCGGCTTGAATCCTGAAAGCGATAGAGCGCGTTCAGCGTCAGCATGTTCAGGCCATCGGTAAATTCGAAATGCGACCAGCCGGGCGTGTTGCCGAGATCGCCATAGACCTTCGCATGGGTATAGTCGAGCGAGACACCCCAGTTCGGCTTGTCGAACTGATCGAGCCACCAGATGCCGCGGAAACCGAAATAGGGCGGCATCTTGAAGGATTTGCCCGACCAATTAGGGTCGAAATCCGCCCCGTCGGACGTCGTCACGTTGCTGCCGGTCGCACCCTGAAAGCCGCCATAGGCCGAGAACTGCATTTCCGCCGAAGCCGAGCCGGCAGCGAATAGAAATGCCGAAATCGCAACTGCGGTCATGGCCGGTTGCTTGATACGAAATGCACGATGCATGAAGAATCCCCGGATGGCGAAAGTGTTACTTAACCAAGCACGCTACAATTACGCTTCCATTACAGTCACTAGTGACTAGAGACCGCATAGGTAGAAGAACTGACATGAAACTGAATGTAAATGGGTCTTGCGGGTAGGGTAGCCCTATAGGCTTGCAGCTGTAGCGGCGGCGCAACAGTGTGTTTCTTGCAGGCGACAAGGGATGCGCGATATTCACATGGAAACGCCCCGGTGTCGACGATTGCCGAATCACCCGGGGCGCTCTTGATGGTGGAAGCTTGGAGGTCGCGTCGGATCAACCGGCCGATCAGCCGCCGAACATGGTTCTCAACACGTCGACGCCGCGATCCTGATAGCTGACTTCGCCCTGCTTGTTGCCGGGGCCGACGACGATAACCTTCGTGCCGATCGGAACACGATCGTAGAGATCCGTCACATCCTTGTTCATCATGCGGATGCAGCCGGAAGACATGTTCAGGCCGATGCTCCAGGGCTGATTGGTGCCATGGATGCGGAAGGCGGTGTCGTTGCCGTTGCGATAGAGGTACATGGCGCGCGCGCCGAGCGGGTTGTCCTCGCCGCCTTCCTGAAAGGCCGGTAGCTTGTGGCCCTTCTTGGCCTCGCGGATGCGCATTTCCGGCGGCGGCGTCCAACCCGGCCATTCAGCCTTGCGGCCGACCTTGACCACGCCGGACCATCCGAAGCCTTCGCGCCCGACGCCGATGCCGTAGCGTCTCGCGCGGTTGTTGCCTTCGACGAGATAGAGGTACTTGTTATTGGTATCGATGATGATCGTGCCCGGCGCTTCGTTCGTCGACAGCCGAACCAGCCGCCGCTGGAACTGAGGCTTGACCTGGCCCTGAGGCTGCACGGCAACCCGGACTACATCGCTGCGGGTGGCAGGCGTGACGCCGGGAGCAGAAGCGGTGAAAGCTGCGGCATTCGAAGCCGCAAGAAGAAACGTCGCAACGACGCTTGCCGCAACGACGGATAGTCCTGTTTTCATATGTCATTCCCCTCACTGATTTCAGCAGGAAACTACCGGAAGCAACGGGGGGATCAAGATCAAAATGGCCGATGCAAAGAATCGCCCGACCAAGCAGGACTTTCTTCTATCAGTGCGCGAGGAATAGTCGCGCCAATATTATAGAGGGAAGCGGTATTGGCGTGGCGCATTTCCAGGCCTCTTTCGGCCAAGCTCGCCACGCCTTTCGTTCGTGCCCCCTTGATTACATGACCACGACTCGGGTGCCGACCTTCACGCGGTTGTAGAGATCGGTGACATCTTCGTTGCGCAGGCGAATGCAGCCGGAGGAAACGGCGCTGCCGATCGTCCACGGCGCATTGGTGCCATGGATGCGATAGAGTGTGGAGCCGAGATACATGGCGCGCGCGCCGAGCGGGTTGGCTTCGCCGCCTTCCATACGAGCCGGCAGATAGTGCCCTTTTGCAGCCTCTCGTGCGACCATTTCGGACGGCGGCGTCCAATCCGGCCATTCCTGCTTGCGGGTGACGGTATGGGCGCCGGCCCACTCGAAGCCGGGCTTCCCGACGCCGACGCCGTAGCGGCGAGCCTTGCCGCCTTCCATGACGAGATAGAGGAAGCGATTATTGGTATCGATGACGATGCTGCCCGGCTTTTCCTTCGTCTGGTAGTCGACGATCTGCGGCAGGAATTGCGGGTCGATCTGGCCGCGGATTGCCGGATATTGCGGACGGGCCATGGCGACCTGCTGTACGACCGGGCGCGAGAACAGGCCACGTGGCTGCACGACCTGGCGAACCTGCGGATTGCCCTGCTGTTCCATGCGGGAATCGGCGGCGCGGCGCGCGCCCGGACGAACGGGGTAGACGACCGGCTGCACGTTGCTGCCGCCAAGCTGCGTCACCCAGGGAGCGGTCAGGTCGGGGCTGACGATAACGGGCGGGCGCGACTGATAGCGATCATTTGCAAGGGCGGAAGAGGCGAGCAGGCTCAGAGCGCCGGCAGCGCACAGAACGGCATGTTTCATCATCGGACAAACTCTCTACACATGGGCCGAGGATGGGCGCGAAAGCACCCGGTCGAAGCCATGGTGCCACTTGCGCGCGAGCGAATGGTAAACATCTGTTCATCAAAATGCCGAGAAGCCGATAAAGCTTTATCAGGGTTACCGGCTGGTTTGGAAATATGGTTTGCAAGTGGTAAATCTGGAATCGGAATGCGCGATCGTTGAAATGCGCTATGATTTTAAGCGTTTGATTGATCTGGTTTTATCCGATACTGGCATACCGGTTTCCGGTAGCGCACGCTGAAATAGGGGACGAATCGCGAAAATGGCCGAAACGGGCATCATCACCGGCGAAGACGGCAAGGACCGTTGCTTCTGGCACGGCAACCTGCCGGAATATCAGCGATATCACGACGAGGAATGGGGACGCCCCGTTGTCAATGACATCAGGCTCTTCGAAAAGATCTGCCTGGAAGGCTTCCAGTCCGGTCTCTCCTGGCTGACGATCCTGCGCAAGCGAGAGAATTTCCGCGCCGCTTTCGCAGGCTTCGATTTCGACAAGGTTGCGAAATTCGATGATGCCGATATCGAGCGCTGCGTCACAGATGCCGGCATCATCCGCCACCGCGGCAAGATCGTCTCCACCATCAACAATGCCAATCGCGCCATTGAGCTGCGTTCGGAATTCGGATCGCTGGCGCGCTATTTCTGGAGCCATGAGCCGGGTGCCGTCGAGCGTCCCGAAGTCTTAGACCTTGCGCATCTTCGCGCCAATCCGACGACGCCTGCCTCCGTTCGAATTTCGAAGGATTTGAAGAAGCGCGGCTGGACCTTCGTCGGCCCGACCACCGTCTATGCCTTCATGCAGGCGATGGGCCTCGTCAATGATCACATTGAAGGCTGCTATTGCCGGAAAGAGGTCGAGGCGATGCGCTGCGAATTGGTGCGGCCATGAGGGGCGCATTTCTCGGCATGTCCCTGGCGGTGCTCGCATTCTTCGGCGGTACTGCCGCCCGGGCTCAAAGCGACACTCAACAACAGCTGCCGCAGCTCGATCGCGGTGAGAAGATCGAAAAGCTCGGCTTTCCGGCCGTGCTGGAAAAGTTGACGGGCTGGACGAAGTTCGGCAAGGGCAAGGTCTACACGCTACCGCTGAAGAAAGGCCAGCACGTGCGGGTCACCTTCAGCTCGAAGAGCAAATATACCTTCATGGCAATCTTCGACCTATCCTCGAATGATGACGAGTCCTTCTTCGGCACGGATGAGGATGGAAACACCGCCGACGTGACCGTCAATCAGGACACGACCTGGTTGATCAAACCATACTATTCGCGTGTCACCCGTCGTCGTGGTCTCGGCGCACCCTATGAAATCCTGATCGATCCCAATCCGCCGGCCGCGCAGCAGACGCCCGCAGACCAGCAGAAGGATCAGGGACCGATGCTGTTCCCGCCACGCTCCAAGCAGGGACAGTAAGCCGCTTCAGAGAAAGCCCGTCCCGACTTGCCGTTCGGATTTGTTTATGGCAGCGGCTCGGAAGCTCAGGACAGCCCCTGAATGATCTCGGGCAGTTCCCCTAGATGGCCGATCTTGCGAAAGCGCGGTGCTTCCGTTGGCTCCTCGACATGTTCGAAGGCCCAGGTGAGTTCGTGTGGCACGAAGACGCCGTAGCTGCCGGCTGCAAGCGCAGGCACGATGTCCGATTTCAGCGAGTTGCCGATCATCATCGCCCGCTCCGGGCCGTCGCCGACCTTGGAAAAGATGCGGCGATAGGTCGAGGCGTTCTTGTCGGAGACGATTTCAATCGCATCGAAGAGCTCGCCGAGCCCGGATTGGGCAAGCTTGCGCTCCTGGTCGAACAGGTCGCCCTTGGTAATCAAGACAAGCAGATAGCTGCCCGACAAGGCCTCCAGCGTTTGGCGCACATGCGGCAGCGTCTCGACGGGATGCGCGAGAAGGTCGCGGCCGATATCGAGGATCCGCGCGATGACGGAGGCCGGCACATCGCCTTCAGTAATCTCGATGGCCGTTTCGATCATCGACAGCGTGAAACCTTTGATGCCGAACCCATAGTGCCGCAGATTGCGTTTTTCCGCTTCGAGCAGCCGCGCCGAGATATGGCCGCTATCGGCATGATCGGCCAGCAGGTCGGTGAACTGCACTTCCGTCAGCCGATAGAACTGTTCGTTCTGCCAGAGCGTGTCGTCGGCATCGAAGCCGATCGTGGTCAGTGGACGTTGCGTCATGGTACTTGCGTTCCGCATAAGGGTGAGGGCTGGAGTCTATCCTCCGTTGGCGGGGAAGCAAGAGTAAGTAGCGGTAACCGCATCGTGATCGTGCACAGGTCTCGCGTTGAAATCGGATTTCGGTGCATTATGTCGTTGTTGTCTCGATCGCCGCGGAGCCAGAGCCGCGTATCGACGACCGTCTTCTGACCTCTCCAGGGCAGCACCATAAGGGCTGCTGCAATGCCGAGGCCAAATCATAGCCAAGAGAATAAGAGTCCACCGGCCGGAAGCATCTTCCGGCTGACCACAAGGGAATTTTCTCCTATGCGTTACAATCAACTCGGCAATACCGGCCTGTTCGTCTCCGAACTTTGCTTGGGCACGATGACCTTCGGCGAAGCCAATCCCAACAGCAGCTGGGGTTCAATCGCCGATGTCGACCAGGGACTGGCCGACAAGATCGTCGAAAACTCGCTCGCCGCCGGCATCAACTTCATCGACACGGCCGACGTCTATTCGTTCGGCAATTCGGAAAAACTGCTCGGGCAGGCACTGAAGAACCTCAATGTTCCCCGCAAGGACGTCGTCATCGCCACCAAGGTCTATGGCGTCATGGGCGACAAGCCGAACGATCGCGGTGCCTCGCGCGGCCATATCATGGATTCCGTGCAGGCCAGCCTCGACCGTTTGCAGACCGATCACATCGACCTCTATCAGATCCACGCCACGGATTCGGTCACTCCCATCGACGAGACGCTCCGCGCGTTGGATGATCTCGTATCCCGCGGTCTGGTTCGCTATGTCGGCGTGTCCAACTGGCAGGCCTGGCGCATCGCCAAGGCGCTCGGCATTTCGGAGCGCCGCGGCTTCGCCCGTTTTGAAACCGTGCAGGCCTATTACTCCATCGCCGGCCGCGATCTGGAGCGCGAGATCGTGCCTGTCATGGCGGAGGAAAAGCTGGGGCTGATGGTCTGGTCGCCGCTCGCCGGAGGCCTGCTCTCGGGCAAATACGGTCCGGGTGCTCCGGGCAATGGCGAGGGCCGACGCGCGAGCTTCGATTTCCCGCCCGTCGACAAGGATCGCGCCTGGGCCTGCGTCGCCGCCATGCGCGAAGTGGCGGATAAGCACGGTTCCAGTGTCGCCACCGTGGCCCTTGCCTGGATCCTGGCGAAGCCCTTCGTCACCAGCATCATCATCGGCGCCAAGCGTCTCGACCAGCTCGACCAAAATCTCGCCGCCGTCAAGCTGAAGCTCGACGCCGACGATATGACAAAGCTGGACGCAGTCAGTGCGCTTGCGCCCGAATATCCAGCCTGGATGCTCGCCCGTCAGGGCGCGCTGCGCGTGCCGCAGCCCTTCGAGCCGAAGGCCTGATGTCATGAAGAAACCGGGCCGCCATTTTTCGTGGCGGCCCGGTGGCGATTACAGCTCGATGACGATCTTGCCGAATGGGCCACGATCGAGATGGTCGAAGGCTGCCGGAACTTCGCCCAGCGTATAGCGATGGTCGATGACCGGCTTCAGACCGATGCTGTCGACGGCATGGACAAACTCTTCCAGCGCACGTCGGTGGCCGACACCGATGCCCTGCACGACAGGAGATTTCAGCAGTAGAGGCGCCGCCGGCCCGGTAATATCGAACCCTTCGAGAACACCGATGACGGAAATCCGGCCATGCGGCGCCACCGCCTTCAGCGATTGCGCGAAGTTCGGGCCGCCGGCGATTTCGATGATGTGATCGATGCCCTGATCGTCGGTGAGGCGATAGACCTCTTCCACCCAGTCGCTCCTGTTGCGGTCGATGCCATGATGAGCTCCAAGCGCCTTTGCCCGCGCGAGCTTTTCAGGCCCTGATGAGGTTACGAAGACCTCGGCCCCTTGCGCGGCAGCGATCTGCAGGCCGAACAGCGCCACGCCGCCAGTTCCCTGCACCAGGACACGATCGCCGGGCTTGATCTTGCCGCGCTCCACCAGGGCAAACCATGCCGTCAGGCCTGCACAGGGCAAGGTGCTCGCCTCGGCATGATCGAGGCTCTTTGGCGCCGATACGAGCCAGTCCTGCGACACGGATATATATTCGGAGAGCACGCCGGCATAAAAGCCGCCAAGCGTCTTGTAGGGAGGATTGCGGGCATCGCCGAGCGGCTTGCCGTCGATCCAGCCTGGATGGAAGGTCGAAATGACCCGGTCGCCGGCTGAGAATCTCGTGACATCGTCTCCAACCGCCTCGACCACCCCCGACATGTCGGAGGCGGGTACGAAGGGAAACTGGATCGGCAGGCCCATGCCGGTCTCGCGAACGAGCTTGTCGCGATAGTTCAGCGAAACGGCCTTCACCCGCACGAGCACTTCGCCGCGCGCAGGCTTGGGGACAGCCGTTTCCGTGAGATTCAAGGGCGCGCCGACGGCAATCGTGTCGAGGGTCCAGCGCTTCATGGTCTGCGTCATCACGTTCTCCTGAGAGGAATTGAAAGCAATGACGTGACTATATCGTTGCTTGTTAGTCGCCAGTGGCGATATTATTTCCGCTTACTGGTTCCTCATAGGAAGCAATCATCATGAACGACATGCTCAACGGCATTCCGGAATTTGTGGAGGCGGTCGAAGCCGGTGGCTTTTCGGCGGCAGCGACCCGCATGAATTTGTCGCGCTCGGCGATCGGCAAGACCATTGCAAGGCTCGAAAGGCGCTTGAACACGCGGCTGTTTCATCGCACCACCCGCATGCAGAGCCTGACCGATGAAGGCCAGGCCTTCTACGAGCGCTGCCGCCGGGCGATGGACGAGATACAGTCGGGGGAGGCCATGTTGGAATCGGGCAGGCGCGAGGTCACGGGTCGCGTGCGCATTTCCATGCCGGTGCTTTTCGGCCGACGCTGCCTTGCGCCACTGCTGCTCGAGCTTGCCCGCATGCATCCCAAGCTGGAGCTTGACCTTTCTTTCAGCGATCGCGTGGTCGATCTTTTCGATGAGGGATTTGACCTTGCCATCCGCAACGGCGTTCTGCGCGATGAAGCCGGCCTTGCTGCCCGCAAGATCGCCTTTCATGGCATGACGCTCTGCGCATCGCCGGACTATCTTGCCGCAAGAGGTATGCCGCAGTCGGTTGCCGATCTCGGGGATCATGACCTGGCCGTCTACGCCAGGGCCGGGGAGACGAAGAAATGGACCCTTCTTCAGAGTGACGGCACGGCCATCGACTACTTTCCGCAGACACGGCTGCGTCTCGATGATCTGGAGGTGATTGCGGATGCGGCTGCGTCGGGGATGGGGATCACGTGGCTACCCTGCTGGCTTGTACGGGACTACGTGCATTCCGGGAGGCTGGCGCAGGTTCTGCCTGTCACGAGCCGGCCGGTCAACATCTACGCTGTCTGGCCACAGGTGCCGCAGCTGCCGCTGAAGATGCGCGCGATCATCGATCTGCTCGCTGCACGGCTGCCCGCCGTCATGGATTAGAGCATTTCCAGGAAAAGTGCGCAGCGGTTTTCCGTTCGGAATGCGAGAGAAAACAAGAAGCTAGAGCGCTTCCGCGATTCTAAGAAAAGCGGAAGCACTCTAGGGGGCAAGAAGGCGGCGGCACGTGTCCGCCGCCTCCCGTCTTCGATGAGTTACTTGCCGTGCTTCTTCAGCCAGGCTTTCATTTCCTTGATCTCGGCTTCCTGCGCGGTGACGACCGTTTCCGCCAGCTTGCGCAGCTCGGGATCCTTTCCGTATTTCAGCTCGATCTTCGCCATGTCGATCGCGCCCTGATGATGCGGGATCATGCCGCGGACGAAATCCGCATCGGCATCGCCGCTATAGGTGATCATCATGTCCTTGTGCATCTTGCCCATCGCGTCGTTATAGGCCTTGCTGGATGCGCCCTGGTCGCCTATCGGCTTGCTCATATCCATGCCCGACATATCGTCGGCGAAGACAGGGAGGCTGAGCGCGAAGGCAAACGCACCGGCGAGGATAACAGTTCTTGAGATAGACATAGGTGTTCTTTCCGTTTCTGGACGGTGTCTGAATGTGAGCGGAAAGCCGCTCCTGCTATAAAACAGAGGATCGTCAGACGAAACGGGGAGGCGGCGCCATCGGCTCCGGGCGGGAACCGACCAGCCGCTGGCCAAGCGGCGGTACCGGATAGGAGAACACATGCTTGCCGCCTTGAGCCGCAAGGACTGGCGTCAGGGCAAGACAGGCGGCACAGGACGCCACATGCGCCATGCCGCCCGCGCAAGGGTTTTCCGGCTTCTTCTCTTGATGCTGTATCATGTCGCCATGGCCCGTCATGCCAGACATGTCGGCCATTCCGCCATGCATGCTCATGGTCGACGCGACGGGCATGGCCGTGGCGGAATCGCAAACAGGACAGTTCGCCAGCGCCGGCATAGCACCGTAGAACAGCCAGGCAATTACCATCGTCAGGATCGCAAAGAACCGCATGCCCATGAACCTAGCTGCGGTCGCCGCGAAGGCAAGCGCAAATTGCATCATCCAAACATTGAAAGCGGATCAAGGCAGCAGTTTGACTTCTCTCAGGATTTCGACCGGCGGAAAGCTTATGCAGTCGACCGCGTCGAAGGTGAGCGTAAATCGAGCTGAAGTCGACGTCGCCCATGCCAGCGCCTGGTCAGCCGCGCTTGCGGGAATTTTCATCGCAATGGTGCAATGCGGCTGCCAGCGATCCGGGCGGGAATGCTCGTGGCAAAGGGCGGGATCGATCTCCTCATGAATGGCGGCATGTATTTTCCTCAAGGCCCGGTCATCGGCGGGGCGCCCCCAAAGCACCAGCATCTCGTTCGGAAAATGGCCGATACCGGAGAATTCGATCGACACGGGCGGCATGCTGCCGAAGATTTTCTGAACGGCTGCAACAAGCAACGACATCTCGATGTCCTGATAAACGGCGAGCGTCAGATGCGGCGGATAGTTCAGCGCCTCCATCGACGGGGTGGTTTCGAACCGGCTTGCCTCGCGCCAGAGATCCAAAACCGGGGCGGCGCTGTCATTGGCGCATTTCAGGACGATCGCATGTGGCATGGTATCTATGTCGCCTTCTCTGGTTTTTTGCCCGTTTGTACGGCGCTAACATATAACAATCCTTGCCGCATTCAGCCCAATCCGCTAGTTAACCGCCACTGTTCCCGTACCGGATTACCTTAGATATGAGCGACAAACAGAAGAAACCGCAGAAGCTCAAGGCCCGCCTGCCGCGTGGCTTTGTCGATCGTTCGGCCAGCGACATTCGCGCCGTCAACGAGATGACCTCCAAGATCCGGGCGGTTTATGAGCATTATGGCTTCGATCCCGTCGAAACACCGCTGTTCGAATATACCGATGCGCTCGGCAAGTTCCTGCCAGACAGCGACCGGCCGAACGAAGGCGTGTTCTCGCTCCAGGATGACGATGAGCAGTGGATGTCGCTGCGCTACGACCTGACGGCGCCTCTCGCCCGTCATGTCGCCGAGAATTTCAACGAGATCCAGCTTCCCTACCGTACCTATCGCGCCGGCTATGTCTTCCGCAACGAGAAGCCGGGCCCGGGTCGCTTCCGTCAGTTCATGCAGTTCGATGCCGATACTGTTGGCGCGCCGGGCGTGCAGGCGGATGCCGAGATGTGCATGATGATGGCAGATACGCTGGAAGCGCTCGGCATCAAGCGCGGCGACTACGTGATCCGCGTCAACAACCGCAAGGTTCTCGACGGCGTGCTGGAAGCGATCGGTCTCGGCGGCGACGACAAGGCCGGCCAGCGCCTGAACGTACTGCGCGCCATCGACAAGCTCGATAAGTTCGGCCCCGAAGGCGTGGCGCTGCTTCTCGGCCCCGGCCGCAAGGACGAGTCCGGCGACTTCACCAAGGGTGCCGGCCTCAATGCCGATCAGATCGAGAAGGTGCTCTTCTTCGTCGGCATCAAGGACTATGCCGAAAGCGCTGTTCAGCTTGCCGAGCTTGTTGCCGGCACGTCCAACGGCGTCGAGGGCGTCGACGAGCTGAATTTCATCGGCAGCCTCGTGACCAGCGCCGGCTATCAGGCCGATCGCATCAAGATCGATCCATCCGTCGTTCGCGGCCTCGAATATTACACCGGTCCGGTCTACGAAGCCGAACTGCTGTTCGACGTCACCAACGAGAAGGGCGAAAAAGTCGTTTTCGGTTCGGTCGGCGGCGGCGGCCGTTATGACGGACTTGTCTCGCGCTTCATGGGGCAGCCGGTTCCGGCAACAGGCTTCTCCATCGGTGTTTCTCGCTTGATGACCGCACTGAAGAACCTCGGCAAGCTTGGCACCGAAGAAGTGATCGAGCCTGTGCTTGTCACGGTCATGGATGGCGATGTCGATGCCATGGGACGCTATCAGCGCTTCACGCAGCAGCTGCGTGCCGCCGGCATCCGCGCCGAGATGTTCCAGGGCAACTGGAAGAAGTTCGGCAACCAGCTGAAATATGCCGATCGTCGCGGCTGCCCGATCGCCATCATCCAGGGCGGCGACGAGCGTGCCCAGGGCGTCGTCCAGATCAAGGATCTGATCGAAGGCAAGCGCCTCTCCGGCGAGATCGAGGACAATGCCAGCTGGCGCGAGGCTCGCGTGGCACAGGAAACCGTGCCGGAAGCCGAACTTATCGCCAAGGTGCAGGAAATATTGGCGGCGCACGCGGAAGACAGGAAGAGGGCGGGCTGATGCCCCTGATCAACCTCCCGGATTTTGCCGGCGATCTGCTGGATGAATTCACTGTCCGCGGGACGGAGCGGGTGGATACGCCGATCATCCAGCCGGCCGAGCCCTTTCTAGACATGGCGGGCGAAGATCTTCGCCGGCGCATCTTCATGACAGAGAGCGAAACCGGCGCCAGTCTTTGCCTGCGCCCGGAGTTCACGATTCCGGTCTGCCTGCGCCATATCGAAACCGCGACCGGCACGCCGAAGCGCTATTCCTACCTCGGCGAGATCTTTCGCCAGCGCCGCGAAGGCGGCCATGAGTTCTATCAGGCCGGCATCGAGGATTTGGGTGACGGCGATACGGCCAGCGCCGATGCCCGTGCCATTGGCGATGCCATCGGCATTCTGAGCCGTCTGGTTCCCGGCAAGCCGCTCTCGGTAACGCTTGGCGATCAGGCAGTGTTCGAGGCCGTGGTGCAGGCGCTCGGCCTGCCCACAGGCTGGCAGAAGCGTCTGATTCATGCCTTCGGCAACATGATACAGCTCGAAACGCTGCTGGCGCGTCTGGCAAGTCCGCAGCCTGTTACCGGGCTCGATGCGCATGTGCTCGATTTCCTTAATCGCGGCGACGAGCAGGGGCTGGTCAAGCATATCGATGCCACCATGCAGGCGACCGGCTATTCTACCAATGCCAGCCGCTCGCCGCTGGAAATCGCTCGCCGGCTTCGCGAGAAGCTGGTGTTGTCGGAAACCCGGCTCGACGATGCCGCATTCCTCGTCCTGGAAGAGTTCCTGTCCCTGAGCGTGCCGCTGGCGGACGCCTCTGCCGCACTGGCAGGCTTTGCCGATGCAGCAGGCCTGAAGCTGGGCAAGGCGTTGGAAAGCTTCGATGCCCGCGTCGCTGCATTGGCCAAGACCGGCGTCGATGCCGCGAAGATAGACTACCGCGCCGCCTTCGGCCGCCCCCTCGACTACTATACCGGCCTCGTCTTCGAAGTGACGGTGCAGGGATCGAGCGCGGTGCTGGCCGGTGGTGGCCGTTTCGATCGGCTGATGACCCTTCTCGGCGCCAGGGATCATATTCCGGCGGTCGGCTTCGCGCTTTGGCTCGATCGCATCGAAACCGCGAGGGCAGCCTGATGACCATTACCATTGCGCTTCCCTCCAAGGGCCGCATGAAGGACGATTGCTCGGCTGTTTTCGAGCGCGCCGGCATGCCCATCGTCGCCGTCGGCAACGACCGCTCCTATCGCGGCCGGGTCGATGGCTGGGATGGTGTTGAAATCGCCTTCTTGTCTGCTTCGGAAATCTCCCGTGAGATTGGCAATGGCAGCGTCGATTTCGGGATTACCGGTGAGGATCTCGTTCGTGAGGGTATGGCGGAAGCCGATCGCCGCGTCGAGTTCTGTGCGAGGCTTGGTTTCGGTCACGCCGATGTCGTGGTCGCGGTGCCGGAGATCTGGCTCGATGTCGATACTATGGCCGATCTCGGCGATGTTGCCGCCGATTTCCGTACTCGTCATGGCCACAGGCTGACGGTCGCGACGAAATACTGGCGGCTGACGCAGCAGTTCTTTTCGAGCCAGCATGGCATCCAGCTTTACCGCATCGTCGAAAGCCTCGGCGCAACGGAGGGTGCGCCGGCCGCTGGCTCAGCCGATATCATCGTCGACATTACCTCGACCGGCTCGACCCTGCGGGCCAATCACCTGAAGATCTTGTCCGATGGCATCATCCTGCGCTCGGAAGCCTGCCTCGTTCGCGCCCGCAAGGAAAGCCACGAGGGCGATCCGATGGTTCAGCGCATCATCGCGGCCGTGCACAGCGCGCTCTAGTTTCCCCATTTCCTGTTCACGCAAAAAAACCCGCCTGGATATTCCAGGCGGGCTTTTTGCGTCTTGGGAAGTATGCGGCAATCAAGCGGCTGCGTAGGCACCGCGGCGGGCATCGACCGAGTAGACGCCGGCGCCATTGGTGGCGAGCATGATGTAGGCGCCTGCCAGCGTGATGTTCTTCAGGAAGTTCACGAAGTTCAGGCCGTTGATCCAGCCGTTGGCGGCAGCCGGGAAATCCGGAACGTTGACCGTGCCCAGATGGAAGACGATGCCGGTGAAGACGCAGAATGCGGCGAGCAGCCAGCCGACGATGCGGATCTGGAAGCCGATCAGTACGCATACGCCGGTGACGAATTCAAAAGCGCCGGCGAGGTAGGTGAGAAGGGTTGCGTAGGGCATTCCGGCGCCGGCGATCATGCCGGCCGTGCCTGCCGGATCGGTCAGCTTGCCGAAGCCGGCGAAGATGAACATGAAGGCGAGCAGGATGCGCGCCACGAGAATGATGACGTTGTTGGTATTGGACATGACAGTCTCCGGTAAAAGCGTTTCAGTTCGGTGGCGACAATTTATGGTCACAGATATCCGTGATTTTTTGGAGGTTGGAAAGATAAACAACTGCGGACAATTAGTTCACAATCATTGAACAATGGCTGCTCGCAGCCCCTTTCCATACGCGCGGTATCGGCTATGTTGGCGTCGATTCATCGCTAAATCATAGTCTTAAGGAGCAAGATCTCATGGCTGATCTCTCGTCATTTCCAATTACGAAGCGCTGGCCCGCCAGCAATCCGGATATTATTCAGCTCTACTCGTTACCGACGCCGAACGGCGTCAAGGTTTCCATCGCCCTCGAGGAACTGGAGCTGCCCTACGAGCCGCATCTGATTTCCTTTGGCACCAATGACCAGAAGTCGCCGGAGTTCCTGTCGCTCAATCCGAACGGCCGAATCCCGGCGATCATTGATCCCAATGGCCCGGACGGCAAGCCGATCGGCCTTTTCGAATCCGGCGCTATCCTGGTCTATCTCGCTGAAAAGACCGGCAAGCTCATTCCGGGCGATGCCGCCGCGCGCTATGAGATGCTGGAATGGGTCTTTTTCCAGATGGCCGGCGTCGGCCCGATGTTCGGCCAGTTCGGTCACTTCTTCAAATTCGCCGCCGACAAGGTCGCCAACAACTCCTATCCCGTCGAGCGCTATCGTGACGAGGCAAAACGACTCCTCGGCGTTCTCGAAGCTCGCCTGCAGGGACGTGAATGGATCATGGGCGATGAATATACCATCGCCGATATCACGACATTTCCATGGGTGCGCGGCGTCGACGTTTTCTATGGCGGCCGCGAGGTGCTCGAACTTGAAAGCTTCCCCGCAGTCATGGCCTGGCTGGAGCGCGCGCTTGCGCGTCCCGCAAGCCAGCGCGGCCTGAACGTTCCGAAACGCGATTGATGATATCTGGCGCTGGGGCGGGTGCCCTTGCGCTCAAACTTATTGCCGGGTTGCCAATTGGCTGCCCGGCTCCAGCTTGAAGCGCGGAAACAGAAAGATGCCGACCATGCTGCCGGCATGATGTTCGTCTGCGGCAATGGACTCGCCAACGCAGAAGATCGGCTGGCGGTGACCGTTGGTGCCGAGGGCCGTGGTGGAATAGCAAAAGGAAGATGTAGCGGTTGCGGCCTGTTCGAAAAGATCGAGGATGCGAACGCGATCCTGCCCGTCATAGCAATGCATCAGGCTCAGGAGGCCGCATTCCGAGGAGCTCAGCCCATGCAGCATGGTGCTCCATTGCCCGAGCTTGATGAGGCCGCTCGACAGGTCACCCGTCCAGCCTTCGGAAACGCAGAACTGCGCGAGGAGACTGGGATCTTGGCTGTCAAACGCCAGCGAACCGGGCGCGAACGGCGCGGCAAAATTTGCTTTGGCAATTTTGAACAAGCTGATCCCCACCACTTGAGCGCATAGGCCCCTGCGCACTTCGTTTGAATTTCCATATGCGGCCGGATGGACGGTCTGACCGCCTGCTGCATCCGCTATGAAGAAAACAGAGCCGCACCCCCGCTATTGTCGTCTTTCAACAATGTTTCCGGATGGCGAGCCGACCTGCGAAGTCGTTTTCAAGTAATAAATTTGGACGAATCCAACCTCGAAGGTCATGGCCAAGCCAAGTCTCGGGTTAATCCTGTCCAAAATCAGTAAAATTTTCGTGCATCGCAGCTTACTCTCCAAAATCGCTGCGCCGCGAGTTATAGGGGCTTTTTCTAGAACGGCAATGGGCAGGTTGCATAAAATTGCATTGCCGGAGGGGCTCCCGGGCTTGGGAGCGTGTCGCTTTGACACAGCAAAAAGGGCGGCCTGAGAGCCGCCCTTCGTCAATTCCGGATGTCGGATTGAACAGTCGCAATAAGGCTAAGACCTTATCACATCATGTCCATGCCGCCACTTCAGGCCGCTTGGCGGCCTGAAGCACTAAAAGTGCATGGGCGAAGCTTTATGAACATTCCTGTGATTAGGCCGTTGGCCTTATCACATCATGTCCATGCCGCCCATGCCGCCCATGCCGCCCGGCATGCCAGCAGGGGCATCCTTCTTCGGCAGCTCAGCGATCATGGCTTCGGTGGTGATCAGCAGCGAAGCAACCGAAGCTGCGTCCTGCAGAGCCGTGCGAACGACCTTGACCGGGTCGACGATGCCCATGGCGATCATGTCGCCGTAGACGCCCGTCTGAGCGTTGTAGCCGAAGTTGTCTTCGTTCTTGTCGAGGATCTTGCCGACAACGATGGAGGCTTCATCACCAGCGTTTTCAGCGATCTGGCGGCAAGGAGCCTGCAGAGCGCGGCGAACGATGTTGACGCCGGCTTCCTGATCGTCGTTTTCACCCTTTACGGTGATCTTGACGGAGGAGCGCAGCAGAGCCGTGCCGCCGCCCGGTACGATGCCTTCCTGAACAGCAGCGCGCGTCGCGTTGAGAGCGTCGTCGATGCGGTCCTTCTTTTCCTTGACTTCAACTTCCGTCGAGCCGCCAACGCGGATAACGGCAACGCCGCCAGCGAGCTTGGCAAGACGTTCCTGCAGCTTTTCGCGGTCGTAGTCAGAGGTGGTTTCTTCGATCTGAGCCTTGATCTGGGCAACGCGGCCTTCGATGTCGGACTTGGCGCCAGCGCCGTCGACGATCGTGGTGTTTTCCTTGGAGATCGAAACCTTCTTGGAACGGCCGAGCATGTCGAGCGTAACCGACTCGAGCTTGATGCCGAGGTCTTCGGAGATGACAGTGCCGCCCGTCAGGATGGCGATGTCTTCCAGCATGGCCTTGCGGCGGTCGCCGAAGCCAGGAGCCTTGACGGCAGCGATCTTCAGGCCACCGCGCAGCTTGTTGACGACGAGCGTAGCAAGAGCTTCGCCTTCGACGTCTTCAGCGATGATGAGGAGCGGCTTGCCGGTCTGAACGACAGCTTCGAGAACCGGAAGCATTGCCTGCAGGTTCGAGAGCTTCTTCTCGTGGAGCAGGATGAACGCGTCTTCGAGATCGGCGACCATCTTTTCCGGGTTGGTGACGAAGTAGGGGCTGAGGTAGCCACGGTCGAACTGCATGCCTTCGACGACTTCGAGTTCGGTTTCGGCGGTCTTGGCTTCTTCAACCGTGATGACGCCTTCGTTGCCGACCTTCTGCATGGCTTCAGCAATATCGAGACCGATCTGCTTTTCGCCGTTTGCGGAGATCGTGCCGACCTGTGCGACTTCTTCCGAAGTGTTGATCTTCTTGGCCTTGGCCTGGAGATCCTTGACGACTTCAGCAACAGCGAGGTCGATGCCGCGCTTCAGGTCCATCGGGTTCATGCCGGCTGCAACAGCCTTGGCGCCTTCGCGAACGATGGCCTGGGCGAGAACGGTTGCAGTGGTCGTGCCGTCGCCGGCGATGTCGTTGGTCTTCGAAGCAACTTCGCGGACCATCTGGGCGCCCATGTTTTCGAACTTGTCTTCGAGTTCGATTTCCTTGGCGACGGTGACGCCGTCCTTGGTGATGCGCGGAGCGCCGAAGGACTTGTCGATAACGACGTTACGACCCTTCGGGCCGAGCGTGACCTTCACTGCGTCAGCGAGGATATCAACGCCACGAAGCATCTTTTCGCGGGCGCTGCGGCCGAATTTTACTTCTTTAGCTGCCATGTCTAAAAACTCCTGAATTCGCATTGAACGGGTTTATGGCCCGTCAGCTGTATCGGAAAAGGGGAAACCGGCTGGATTAGCCGATGATGCCCATGATGTCGGCTTCCTTCATGATGAGAAGGTCTTCGCCATCAAGCTTGACTTCGGTGCCCGACCACTTGCCGAACAGAATGCGATCGCCAGCCTTGACGTCGAGCGGGATGACCTTGCCGGATTCATCACGAACGCCAGAGCCTACAGCGACGATTTCGCCTTCCTGCGGCTTTTCCTTGGCGGTATCGGGAATGATGATACCACCCTTGGTCTTTGCTTCGGACTCAACGCGACGAACAACGACGCGGTCATGAAGGGGGCGGAAATTGGTTGCCATTGTCTAATCCCTCGATCAAATGACTTCACGGATCAGCGGGGGATCCGTATGGGCTTTGTTAGCACTCAGCATCGGCGAGTGCTAGCGACCGTGATTTAGGTGTGGCTACCGGGCGAGTCAAGAACAACACTGTGAAATTTTTACGGCGCTGTCTGGCTTGTTTCGAGGATGATTAACGCCCATGGCGATCCTGCGTAGCATGCCGTTGCAAGCGATACCCCAATCCAATCTGGTTCGGAAGGGTGGGTTAGTGTCTTCTCTCGGCTTTGAAGCCGTTGCCTCCCGCTAATCATATGCGCACGCGCCGACGCTGCCAACGCTTGGCCTCCCGGCCTTGTGCGCCGCAAAAACCTTGCATGCCGCTCTTGTAATTTGCCGGCCGGTTTGCGATGTCAGCCCGTGATTTATGTAATGCGAGGACGGCATGGGCAAACGGATCGAAAGCTTTCGCGAGATTGGCGGACTTTATGATGTTGCGCTCTGCGATGTCTGGGGCGTGCTTCACAATGGTGTTTCAGCCTATAAGGAAGCCTCGATCGCGCTGGAGGCGGCTCGCAAGCAAGGGCTGACCGTCGTCCTCATCACCAATTCTCCGCGCGTGGCTCCGAGGGTGGTCGAGCAGTTGCGGGCGATCGGGGTGCCCGACAGCGTCTACGACCGCATCATCACCTCGGGCGACGTCACCCGCAAGCTCATTGCCGAAGGCCCGCAGAAAGTGTTTCTGCTCGGACCGGAGCGCGACACCGGCATCCTTGAAGGGCTTGATGTAGAGCGCGTCGACGCCGACAAGGCCGAAAGCATCGTCTGCACCGGCTTCTTCGATGACGAGACGGAAACGCCCGACGATTACACGGATATGCTGACGGCCTGGTCCACCCGCAACGTGCCGCTGATCTGCGCCAACCCCGATCTGGTCGTCGAGCGCGGCCACCGCATGATCCCCTGCGCCGGCGCCATGGCCGCCTATTATGAGCGCCTCGGCGGCCAGACGCGCATCGCCGGCAAGCCGCACCAGCCGATCTACGATGCGGCGATTGCGGCAGCCCGCGAGGTCAAGAGCGAATTCCCGATGTCGCGCGTGGTTGCCATCGGCGACGGCATGCCGACCGACGTGCGCGGCGCGCTCGATTACGGTCTCGATCTTCTTTATATCAGCCATGGCATCCACGCTCGCGAATATATGGTCGACGGGCATACGGATGAGGCTGCTCTCGGCGCTTTTCTGGCACGTGAGCAGGCTTCACCGAAGTGGTGGATGCCGCGCCTAGTCTGACCGGAGTGGTAGCCGATGACCGTTTTCCACCGCAACGAGACGCGAGAGCCGCTTCCTGAAGCCCTCAAGGGCGGGGTCGTAGCCATCGGCAATTTCGACGGCGTGCATCGCGGTCATCAGTCGGTGCTCGATCGCGCGCTGGAGATTGCCAGGGAGCGCGGCGTTCCGGCTCTCGTTCTGACGTTCGAGCCGCATCCGCGCACCGTGTTTCGCCCGGATCATCCCGTATTCCGCCTGACGCCGGCGCCGCTCAAGGCGCGCTTGCTGGAAGCACTCGGCTTCAATGCCGTCATCGAATATCCATTCGACCGTGCTTTTTCGCAACGATCGGCCGATGAGTTCGTCCATTCGATCCTGATCGATTGGCTCCACGCTTCAGAAGTCGTCACCGGCTTCGATTTCCATTTTGGCCATGATCGCCAGGGTGGTCCGGCCTTCCTGATGAACGCCGGCAGTCGCAACGGTTTCGGCGTGACGCTCATCGACGCTTTCCGCGACGAAAATGCCGAGGTTGTCTCCTCGAGCCGCATCCGCACGTTGCTTGCCGACGGAGAGGTGGCTGAGGTCGCCGGAATGCTCGGTTATCGCTATACCGTCGAAGCGCCGGTCATCGGCGGCGAGAAGCTCGGCCGCACGCTCGGCTTTCCGACGGCAAACATGCAGCTTCCCCCGGAAGTCTCGCTGAAAGCCGGTATTTATGCGGTGAGATTCCGTGCTGAGGACGGCGTCATCCGCGATGCCGTCGCCAGTTACGGCCGCCGCCCGACGGTGACGGACAATGGCGCGCCGTTGCTCGAAACCTTCGTCTTCGATTTCAGCGGCGATCTCTACGGCCAGATCTGTTCGGTTTCCTTCTTCGGCTATCTCCGCCCGGAGCTGAAATTCGACGGTCTCGATCCGCTCGTCGCGCAGATCCGCAAGGACGAAGAGGAAGCACGGGCACTCCTCGCCGGCGTCCAGCCGCTCAGCGATACCGATCGTTGCATCGCCTTCTCCTGACCTAGCCGTAAAGACTGCGCGCAAGGATTGCGGCAGTGCGGTATCTTTTTGCCTTGAGCGGGTGGGAAGATGCTGCAATGCTCATATTGCAGGGCGCGAGTCGCCGCGCCCCTTTTCCGAAAGGCGCACGTAATGGACAAACGTTTCGGAACGGCGGCCTGCTGGCTGCTCGTCATCCCCTATATAGGCTTGCTTTGGGTCCCCTTTTATAACGCTCACGATCCGGTTCTGCTCGGCTTCCCCTTCTTCTACTGGTATCAACTGGCCTGGGTGCCGATCACCGCTCTGCTGACGTGGATCGCTTATCGGAGCATGCGCCATGACGACTGATATCGATCCGACAGCACTTGCCGTCTTCATCTTCTTCCTGGCGCTCGTGACCGTCATGGGCTTCGTGGCCGCCCGCTGGCGCAGGCCGAAGACCCTTGCCCATATCGATGAGTGGGGCCTTGGCGGCCGCACCTTCGGCACCTGGATCACCTGGTTCCTCGTCGGTGGCGACTTCTATACGGCTTATACCGTGATCGCCGTTCCGGCCCTGGTCTATACGGTCGGAGCCTATGGCTTTTTCGCGCTGCCCTATACGATCGTTGTCTATCCCTTCGTCTTCATGGTCATGCCGCTTCTGTGGAAGCGCGCAAAGGATCATGGCTACGTCACGGCGGGCGATGTCGTGCACGGCCAATACGGCTCTCGCGCTCTCGAACTGGCGGTTGCGCTCACCGGCGTCATCGCCACCATGCCTTATATCGCCTTGCAGCTCGTCGGCATGACGGCTGTGTTCAAGGCTCTGGGTCTTCACGGCGAACTGCCGCTCGCCGTCGCCTTCATCATCCTGGCGCTTTATACCTATTCGGCAGGCCTTCGCGCGCCGGCGCTGATCGCCTTCGTCAAAGACATCATGATCTACATCGTTGTCATTGCCGCCATTGCGCTCATCCCGGCCAAGCTTGGCGGCTACGCCAATGTCTTTGCCGCGGCCGATGCGGATTTCAAAGCCAAGGGGGCCGGCAGCCTGCTGCTTGGTGGTAACCAGTATGTCGCCTATGCGACGCTGGCGCTCGGCTCGGCGCTTGCGGCCTTCATGTATCCGCATACGCTGACCGGCATCTTCGCCTCGAACAGCGGCAATACCATCCGCAAGAACGCCGTGCTGCTGCCGGCCTATACGCTGCTGCTCGGTCTGCTGGCCCTGCTAGGCTATATGGGCCACGCGGCAAACCTGAAGCTGGACAGCGCGAATGATGTTGTTCCGGCGCTGTTCCAGAACTTGTTCTCAAGCTGGTTTGCGGGCTTTGCCTTCGCGGCCATCGCCATCGGCGCGCTTGTCCCTGCGGCCGTGATGAGCATCGGCGCTGCCAACCTCTTCACCCGCAATTTCTGGAAGGCCTATATCGACCCGCAGGTTTCCGATGCCGGCGAGGCGAAGGTCGCCAAGATGACCTCGCTCGTCGTCAAGGTGGGCGCGCTTCTCGTCATCATCTTCCTGCCGACGCAGTTCGCGCTCGATCTGCAGCTCTTGGGCGGCATCTGGATCCTGCAGACGCTGCCGGCTTTGGTTTTCGGCCTCTATACCAAATGGTTCCGGGCGCCTGCGCTGCTGGCCGGCTGGTTCGTCGGCTTCTTCGGCGGCACCTATCTCGTCTGGGATGCCGGCTGGAAACCCCTGCATATGGTTCCCCTAGGTGACGCCGGTTTCACGGCCTATACCGGGCTGCTGGCGCTGGCGGCAAACATCGTTGTGTCTGTCATCCTCAATGCAGTCATGCCGGCCCGCGCCACGGCGCATGCCTGATACGAACAATGTCTATTGGCCGCGGGCGGAAACGTCCGCGGCCTTTCCATGTGCCGCCTGCGTTGTTTCCTCTTCCTTTCCTTGAAAAAAACGCCTATGAACCGGCGGCTATGACCCAATTTCGGCTGAGCCTATCGATACGAATTATTGGCCCGGCCTTCCGCGCGCTGTAAGCTGCCGGAAGGTCCGGGTTTTTGGCGCCCGCTCCCAGGGCGCTTTCCGCCGCCGAAAAATCCCCATATGGCTGCGCTTTTCAAGCGCAAGACGCCCGAGACACCGAGGCAATTGTCACTACTATGACCGATACCCCTGAAAAGATGGACTATTCCAAGACCCTTTATCTGCCGGAAACCGACTTTCCGATGCGCGCGGGCCTGCCGCAGAAGGAACCGGAGCTGGTGGGCCGCTGGCAGCAGATGGACCTCTACAAGAAGCTGCGCGCCTCCGCCGCCGGCCGTGAGAAGTTCGTGCTGCATGACGGCCCTCCCTACGCCAACGGTCACATCCATATCGGCCATGCCCTCAACAAGATCCTGAAGGACGTCATCACCCGCTCGTTCCAAATGCGCGGCTATGACAGCAACTACGTTCCGGGTTGGGACTGCCACGGCCTGCCGATCGAGTGGAAGATCGAGGAAAAATACCGCGAGAAGGGCAAGAACAAGGACGAGGTTCCGGTGAACGAGTTTCGCCAGGAATGCCGTGACTTTGCCGCCGGCTGGATTAAGATCCAGTCCGAGGAGTTCAAGCGTCTCGGCATCGTCGGCGATTTCGACAACCCTTATCTGACCATGAATTTCCATGCGGAATCCCGCATCGCCGGCGAGCTGCTGAAAATCGCCCGCACCGGTCAGCTTTATCGTGGTTCCAAGCCGGTCATGTGGTCGGTTGTCGAGCGCACGGCTCTGGCCGAAGCCGAGGTCGAATATGCCGACGTCGAGAGCGACATGATCTGGGTGAAGTTCCCGGTTGCCGACGCTGAACTGGCACAAAGTCCAAACTCAAGTTATGAGTCGATGGATGCCGCGTTTGATGCTGCTGAGGACATGTTGAGAGCACTTAAAAGCTCGTCTGTTGTCATCTGGACAACAACACCATGGACGATCCCTGGCAACCGTGCGATCGCCTTCTCTTCGCGCGTCGCCTATGGTCTCTACGAGGTGACGGAAGCCTCCAATGATTTCGGCCCGCGCCCTGGCGAGAAGCTCATCTTCGCTGACAAGCTCGCGGAAGAATCTTTTGCCAAGGCAAAGCTGCAGTACAAGCGCTTAGGTGACGTCCCAGCTGGGGTGCTCGCCCATATCACCTGCGCGCATCCGCTGGCTTCGCTCGGCTACAGCTTCAAGGTGCCGCTGCTCGATGGCGAGCATGTGACCGACGATGCCGGCACCGGTTTCGTACACACGGCTCCCAGCCACGGCCGCGAGGACTTTGACGCCTGGACCTCGCACGCTCGTGACCTCGAAAAGCGTGGGATCTCGTCCACCATTCCGTTCCCGGTCGACGATGCCGGCTTCTATACCGCCGACGCTCCCGGCTTCGAGGGTGGACGCGTCATGGACGACAACGGCAAGAAGGGCAACGCCAACGACATCGTCATCAAGGCGCTGATCGAGACGAACACGCTCTTTGCGCGCGGCAGGCTGAAGCATTCCTATCCGCATTCCTGGCGCTCGAAGAAGCCGGTCATCTTCCGCAACACGCCGCAATGGTTCGTCTATATGGACAAGGACTTTGCGGATGGTTCGACGCTGCGTAGCCGCGCCCTGAAGGCGATCGACGACACGCGCTTCGTGCCATCAGCCGGGCAGAATCGCCTGCGCGCCATGATCGAACAGCGCCCGGATTGGGTCCTGTCGCGTCAGCGCGCCTGGGGCGTGCCGATCTGCATCTTCGTCGACGAGCAGGGCAACATCCTGCAGGATGACGCTGTGAATGCCCGCATCCTCGGGGCTTTCGAGCAGGAAGGTGCCGATGCCTGGTTCGCGGAAGGTGCGCGTGAGCGCTTCCTCGGTGAAAAGGCCAATGAGGCCTGGACGCAGGTCATGGACATTCTCGACGTCTGGTTCGACTCGGGCTCGACCCACACCTTCACGCTGGAAGACCGTCCGGACCTGAAGTGGCCGGCCGACGTCTATCTTGAAGGCTCCGACCAGCATCGCGGCTGGTTCCATTCGTCGCTGCTCGAAAGTGCCGCGACCCGTGGCCGCGCGCCGTACGATACGGTCGTCACGCATGGCTTCACCATGGACGAGCAGGGCCGCAAGCAGTCGAAGTCGCTCGGCAACGTCGTTGCCCCGCAGGACGTGATGAAGGACGCCGGCGCCGATATCCTGCGCCTGTGGGTCATGACCACGGACTATTGGGAAGACCAGCGCCTGGGCAAGGCCATCATCCAGACCAATGTCGACGCCTATCGCAAGCTGCGCAACACCATCCGCTGGATGCTGGGCACGCTGGCGCACGACAAGGGCGAAGTCATCGCCTATGCCGACATGCCGGAGCTGGAGCGGCTGATGCTGCATCGCCTCGCCGAACTCGACGAGCTGGTGCGCGAAAGCTACGACGCCTTCGACTTCAAGCGCATTGCCCGTGCCTTGATCGATTTCGCCAATGTCGAGCTGTCGGCTTTCTACTTCGACGTCCGCAAGGATGCGCTTTATTGCGATGCCCCGTCGAGCTTGCGCCGCCGCGCTTCGCTCGCCGTCATCCGCACGATCTTCGATTGCATGGTGACCTGGCTTGCGCCGATGCTGCCGTTCACCACCGAAGAGGCGTGGCTGTCGCGCAATCCGCAGGCGGTCTCGGTTCACCTCGAACAGTTCGCTGCCGTATCGGGCGAATGGAAGAACGAGGCGCTGGCCGAAAAGTGGAAGAAGATCCGCGCCGTGCGCAGCGTCGTCACCGGCGCCTTGGAAATTGAGCGCAAGGATAAGCGCATCGGCTCCTCGCTGGAAGCCGCCCCGGTCGTCTACATCGCCGATCCGGAACTGCTGAAGGTGCTCGAAGGTCAGGATTTCTCGGAAATCTGCATCACCTCGGGCATCACCATCGAGGGTGGTGAAGGCCCTTCGGATGCGTTCCGTCTTGACGATGCCGCCAAGGTCAGCGTGGTTCCTAAGCTCGCCGAGGGCCGCAAGTGCGCCCGTTCCTGGCGTATCACCACCGATGTCGGCTCGGACCCGGAATACCCGGATGTCTCGGCGCGCGACGCGTTGGCGCTACGTGAGCTTGCGACAGCATCGGCCTGAAAATCGGAATCGATTTTCGGAAAGTCTGATGCGTGCATAAAAGCGGTAGAGCCTCCTTTGTGCTTCCAAAGGGAAGCACGGCGCTCTACTGTCAACTGAAGAATATTACCGGGTGAATTGCCTTTGCGGTGTTCATCCGGTAAAAGCTGCCTGAAATTGGCCCGATTTTTACGGCAGTTGCCGTGAAATGGGGTCCTGTTAAGTTTATTCCGGCGTGGCTGGGAAGGGTATTCATGAGAGCGATGCATAGCGTTCGTGTCGGCGTCAGCTTGGCGGCACTTGTGATTGGCTGTGGCGTAATGTCCGGCTGCCTCAGCAGCCCGACTTACGGCACCGGCAAGACGGCTGGCGTACAGCTCCTGGACGATCTCGGCGATATCGCTTCCGTCTCGGCGGCGACGCCGAAGGACAAGGGCGTGAAGTATCCGAACCGTCCCGGCCTTGTTGTGGGTGGAGACAAGGACACGCTCACCGCGCCGCAGCAGTCGCTGGCAAGCAAGGACAATCCGGCCTGGCTGGAATCGCCCGAAGATGCGCGTAAGCGCCTTGCAGCGGAAGCCGACGCGAAGAAGAACGACGTCAATTATCGTTCGCCGCTGGCTCAGGCCGACACCACCAAGAACCGCATGACCGAAGCGCAGCAGACGGCCGCTTACCGCGCCGCGCGCCAGGATCAGGCGGGTACCTATATCGATCAGCGGCGCTACCTCATCGACCCGCCGCAGGAATATCGCCAGGTTTCCGATCCGGCAGCTCTCAACGATGTCGGCACGCCCGAGTCGAAGAAGGAAAAGAAGCGCAAGAAGGATGCCGAAGCGGCGCAGCAGTCCAACAACAGCAGCTGGTGGAAGCCCTTCCAATAAGCAATTTGAAAAAGCGGCGGTGCTTGCTCCGCCGCTTTTCAGTCTTCGGAGCGTTTCGCTTGAAAGAAGCGTCTCAGAATTTCGGCGGAACTGGTTTCGCCGAGGCCGGAATAGACTTCCGGCGCATGATGGCAGGTTGGTTGCTGATAAAAACGCACGCCATTGTCGACACCGCCACCTTTCGGATCCTCGGCACCAAAATAGAGACGTCGGATGCGCGCGAACGAAATGGCCGCGGCGCACATGGTGCAGGGTTCCAACGTGACATAGAGATCGGCGCCTGCAAGCCGCTCCTGGCCCAGCTCCTCGCAGGCCAGGCGGATGGCGACGATTTCGGCATGGGCGGTGACGTCATTGAGTTCGCGAGTGCGATTGCCGGCCCTGGCGATGACCTTGTTGTCGAGCACGACGACGGCGCCGATCGGCACTTCGCCACGCTCTCCGGCGTTGCGGGCTTCGGCCAGCGCAAGCTCCATGAATTGATTTGTAGCCGCCATTCAAGATTTTCCACTTAACCGCAGGGGCGCGACCTGATAGGAACACGCCTTAAAAATTCAGGCAAACAACAAATGACAATGAATGACAAGCCCAAGCGGCCTGGGTCGAAGCCCTTTACTGGCGACAAGAAGACGATAAAGCGCGATGGCGCGAAGCCGGCAAAGGCTTCCACTGTAAGCGTTGCAGCCGAGGCGGCGGCCGGAGATGGAAAGGCGGAGCGCATTTCCAAGGTCATGGCGCGCGCCGGCGTGGCTTCGCGCCGCGACATCGAGCGTATGATCATGGACGGCCGCGTCACGCTGAATGGCGTGCGGCTGGAAACGCCGGTGGTCAACGTGACCCTTTCCGACAAGATCGAGGTCGATGGCGTGCCGATCCGCGGCATCGAGCGCACGCGCATGTGGCTCTACCACAAGCCGGCCGGTCTGGTGACGACCAATGCCGATCCTGAGGGACGTCCGACTGTTTTCGACAATCTGCCGGAAGAGCTGCCGCGCGTCATGTCGATCGGTCGCCTCGATATCAATACCGAAGGTCTGCTGCTGCTGACCAACGACGGTGGCCTCGCGCGCGTTCTCGAGCTGCCGACCACCGGCTGGCTGCGCCGCTACCGCGTCCGTGCCCATGGCGAGATCGATCAGGAAGCGCTCGACAAGCTGAAGGAAGGCATCGCCGTCGACGGCGTGCTCTACGGCTCGATCGAAGCGACGCTCGATCGTACGCAGGGATCCAACGTCTGGATCACCATGGGTCTGCGCGAAGGCAAGAACCGCGAAATCAAGAACGTCCTCGGCGCGCTCGGCCTTGAGGTTAACCGCCTGATTCGCATTTCCTATGGTCCGTTCCAGTTGGGCGACCTGCCGGAAGGTCGCGTGCTTGAAGTGCGCGGGCGCATGCTGCGCGACCAGCTCGGCCCGCGTCTGGTCGAGGACGCCAAGGCGAATTTCGACGCGCCGCTCTACAATGCTCCGGCCGTTGCCGATGCCGAAGAGGCGGAAGCCAAGCCGGTCCGGGCTGCGAAGGACGAACGCCCGAGACGCGATCGTGAACGCCCGGAAGACAAGCGCGAGCGGGCTTTGAGCCGTCTCGACACCAAGCGCGATGATCGTCGGGACGAAGGGCGCCGTGAAGGCGGTCGCAAGGATGACGACCGGCCGCAGCGCCAGCCGCTCGGTTCGCGTCGCAATGCCAATGTCTGGATGGCCCCCGGCGCCCGGCCCCTCGGCGAAAAGGCAGCGGCAAAAGCCGCCAAGAATGTGAAGACCGCCACCAGGCGCGGCGAACCTGAGCGTCCCCAGCGCGGCGGCTTCGACCGCCCGGACGAAGGACCCCGCGTTCGCATCAATCGCGTCGACGAGGGCGATGGCGAATGGATCCGTTCGAGCGAGGAAGCCCCGCGCAGGTCGCGCGGCGATGATGAAGGTTTCGATCGCAAGCGCTCCTCCGACCGCCCCCGCGGCGATCGCCCTCAGGGTGATCGTCCGTTCGGCGACCGTCCTCCGCGCGGGGACCGATCCTTTGGCGATAAGCCCCGAGGCGATCGTTCCTATGGTGACAAGCCGCGGGGCTCGCGACCGGAGGGTGGCGACCGCCCTCGTGCGAAGTCCTTCGGCGGCGACGTCCGTTCCGACCGCCCCCGCGGCGATCGTCCTCAAGGTGATCGTCCGCCGCGTGATCGCCCATTTGGTGATCGTCCTCCGCGCGGCGACCGTCCTTTTGGTGATAAGCCTCGGGGTGACCGTCCGTATGGCGACAAGCCTCGCGGTGATCGACGTCCGCGTGCTGAAGGAGACGAGCGTCCGCGCGCCAGATCCTTCGATGGCGAACAGCGCTCCCAGCGTCCTCGCGGCGATCGCCCTCAGGATGATCGGCCGTTTGGGGACCGCCCGCCGCGTGGCGATCGGCCCTTCGGTGACCGTCCGCAAGGCGAACGTTCCTTCGGTGATCGGCCGGCCGGCAAGCCCTTCGGCAAAAAGCCGGGCGGCGGCAAATCCTTTGGCGGCAAGCCGGGTGGCAAGCCAGGCGGCTCGCGCGGTTTTGGCGGCAAGCCCGGTGGCGCTGGCCGTCCATCCGGCGGACCGGGTCGTGGTGGTCCTGGCCGCGGTGGCGCTGGCAGGGGCGGCCCCAAGGGCGGAAGGGGCTGACGCGCTGTGAGGATCGTCGGCGGTGAATTTCGCGGTCGCTCGCTTGCGACGCCGAAGTCGAATGATATTCGTCCGACGGCGGATCGCACGCGCGAGAGCCTGTTCAACATTCTGAGCCATGCCTATCCGGAGGCCATCGACGGCACCCGGATGATGGATGTGTTTGCCGGTACCGGTGCGGTCGGACTTGAAGCCGCCTCGCGCGGTTGCCGCCATGTGCTGTTCGTCGAGAGCAGCGTCGAGGGCCGGGGGCTTCTCTGGGAGAATATCGACGCCCTCGGGCTGCATGGACGCACGCGCATGCTGCGACGGGACGCAACGGATCTCGGCAGCGTCGGCAATCTCGAACCTTTCGATTTTCTCTTTGCCGATCCACCTTATGGCAAAGGGTTCGGCGAGAAGGCCTTCGCAGCTGCCGCAGCGGGCGGCTGGCTGGTGCCTGGCGCCTTGGCGATCCTCGAAGAGCGCGGCGACGTGACGGTTTCAGCACCGTCGGATTTCCTGTTTCTGGAGGTTCGCACCTTCGGCGACAGCAAGATGCATTTCTTCCGTTACCAGCCGCGATCGGCATAACGGTGGAAGGAGAAGGAAATGGGCGATTACGCTGATTTCGTCGGCAGCGATTATCCGCTTGCTGCCTCCGGTACGCCGAGCGTCGCGGTCGCCTTCGGCTGCGGCGGCGCGCGGGGTCTCGCCCATATCCACATCATAGAAGCTCTCGACGAACTCGGCATTCGCCCGGTTGCGATTGCGGGCGCCTCCATCGGCTCGATCATGGGCGCGGCCATGGCGGCCGGCATGACCGGCGCCGAAATCCGCGATTACACGCTGGCAACGGTCGGCAACCGCCCCGCCGTGCTCAACAAAATCTGGAGCTTGCGGCCGGTCAGCATGCGCAGCATCCGCTTCGGTCAGTTCAATCTCGAGCGCATCCTGCGCGCATTCCTGCCGCCTGCTTTTCCTGAGGATTTCTCGGGCCTGCATATCCCGCTGAAGGTGGTGACAACTGACTATTACGGCCAGGCCGAGGTGGTCATCGAAAAGGGAGAACTGTTTCCGGTTCTTGCAGCCTCCGCCGCCATCCCCGCCGTTTTCATGCCGGTCAAGCTTGGTGATTGCGTGATGATCGATGGCGGCATCATGAACCCCGTTCCCTACGAGCATCTGGCCGGGCTCGCCGATATCATCATCGGTGTCGACGTCGTCGGCGGCCCGGAAGGCGGCGGCCGACACATTCCGAACCGCATCGAAAGCCTGTTCGGTGCCGGTCAGCTGACCATGCAGTCCAACATCGCACTGAAGCTACGGCTGCAAGCGCCGCAGATCTTCCTGCGGCCAACCGTCGGCCGCACCGGCGTTCTCGATTTCCTGAAGGCGCGCGATATTCTCGCCATGTCGGCCGGCGTCAAGGACGAACTGAAATTCGCCCTCGACAGGGTAATCACCGCAAAGAACTAAGCCCGCTCCGGCTCCTCCTGCGGCAATGCCACGAGATCGTCGGCATCGCTGTAGGTCTCGGCGGCGCGCTTCGGCTTGACCAGCGGCTCCGGCTTGACAGGCCTGGAGTAAAGCATGTCGGCGCCGGCTTGCAGCCCCTCGCTCACCTGCAACACCAGCCGCTGCTCGTCGCGCTTGCGGATGTCCTCGCCAATCTCATAGGCCTCGGCTTCGCTGACCCCCAGCTCTTCCAGCGTGCGGCGGCCGAAGAGGAGACCGGATTCCAACGTTTCGCGCAGTTCATAATCGACGCCCTTGCGGCGCAGGTCGATCGAATGGACACGGTCGTAGGAGCGGACGAAGATGCGCGCGTGCGGATAGTCGGTCTGAACGAGCTCGACGATCTTGTCGGTGATCTCACGCTGATGCGTGCTGACCACGACGATCTTGGCGCGATCGATCCCGGCGGAGCGCAGCACGTCCTTGCGGGTACCGTCGCCGAAATAGATGCGGAAACCGAAGCTCGATGCCTGCCGGATGCGGTCGGCGGAGAAATCGATAACGGTCACGTCGCGACCGCTGGCGAGCAGGATTTGCGCGGCGATCTGGCCGAAACGCGAAAAGCCGATCATCAGCACATCGGAGCCTGCACCCTCGAAATCCTCATCCAGTTCCTCCTGCGTGTCGCCCTTCATCAGCCGTTTCGCAAGTGCGGAACTGAGCGGCGTCAGCGCCATCGAGAGTGTCACGATGGCGATCAGCAT
>NZ_JAELUG010000691.1 GCF_016429255.1 Rhizobium sp. ASV8
GTCTTAGTCTCCGTCAGAGTCCGTCCAGACTCCTCTGCAAGTCAGCAGAAACCAGATGGAGAATGGATGGTAGACGGACGAACGGCGCTAATTTCTTACAAGGGAAAAGAAGGCGGCGACCACTATTATGGTAGGTTGCACACAAAATTTGTCACGGATTGCTCGCACCACTAACAATCTTGTAGATAATGTATTTGCCACACAAGACAACAATTCTCGAGTATATGACCATATCGCGAAACGCCTGGTGCGCCGCGTCATGGAAGGATATCACGGAACCGTTTTTGCTTACGGAATGACGGGCACTGGCAAAACTTTTTCCATGCAGGGAACCGGCTCTCAGCCTGGTGTTATTCCCCTAGCCATTACTGATATATTTTCCTACATTCGCGAGACTCCATCC
>NZ_JAELUG010000692.1 GCF_016429255.1 Rhizobium sp. ASV8
CCCCCCCCCCCCCCCCCCCCCCCCCCCCCCCCCCCCCCCCCCCCCCCCCCCCCCCCCCCCCCCCCCCCCCCCCCCTCTTCCCTGAGCCCGCCACCCCCGATATCTACACCCCCGACACGTCGTCGGCAGCGTCAGATGTGTATAAGAGACAGCTGTCGCAGCAGGCATGGTGAGCAGCATCCGGCAAGAAGCCTCGCAGCAGCAATCCAGTTTCAAAGCCATAGTCTTTGCGCCCACGGCCGCCATGGCAGCTGTCTCTTATACACATCTCCGAGCCCACGAGACGGTCTATTAAATCTCGTAAGCCGTCATAGGCGTGAAAAGAAGGGGGGGGGGGGGGGGGGGGGGGGGGGGGGGGGGGGGGGGGGGGGGGGGGGGGGGGGGGGGGGGGGGGGGGGGGGGG
>NZ_JAELUG010000693.1 GCF_016429255.1 Rhizobium sp. ASV8
CCCCCCCCCCCCCCCCCCCCCCCCCCCCCCCCCCCCCCCCCCCCCCCCCCCCCCCCCCCCCCCCCCCCCCCCCTTTTTTTCTCTCACGGCCTCCCCCTTGTTCTACACCCACGACACGTCGTCGGCAGCGTCAGATGTGTATAAGAGACAGGCACTCAGCTGCTCGGCATTCGGCCGGGAGCGATCGGATACAGGCTTAGCGGCAGCCAAGGCGTGAATTCAAAAACCGCGAGCGAGAAACGATCCAGCTCCTGTCTCTTATACACATCTCCGAGCCCACGAGACGGTCTATTAAATCTCGTATGCCGTATTAAGCTTGAAACGAGGGGGGGGGGGGGGGGGGGGGGGGGGGGGGGGGGGGGGGGGGGGGGGGGGGGGGGGGGGGGGGGGGGGGGGGGGGGG
>NZ_JAELUG010000694.1 GCF_016429255.1 Rhizobium sp. ASV8
GCGTTCAGCCGTCTGATGAGCTGAGTGCACTAGAAAAAGAGACGCTTGCCAACATGGAGCGAGACGGTATCCGTGACAGCCAGTTTGTCAAGAGCAACACGGAAGACAGAAAGCGTGCCGAAGCCGGTGGCTGGCAGGACAAGTTGTTGGATTTTAAGATACCAGATGATGCTGACAACCGCTCTTATGAGGCCGTTCTGGACTCTTTGGCTGGATTTATGCGCTGCGCTGATGCCTGTGCATACTTCCAAAAGCTTGCGGCATCCAAAGGCGTCAAGTTTCATTTCGGCCCTAAGGAGGGCGCTTGCGACTCTATTATGGAGGAGGATAGCAGCGCTACTCCAGGACAGAAGCGTGCGGTTGGTATCAGGACAAAGGATGGCAAGTCTCACAACGCAGATG
>NZ_JAELUG010000695.1 GCF_016429255.1 Rhizobium sp. ASV8
CCCCCCCCCCCCCCCCCCCCCCCCCCCCCCCCCCCCCCCCCCCCCCCCCCCCCCCCCCCCCCCCCCCCCCCCCCCCCGATTTTCCAGCAGTTTACGGCATACGAGATTTAATAGACCGTCTCGTGGGCTCGGAGATGTGTATAAGAGACAGCTGAAAGATGATTCCAATAACGAAGGCTACGGCTCCAGCAATATGGACTGCCGCGGTCGCCCAGAGTAGTCTGCTGATGATGACCCCGGTAAAGATGTTGCTGTCTCTTATACACATCTGACGCTGCCGACGACGTGTCGTGGGGGGAGAGTGCGGTTGTGGGCGTCTGAGTGAACTATGGGGGGGGGGGGGGGGGGGGGGGGGGGGGGGGGGGGGGGGGGGGGGGGGGGGGGGGGGGGGGGGGGGGGGGG
>NZ_JAELUG010000696.1 GCF_016429255.1 Rhizobium sp. ASV8
GTCTGGAAGGGCCCAAAACGAACCCCTGGGGCTGCGACGCGACAATCGCATAAAGAGCCACCAGTCACGCTCTGCACGCCGACATCTAGCGGGCGAGGAAGCGACCGCAATTCCTTAATCATGGATTGCAGTTGGGAGTAGAGCCGGTCCTTTGATTCCTGCGACCGCTGTCCCCAGTCCGTTGTGAATCCGTGGCCGTAGATTCGTTCCATGACTAAATACGCACGGCCATTGCGCATGAATGAGCACCAGACTTTTGGGACGGGTACTGAAATGTTTTCTGCAATGTACTGCAGTGTTGCAGCTTCCGTGAGGTCTACATAGGAGGCCGTCTTGACAATCAGATGCTGCGAAATGGGCACGCAGACCCCGCGGTATCGATAGAATCGCGCAGTCGTCTTG
>NZ_JAELUG010000697.1 GCF_016429255.1 Rhizobium sp. ASV8
GTCAGACAAAGTCCACGCCTCAGATGATACACAACTTGCGCAACTTTACCGAGATATTGAAGAAGCCAATACACCCTTTGCGCCTTTATCGTGCCCTTTCTGGTAGCATTGCTGTTGACTCTGTCACAGTAAACACGCCAGAAGCTACACTCGCCAACCATGGCTGGTTTTACTTGCTGGGTATGATAGCGTTGTCAAAGTTTAAAGGCGTCGATTTGAATCGTCGGCAGACCCCGGGCGCTACAGACGATCTACGAACAGGTGCAACCTTCTTGCGCTCGCAGCTGCAATTTACAGCAGATAGATGGGACGCATGGTTCCGTTTGGCAGAATGCTTTGACTATGAACTAGACGAGGCAGTATTATGGACGGCGGATAAAATCAACAAAGACCGCCCCGAGC
>NZ_JAELUG010000698.1 GCF_016429255.1 Rhizobium sp. ASV8
GCGTGATCCGTTTTGCTTTACATGAACCGGAGCGTGAGACTACGTATTGTAGAAAAGAAAAGGAAAATGAAGCAGTCCTGACTTTTCGGGGTAAGCTCTGCCTTAGCCTCGGGCTCTGACACAATACGTACGAGACCGGGTTGTTATTCACGGTGAATCTGTGAATCTGAGTCGGAGGCGAACCTGCCGGCCACCGTGCGGCAACCGAAGGCCGTGCATGCCTAGACCGAGCGTTTGTGCTATGGACTGATAGAAATTGCAGCCTTGTAAATTTTATAGCTTGCAAAAAGACCTTGGTTTACATCCTCGGCACCGTCCTTTTTTCGTTTATTGCTCTATTTTGTGAATAAAAATATATTGCTTGCGTTGCCTGGTTCCTGTCATGGCGGCGCCGGTACGCTC
>NZ_JAELUG010000699.1 GCF_016429255.1 Rhizobium sp. ASV8
CCCCCCCCCCCCCCCCCCCCCCCCCCCCCCCCCCCCCCCCCCCCCCCCCCCCCCCCCCCCCCCCCCCCCCCCCTCTTATCATCCCCCGCCCCCCCCCGCTATCACCCCCCACGACACGTCGTCGGCAGCGTCAGATGTGTATAAGAGACAGGTACTGGTTCAGGCTCTGAAATTGCAAGCTGCAACTATCCTGCGAGAGAATTCAACGTCAAGAATGGGATGTGGATGAAACGTGCCCTTGAGCTATGCCCCTGTCTCTTATACACATCTCCGAGCCCACGAGACGGTCTATTAAATCTCGTATGACGTCTTCAGCAAGAAAAAAGGGGGGGGGGGGGGGGGGGGGGGGGGGGGGGGGGGGGGGGGGGGGGGGGGGGGGGGGGGGGGGGGGGGGGGGGGGGG